>NZ_JBNNIU010000004.1:0-421429 GCF_050269675.1 Peribacillus sp. NPDC076916
GAAGAAATGTTTGACTTGCTCATTTGCTTTTTTAATAGTGTGTGCTCACTTAAAATTTAACGTTGGCGCTTTGTTTTGTTCAGTTTTCAAAGAGCAATTTTTGTTGTCGTTTCTCTCAGAAGCGACCTCTATAATGTAACACATTCTGTCACGTTTCGTCAACAACTTTTTTTAAAATGTTTTTCCAACTTGTTAGTTGTTTAAGTTGTTGTCTTAGCGACAAGAAATAATATACCATGTACTAAAAGTGTTTGCAATACGTTTTTTAAAACTTTTTCAAAAAAAACATTTTCACCTGTTCCAATCTATATATTCTTTACATCATCATCACACCCACCCTGTTTCCGGACCAAACTCATGTATTATGAATAAACGAAGCATATTTCAAAAGAAACACAAATAGACATATATAGATATCTTTTTTCCATGAGGTGAAGCAATGAATCTCTCATTAATCGGATTACTCATTTCTTACTGTATGGCCCTTTATTTATTCAGTACCGCTTTTTATGAAGCCATCAAGTTCAGCAGGGAAAAAGGCAAAGTGAATGGTACGACGTTTTTATTCAGCTTTACTTTTGGATTGATTTTCACACGGATCACCTATTTGTTTCACCCCTATTAATAAAAGCAGTAAGTCGGGAGACTTACTGCTTTTATACGGAAACTTGCGCTTCTTTATTTACCTTGCTTTTCTTTTCATCCTTTAAGAACATCATCAAACCACCCAATATGATGGTACCTCCAAGGACCTGCGTCCAGAGTATCGGTTCATCCAATATGAAATAAGCCAGAATTGTCGCTCCCACCGGTTCAAGTAAAATTCCCATTGAAAGCGTCGAAGTGCTTAACCACTTTAGTGACCAATTGAATAAAGAATGCCCTAATAGAGTCGGGAAAATCGCAAGCAGAACGAAATTGATCCAATCAGAAGCAGGATAAGGCGCCAATGCCTCTCCTTTGAAGATCACATAGAAAAACAATGCGACAGCGCTGATTGCATACACGACAAAAGTATATGTTATAGAAGAGATGCGTTTTCGAACATTTTGACCAAACAATAAATAACCGGTTACCAGCGCACATGCGATAAGCGAAAGAATATCTCCCCAAAGCGCCATGCCGCTGATTCTCAAATCACCCCAGCTAATGACAAGGCTGCCTGCTATCGCAATGACGCCGCTCAATATCGCCTTCATCGAAAACCTTTCTTTAAAAAACAGGTAGGCTCCTGCAAAAGCGAATAAAGGCTGGAGTGTGACAAGCACAGTTGAACTTGCGACCGATGTGTAATTAAGCGATTCAAACCATAATATAAAATGAAAAGCCAAAAACACTCCTGCCGCAATCGAATACAGCCAATCCCTTTTTTTAATGAATTTAAGTTCATGACGGTATTTCACCAAGAAAACCGGCAACATAAGAAGCACAGTAAATAATAAACGGTAAAAGGCGATAACACCCGATGGAGCTGTCGCCAATTTAACAAGGATGGCCGAAAACGATACGGATGCCACACCGATCGCTAACGCTACATAAGGATTCAATTTTGGCATTTACTTAAATTCCTCCTTTCAACGGAATTACGTTTCATTGAACTCTATTCTACTATGTTAAAATTATTAGGGTAGTCTTTTTTAGAAAACGGGCATATGGCAACAGACGATCTTATTATTCGATAATAATTCGGAAGTGGTGAAACAAAATGGAATGGACATTCGACCCTCAATCGGAACTGCAAATCCTTATCAAATTGGGGATTTCAGCTCTCCTTGGACTAATTATCGGACTAGAGCGAGAAATGAAACGAAAACCCGTTGGATTAAAAACAAGCCTGGTCATTTCAATCGTCAGCTGTTTATTAACGATCGTTTCCATGGAATCCGCTTATAAGTTCCCGGGGAGCGACGACGTAAATATCACAATGGACCCCTTGCGTCTGGCGGCTCAGATTGTTTCCGGGGTAGGCTTTATCGGTGCAGGCGTCATTCTCCGGAGGGACAACAACAGCATATCCGGATTAACGACAGCCGCCATCATCTGGGGAGCAGCGGGAATCGGAATCGCCGTTGGAGCAGGATTTTTTCTCGAAGCAATAGCCGGCGTCATCCTATTGATCATAAGTGTCGAATTGGTGCCCGCAATCGTCACCTGGCTCGGACCGATGAAGTTACGGCAAAAGGAAATTCTTCTGCAGCTAGTCGTACAAAATAAAGATGACATTGCCATCGTACTGAAAAAAATCAAAGACGAAAAAATATTCATCAAAAACCTTAGAATTAAAGATGTGGCAAATGACAACCACCTTTTGACACTTAAAGTCCTGGTCGATCATAAAATCAGGACATCGGAAGTGTATTACACTGTCTCCAATCTAAAGGAGATTAAAAGGGTTGAGATTGAAAATTCAGGATAAAGATAAAAGGGGTTCGGAAGTAAATATTCCGAACCCCTTTGAATTTCCCTCCATATTAAGAAATCAAGCCTCAACGAGTCCGCTATGTAGACCATCCCCCCCCCCCATTGGGCATCCTCTTAAATTAATGGCCATTTATCATTTTTGCAAAAATCTCATATTTATTATTGACTTTTCACCAAAATCCGATAAAATAATTATTGTACCTCAATTCGGGGCATTAGCTCAGCTGGGAGAGCGCTACGCTGGCAGCGTAGAGGTCAGCGGTTCGATCCCGCTATGCTCCATATTCGAAAACCCTTGCGTAGCAAGGGTTTTTTTCTTTTTATCTAATCCTCCCCTTTGACTACTGTATCCCAATCGTTCTGAGATGACGTTCACATATATCCCCTTGAACAACACGGTTTTTAAGTACATCGTCTAATTTAATTCATTCATTGGATCATTAGGAGTTCCATGCTGAGTGCAAGCCACTAAATAAGTGATCTTGATAAATATCCCCTAATCTTGGTCTCTCTTTTGAAACGGTTAATTCCCCCTTAAAGCATCCTTCTCAGATAAATTAATGGTTCGTAAACTCGACTTGGTTTTAGCCCCATTTATTATTGTCCTTCCGTCGTGACTTAACGTTTGTCTAATAGTTATTCCCCCTTTCTCTAAGTCAGCATCTTTCGCGTAGTCCGGGTATTTCACCTTGTCGCATTCCCGTAGTTCATGCCATGAGCAGAAACCAGTTCAAAATCGATCATATGTTCAAGTGAATTTCTACCGATCTCCACATGGGTTTACTATAATTGACCACGCATGGGGGGCTGGTGGATTTCACAAAAAAATAAAGGAACCAGTATCATCTGATTCCTTTAGCAATATTTCATGTAAGAAGCCATTTAGGTGTGTTTTTTACATGTATTAACAAACATATAAAGTAACGACCTACTTCACTTTCACCTGAATGGGGACACTTCTACTGTTATCCCATTCCATCAAGATTCTTTGACCCAAAGTTATCAAGCAGTGCACGCACTTCATCTGTTGACTCTGTGCTCATTAATTGATTTCTTAATTCACTTGCCCCTCGAAACCCGCGGACATATATCTTAAAAAAGCGATGAAGAGCCTTGAACGAACGTAGTCCTAATTTTGAATATTTATCATGGAGATCCAGATGCAACCTTAATAGATCAAGCAATTCCTTACTACTATGATCTTGCGGCTGCTTTTCAAAGGCAAATGGATTATTGAAAATACCGCGCCCAATCATAACTCCATCAATGCCGTATTGATGAGCGAGCTTTAAGCCAGTTTGACGGTCAGGGATATCCCCATTGATCGTCAAGAGTGTATCTGGTGCCACCTGGTCACGAAGTTTCTTGATCTCCGGGATTAGTTCCCAATGAGCGTCTACTTTGCTCATTTCCTTTCTTGTACGCAGATGAATGGATAGATTGACAATGTCTTGTTTCAATATGTGTGTCAGCCAGTCGTGCCACTCGTCTACTTCCGTGAAACCAAGCCTTGTCTTTACACTTACCGGCAATCCTCCTGCTTTTGCTGCTTGTATTAAATCTGCTGCAACTTCTGGACGACGGATAAGGCCGCTTCCCTTCCCATTCTGTGTCACATTAGGTACAGGACAGCCCATATTGATATCCACACCCCGATAACCTAGTTTCGCCATACCAATACTCATTTGCCGAAAGTGTTCAGGCTTATCCCCCCATATGTGGGCTACAATTGGTTGTTCATCCTCTGTAAAAGTCAAACGTCCACGCACACTTTGTTTCCCCTCTGGGTGACAATAACTCTCCGTGTTTGTAAACTCTGTAAAAAACACATCAGGTCTGGCTGCTTCACTCACTACATGGCGAAAAACAACATCCGTCACATCTTCCATTGGTGCCAGTATAAAAAAAGGTCGTGGTAAATCACGCCAAAAATTATCTATCATGTTCAAATCCAAATCCTCTCATTATGGGATACCAGGCCAACCCCTTATCCCAAAATTAAAAAGCAAAATGTCCCTGCTTCTTTTACACTTATACCATGCTTAATCACTTTTTATCAAACTGATCGGATATGTTTATTTCCCGAAATCGGGGATTATTTTAACTTCACAATCTTTTTACAAAATATCTCCTACTAAAACCCAACCCATCAACCAGCATTCCACTGTTCGAGTTAAAATAAAATTTTTCCAAAAAAACCAAAAATAAAATTGGAAGAACACTGGATTGACAAGGGTTTAACAATAAAAAGACCCCCGAAATCGCAAAAGTACTTTTCAACGAAATCAGGGTAGAACTGGCAAATGTTTCTTTAAACTAGCAAGGGCATTTTTTGATTAGACATCTTCCATTCCAAATCCAACTCTGATATAAAGCCATTACTGAACACTATAGGGCATTACAGGAAAATGCACCTACCTCCTATCCGGAAGCAGGCGCATTCAAATTCATTAAAAAAGCAACGAAATAGCTTGGAATGTTAACATTGCACTGATTAACTAACTTACAATCCTCCAGGACAATCTTTGGAAAAAGATGCGATAAGCTGGCCTAGCCTTCGAATTCCCTCTATTATTTCTTTCTCATTGGCATAACTGAACGAGAGCCGGAGAAACTCGGTTCCATCGTTTTGATCCAAGAAAAAGTATTTCCCTGGAACATACGAAACACCCTCAGCCAGTGCCTGTGATAATAAATCCGACGTATCAACACCTGGAACTCTCACCCATACAAAGTAACCGCCATCTGGTACATACCAGGAAACGGATTCTGGAAGAAATTGTTCCATCGCACGGATTAACGCAGTACATTTAGAACGATACACATCCTTTAGAAGGTCGAGCCGTTTCTCAAAATCGGTGTTTTCTAAGTATACAGCCATTGCACTTTGAGCAAATGGATGGTCCAAATCTTTTTTAAACCACTCTAAAGCCTTAATGAATTCACTTTCCCCTGCTATCCATCCAATCCGCATTCCTGGTGCAACAACCTTGGATAAAGACCCAACTTGGAGGACTCGCCCGCATTTATCCATAGATTTTATTGGCACCGGATTTTTATCAAAGGATAGTTCTCCGTATGCATCATCCTCTATAATGAGGAAATCAAACTCGATGGAAAGCTCCACTAAATGCTTTCGGCGTTCCATTGTCATAGTCGTCCCTGTAGGATTTTGAAAGGTTGGGATTGTATATAGAAAACGTGGGAGGGTTAGACCTGTACGTTTCCTTTCATCCAGTATTTCTTTTAATCGGTACGTTTGGAGACCCTGTTCATCTATAGGTATACTAATTATCTGCTTCGTATAGTTTTGAAAAATCTCTAAAGCCTCCATATAGGTGGGAGACTCTACCGCTACGGCCACTTTATCATCAAGAAGGACGCGGGCAATAAGATCAATCCCCTGGCAAGCTCCTGATGTAATCAAAAGCTGATCTTCCAAAATGGAAATTCCACGCTCTCCCAATCTTTTTTGGATTTGATGCTTTAGTCTTGCAATTCTTGGACTTCCGATATAATGGAGCGGCAAATCCTGCTCCTCATCAAGAAGTCTGGCTACAGCTACCTTGAGCTCCTCAGCAGGAACGAGAGTAGGATCTGGATAGCCTGAACTCAGGCGAATGCAACCTTCTGGCAAATCTGGCATCCATGCACCGGGCGGATCATTCTTAAGTGCCGCTTTAATGTTCTCAGGAAAAAAAGATTCAACATTCACTTCAACCATACACCTTTCCGTCAATCAAACCTGATTGATTCTCGCAATTTTTGAAGATAGCTTCTTATTTCATGATACACGCTAATAGTCATCAAGAGACAACAATGCCTCTTGATCTTTTAGAAATCTCTTGGCCGCTCCAAAGGAATGATGAAAGAACCTAAAAAAATAAAGAAAGGCAGATCGTCCGCCCTTCTTCACTTTTTATGCAACTCATTCCATTTCTTAACCAAACGCTTCGGTGCCGCGCGTAAATAGGCTTCATTAATTAGATAGGTCAATTCATCCCAGTCTTCCTTATCCGGATTTTGAATAGAAACCCAACCGTGATGGCCTATATATGGGGTTTTGAAAAAATTCTCGTTCTGCAGCAATAATTCCTGAGTTTCTCGATCTGACTTGAACGACAAGCTGAATCCCTTCTCGCTTTCACCTGAAATCACGAAGGATTTTCCATTGATTTTAAAAGTATTGTGGCCGAAGCCGTCAATATGTTCAACAGCTTCAGGTAGTGCAAGGCAGATATTGCGTACAATTTCAAGCATGGCTGCCGTGTCTTGTAATTTCATGTTTTAATTCACCTATTATCCACTCTATTTTGCGTTTACATCAGGTTGATGAATTCCGAATATATTGCCTTCGGTATCAATATAGTAGCCTTGCCAAGCCATACCAGGCAGGGCATATTTGGGCATTGCGACGTTACCGCCATTCTCAATAATTTTAGCTTCCGTTAAATCGTAATCTTCCACGCCCATTGTACAAGCAAATCCATTTAATGCTTGGTTTGTTTCCGGCGGAGCACTTTGACGCTGCATCAAAGCACCATTGATCCCAAGTTCTTTCTCATCGCCAGTTACCGCTCCAAAGTAAGGCATGCCTGCATACTCACTCCAATCTTGAAATGACCATCCAAATACCTCTCCATAAAACTTCTTTGCCCGTTCCATGTCATTCACATGAATTTCGAAATGAACTAATCTTCCCATGATTCCCTCCTAAGTAACATATGAATTAACTATTCACTTACCTTATCCAATCTGTTAGCTTACATATACTATTATAATGGGAATGGAAATAAATTCAAAGAACTTGGAGCTTCATCATACAATCTGTCAAAACTGGTTTGTTCCGACCAACGGTTTGCATGCCTAATTTTTGCGAAACTATGTGTATATTTTTGTGAAAGTTGGACTAGACTGCTAGTAAATGATTCTAGGAGGTTATCAAATGTTTAGATTCGGAAAGAGAAAGTTGCGGAGCAAGGTCGGTAAATTAATCGATAAGCACGGATATACACAAGAGGAGTTTGTCAGTGCGTCAGGAATCTCACGTAATACGATAAGCAGAGTTTGCAGCGATCCTAAGTATGTACCGTCAGCCGGGGTTTTAAAGAAAATCATGAAGGCGGTTCGAAGCATAGATGCTGGCGCAAAGGCAGATGACTACTTTGATTTGTAAACAAAAAGGGCCCTAGCGTAATGGCCGGGGCTAAATGTGTTTGTTCAATCCTTGTTCATGCCCCATAAACCATGCTGTCCTTTCGCTGGAATAAGTCATCCAGCAGCTGCATGTCCTTAACTTCCCAAGCGCCCCCTCCCACTTTGAAGTCCCTTCCAATATTACCTGCGTTCCGTTATTTTCAATTACCTTCAAGCAATTAACCTTACATACACCCATAATCATACAAGGTTGAAGGTTTGTCCTTTGAATATCCTTGCTTATCCAGCAACATCTGGATTGCCAGTAGGCCACGGTACGATAATTCGTTCTCCATGACCTTGTTTCGTATTTAACCTCCCCCAGGACAAATTGACTCGCCCAAGGCTGGGTCATTGATAATACCTTCAATTCCAACTTCCCCTGAATCTAAAAAATAAACCCCCACTTCCATTCCATTAGGAGCGGGGGTTTTTGATGATATGTATATATCTTGCGGTTCTTTTGTCCCTTTTAGAAAAACCCTGCAGGGATTGTCTAAAAGGGACAAAAGGTTATATATTCCTATAAAGCTATTTTCGACTAACCATTTTCTTTATGAACTGAACCACAGGTGACACAATCGATTCATGTACATTCGTAAGGGCATAGCCGATCAGACCCATTATTACCAGGGCCAAGATTAATCCTATTATCAATCCTGATGTTTCTCTAAGTTCTTCAAGTACAGCATCCATCATTCCTTAACCTCCCCGGCTTGCCGATGCGACTTAATTACGGTTTTACATCTATTTTACTTTTGTCATTTATCGGTTTTTCTTGGGCCTTGCCCATTCTGTTAAATAAGGTTCATTATAACGCATTGGATGATTATGGTCGAGATGCCACTTTTAAACGTATTTATTGCTGTCATTCACATCATTGCTTACTAATAAAGGCTCTACCTCTAGCGTTTCTCTTTAAGTTAAAATATAAACCTTCGTTTCATCCGAACATACAAGAAGCAATGTAAACCTTTTCATTTGTCCAAAACCGACAAACAAATGACAGAATTATTGTTTTTTTGGAACATTGAGAATATTGTCGAAAAACCGTAAGCTTAATTTATTGAAATACATCTTCTTAGGGGGTGCGCTTTATATGGAAGCCATTACAAGGGACTTTTTCTTATTTTTATCTAAAAATAATCTGCTTAATAATATTGCTAAAAAAAGCGGAGGAAATTTTGCTGCTGGAAAGATCATTGGGGGAACTGATTTCCAAAGTTCCATTAAATTCATTAAACAACTTAACAATAGCGGCTTGTCTGTTACAGTAGACCACCTTGGGGAATTCGTTGATTCTAAGGAAGTGACTCAAGAACGGACGGCAGAATGCATCGAAACCATCGAAATGATCAGCAGGGAAAAACTTGATTCACAGGTTTCTCTGAAGATGACTTCTTTGGGACTCGATATCGATCATAAACTCGTGATCGAGAATATGACGAAAATTCTTGATACAGCCGAAAAACATAAAGTCATGGTCACGATCGATATGGAAGATGAAGTTCGCTGTCAGGCAACTATCGATATCTTTAGACAGTTCAAAGAAAAATACAGCTGCATAAGTACTGTTCTACAAGCATATTTATTCCGCACAGAGAAAGATTTGGAGGACCTTGGCCAATATAAGCCATTCCTGCGTCTCGTAAAGGGTGCCTACAAGGAATCTGCCGAGGTAGCTTTTCCCGAAAAGAATGATGTAGACGAAAACTATAAAAAGTTGATTAAGCAAAGTCTTCTTAACGGAAATTATACGGCCATTGCCTCACATGATGACAAAATCATCGAATATACAAAAGAGCTGGCTAAGAAGTTCGACATCCCGAATACACAATTCGAATTTCAAATGCTTTATGGCATGAGAAATAAAACTCAATACGAATTGGTCAAGCAAGGTTACAAAATGCGCGTCTATGTACCATATGGTCTGGATTGGTATGGATACTTCATGAGAAGGCTTGCAGAACGGCCATCCAATATTGCCTTTGCCTTCAAAGGGATGGTCAGAAGCTAAATATACATTCAACATTATTAATGGCTACAAAAAATCTATTAAAAGGTGTGATTATCAATGATTTCATATAAACACGAACCATTTGTCGATTTTACAAACGAGGAAAACAAAAAAGCATATCAGGAAGCACTTCAAACTGTTGAAGGCTACTTAGGGCAAGACTACCCTCTTTATATCGGGGCAGAGAAAGTGACGACTGATGAGAAAATCGTTTCATATAACCCTGCAGATAAGCAAGAGGTCATCGGCCGAGTATCGAAAGCGAACAGGGATCTTGCTGAAAAAGCCATGCAGGAAGCTGTTACCGCTTTTGAAAGCTGGAAAAAAGTGAAGCCGGAAATCCGTGCTGACGTTTTGTTCAAAGCAGCTGCCATCATTCGCAGACGCAAGCATGAGTTCTCTGCGTTATTGACGAAAGAAGCGGGAAAACCTTGGAATGAGGCTGATGCGGATACAGCGGAAGCGATCGATTTCCTTGAATTCTATGCACGCCAAATGCTGACGCTTAAAGATGGTGTGCCAGTTCAAAGCCGTCCGGGCGAATTCAACCGCTATGATTACATTCCATTAGGGGTAGGCATCATCATTTCTCCTTGGAACTTCCCATTTGCGATCATGGCAGGTACAGCTGTTGCCGCTATCGTTACTGGTAACACAATTCTATTGAAACCAGCTTCTACTACCCCTATCGTTGCTGCGAAATTTGTTGAAGTGATGCTTGAAGCCGGTCTTCCAGCAGGTGTATTGAATTTCGTTCCAGGAAGCGGCGCCGAGGTGGGCGACTACCTGGTTGATCATCCTAAAACACGTTTCATTTCCTTCACAGGTTCACGTGATGTAGGTCTGCGCATTTACAAACGTGCTTCAGAAGTGAACGAAGGCCAAATTTGGCTGAAGCGTGTCATTGCTGAAATGGGCGGAAAAGATACGATCGTCGTAGACAAAGAGGCAGATCTTGAATTGGCCGCTCAATCGATCGTGAAATCTGCATTTGGCTTCTCGGGACAAAAATGTTCTGCATGCTCCCGTGCTGTCATCGTAGAAGACGTATACGATCAAGTATTAGATCGCGCTGTTGAATTAACAAAACAGCTAACAGTTGGTAATCCTGTTGAAAATCATTTCATGGGACCAGTTATCGATCAAGCTGCTTTTGACAAAATCATGAGCTATATTGAAATCGGGAACCAAGAAGGACGCATTCTGACTGGAGGAGAAGGAGACAGCTCTAAAGGCTACTTCGTTCAGCCGACAATCGTTGCTGATGTCGATCCGCAAGGCCGCTTGATGCAAGAAGAAATTTTCGGACCAGTCGTTGCTTTCACAAAAGCGAAGGACTTTAACGAAGCTCTTGAAATCGCCAATAACACTGAATATGGTTTGACCGGAGCTGTCATTACGACAAATCGCCTTAACATGGAAAAAGCACGCGAAGAATTCCACGTGGGGAACTTGTATTTCAACCGCGGCTGCACTGGCGCAATCGTAGGTTATCAGCCATTCGGCGGGTTCAACATGTCAGGAACCGATTCCAAGGCAGGCGGACCGGACTACTTGCAGCTTCATATGCAAGCCAAAACAACGTCCGAAACATTCTGATAATGTTCCATTAAGCAATTTGAAGATGATTTATAACCCCTTATGGTTTTCGTATCTTCCATTCTGGATACCAAAACCATAATGAGGTTAAATGGAGGAAGTGACAAATAGGTTGCTTCCTCTTTTAAAACAAAAAATTATTTATTTCATCATGAAGGGAGTCTTTTATGGATTACGCATTAATAATTTCAATCAGCATTTACATGGCTGGCATGTTGCTAATCGGATATTTCGCCTACAAAAGGACCTCTAATCTAAATGACTATATGCTTGGCGACCGGGGTCTTGGTGCAGCAGTTACCGCTTTAAGTGCCGGGGCTGCGGATATGAGCGGTTGGCTTTTAATGGGGCTGCCTGGTGCCATGTTTGCAACAGGACTAAGTTCGATGTGGATCGTATTTGGCCTGACACTAGGTGCCTATGCGAACTGGCTTTATGTTGCACCAAGATTGAGGACCTATACGGAAGTAGCCAATAACTCCATTACGATCCCCGCTTTCCTGGAAAATCGTTTTGGCGAGGGTTCAAGAATCCTAAGGTTCATTTCGGCATTGGTTATCCTGGTATTCTTCACATTTTACGTTTCATCAGGAATGGTATCCGGCGGGGTCCTATTCCGGAGTACATTTGGCCTGGAATACCATACAGGTTTATGGATCTTAACAGGTGTTGTTGTGGCATATACCTTATTCGGGGGATTCCTGGCAGTTAGCTGGACGGACTTCGTTCAAGGAATCATCATGTTCGTCGCCTTGATCCTTGTACCGATTGTCACCTTATTCCACGTGGGAGGTTTCGGTCCTTCCATCGACACGGCACGCTCCATTGATCCAGCACTATTGAACATTTTCACAGGGACGAGCTTTTTAGGCATCATCTCATTGTTTGCATGGGGACTGGGATACTTCGGACAGCCGCATATCATTGTCCGCTTTATGGCAATCAGTTCTGTAAAGGAAATCAAGAAAGCTCGAAATATCGGGATGGGCTGGATGATTTTCGCCAGTATCGGTGCGATGCTGACAGGATTCATCGGAATCACTTATTTTTCTCAAAACGACCTGAAACTAGACGATCCTGAAACCGTCTTCATGGTTTTAGGAGAAATATTATTTCACCCCTTCATTACTGGCTTCTTGATTTCTGCAATACTTGCAGCCGTTATGAGTACGATAGCTTCACAGCTTCTGGTAACAGCCAGTTCTTTAACGGAGGATATTTACAAAACCTTCTTCCGTCGTACCGCTTCAGATAAAGAACTTGTTTTCCTCGGCAGGCTTTCCGTACTGATCATTTCGATCATCGCGCTGATCCTATCTTGGGAGCAGAATGACACGATTCTTGGACTTGTCGGGTACGCGTGGGCAGGATTCGGTTCTTCATTCGGTCCGTTGGTCTTACTAAGTCTCTTCTGGAAACGGATGACAAAATGGGGAGCTTTAGCAGGGATGATCGTAGGTGCCGCTACTGTAATTTTCTGGTCCATGGCCGGATTATCCGATACGCTTTATGAAATGATTCCTGGTTTTGGCGCAAGCTTGATTGCCATCGTCCTGGTCAGCCTTCTAACAGCGAAACCATCTAAAGAAGTAGAAAATCAATTCGAAGAATTCGAAAGAACATTAAAACAATCATAAATCCCCCTAAAAGGAACGGTATTTCTTCATATACCGTTCCTTCTTTGTTCTTGCCCCTATACACATCATAACTTTAAAAGTATTATTATACTAAGTTGTCATACACTTCAAAAAACTACAGGGGGCCATATATGTCATTAGAAAAAATTCTGACTCTCACAAACATCAACGATATAACGGATATGGTCAGCACTTATTTAAAAAAACCAGTCGTCATCGAAAATGACCAATTTTTATTGCTGGCATATAGTTCATATTATATCGAACACTTCGACCAAGCCAATCGGCAAACCATCTTCACAAAGCATTGGCCGATTCCAATTCTGGAAAAATTCATGGATGAGGGCATTGTCGAACAGCTTAAAACCGTGGAGCATCCATTCAGGGTGAAACAAATCGAGGAAATCGGATTAAATCAAAGAGTCGTTGTGAGCGCCGTTCACAAAGGACAGGTCTTCGGATTCATTTGGGTCCAAGAAACGGAAATGATGACTGATTCCGATTTGGAATTTTTACATGAAGTTTCCCATCATATCGGCAAGCTCCTTTATCAGAAAAAACAGATAAACATAAAAAAAGATGAAGAAAAAAATGAGTTTTATCAAAAGGTGATTGATGAAGTCTATCAAACGGAAAATCAAATAAAATGGGAAGCCGCCAATATGAGTCTTCTCATTCCGGAAAATTTCCTTGTCAATGTCTTTACCATCGCTCAATCCGATGCGGAACATTTCGATGAATTATCGGATACAGTCAGCCTATTCGCCAATGCATTGAATCATTTTACACATGTATTCACAAACCAATTGAAGATCATCGTCTTGATTGGAAGCAATGGAAAAGGGAAAGATTTGCTTACCGATAGCGCCAATGATTTAACAAACACCGTTCTTTCCCAATTCAATGACAAGAAGATATTTCCGGGTATCGGAAATGAGTACACTTCCATTCTTCAATTAAGAAAATCCTATCTCGAAGCCCTGGAAGTGATCAATGCAGCCAAGTTCATCGGTGAACCTGAACAGCTTCCCTTCCAATATAGTAAGCTTGGGATTTTCCGTTACCTCGAAATGATCTCCAACCATCACACTAAAACGAATTATATCAATACGGATCTAGAGATTCTTCAAAAGAAGGACCAGGAAAGCCAAACCAAACTCCTTCAAACACTGGAAATATATCTGTTTAACAATTGCCGGATCAAACCGACAGCTGAACAGCTATACATCCATACCAACACATTGAAATATAGATTGAATCAAATAACCGATCTCACCTCAATCGATTTTGATGACTTTCATTCAAGAATGCAACTATACATCGATTTACAGCTTATAAAGCAGAGATCTTAAAGAGGTCCCCAGTTTTTGAGTTTGGGAAATTCAATAAGCCAAGGAGAGAAGAAAGCGGCTAGGTCTGCCGTTTTCCTCTCTCCTTATATATGTTTCACCTATTATTTTTCTAAAATGACGGATGGGGTCACCCCTTCTTCGTATATATAGAATTCCCCGTTTGAACGCTTAATACGACCAGCATCCCGTGATGCCCAATGTCCCAACATACTCCCCTGATAATTCAATGGGAATGGTAATTCCAGGTTTCACTCCCTTCAATGTACTCGATACCACTTCATTGTGAGTCATTTCCTAACGACGAAGGCTCCAAGAGAAGCTTGATGCAATGTGCCGATTCTCGACTTATCGCTTGAACCAAGAATCATTCCGTCTTTATCCGTAATAAGCACGTCATGCCCGATTACTTCACTGGTTATATTCGCAATTTCTTGAGCTAATTTAGCTAACATATCATCCCCCCTGGTTATCGCAAAACTATAAAAAACCAGCTCTCAAATATCTTGAGCTGGTTTTTCATGTATCTTCTTAAATTAATTTAAGGTCATTTTCCTTCAAGAAACGTTTTCCTTGTCGCCGGTGTATTCATGCTCCCAAAAATCGGCATTTTTTATGCCTAAAGCTTTTGGATTGAAAACCGGATCGACCCCTGCCTTCTTTTGCTTTTCGTAATCCTTTAACGTAATAAGCGCCGGCTTAGCAAGAATCAATATGGCAATGACATTGAGCCATACCATAATCCCCAAGCCAGCATCACCTAATGCCCAAGCCAGCTCCGCCGTACGAATGGTGCCATAAAAACTAGCTGCAAGTATGATAAGTTTCAATGCCAGCATGGCCCACTTACTATTCCGTTTGCGCATTAAATAGGCAATATTCGTTTCCGCAATATAATAGTAGGCCATGATAGTCGTAAAGGCGAAGAAGAAAAGGGCTATTGCTACAAAGCCAGCACCTAAGCCTGGGATTACACTATCGATTGCCGCTTGTGTATACCCTGGACCAGGTGTTACATCGCCCAAATTATTGACGATATATGAACCATTTTCCGCTTGAGTATTATACATGCCTGTAAATAAAATCATGAAGGCCGTAGCGGAACAAACGAACAATGTGTCGATATAAACCGAGAATGCTTGGACAAGACCCTGTTTTGCCGGGTGCGATACTTCAGCCGCAGCCGCAGGGTGAGGACCTGTGCCTTGTCCCGCCTCATTCGAATAAATGCCGCGTTTCACTCCCCAAGCTACCGCCATCCCGATTAACCCACCAAATGCAGAATCCATCCCGAAGGCACTTCTGAATATTAAAGAGATGACTCCTGGTAATTCTGTAATGTTCATTAGGACGATGACAACAGATAATAATATATAACCAAGGGCCATGAATGGCACGATTATTTGTGCAGCATTAGCTATCCGTTTTACACCGCCGAATATAATGAAGCCCAGCAAAAGGACAATTGCCAACCCAGTGATCACCGGGTTGATGCCGAATGCATTTTCCACTCCGGCGGCAATTGAATTGGACTGAACACCAGGCATCAGCACAGCCATGGCTATTAGTGCAGCGAATGCAAAAAGGACAGCAAACCACTTCACGCCCATTCCTTTTTCAATATAATAGGCTGGTCCCCCTCGATATTGACCGTCTTGTTTGACTTTATATATTTGAGCTAAAGTTGATTCCACGAATGCACTTGATGCTCCAATGAAGGCAATGGCCCACATCCAAAAAACGGCACCAGGGCCACCAAAGGCGATAGCCGTTGCCACTCCTGCAATGTTACCTGTACCGACCCGTCCCGAAAGTGCTATGGATAAAGCTTGGAACGAGGAAACGCCCGCTTCCGAACTTTTGCCTTGGAACATCAAAATGACCATTTCCTTAATATGCCTTACTTGCAGAAACCGGGTTAAAATAGAGAATACTAAACCTACTCCCAATAAAATATAAATGACTGGCGTACTCCATAAAACCCCATTTAAAGCCGTAATAAAATCAGACAATCAAGTTCCCCCTTTAATTAAATTTAGAAAATTCAAACTTATCTTTTATTGATTATATTTCATCTTAATGGATTAAACAATAGTTTCCGCGTCAGGAAAACTAACATAAACATTTTTATTTTTCAACTTGCAAATGCTTCAATTATCACATTCCGAATTTAAAAAAACGCCAGCGATTCCGCCGGCGTCATGTTTTTGCATATTGGTCAAGATACTCTAATCGCACCCGATATTTCCTGTTCCAATTGATTGGTTCTCTCAACTTTTGTTGATTCCGTCCATCCAAAATATCCAGCCATAAAATCAATCACTGCATGTTTATGCGTTTGTACTAAATCGATATCGAATAATAGCGTCCCCGTCCTGCGGAAGAAGAAATCCACTGGAGTTGCGGCCATTTCATGATCTAGTGCGTATTTCAGTTGTACGAACAACTTCTTTGGAAGGCCACTGCTTGCTCCTCCGACTCCTTCATTTTTTGCGATATCGAATATCACAGGTGCGTTGGACCCGTACATGGCCAATATCTCTTCGGTATCCTTAACTGCGAGTCCCGAGTCAATTCCCATTTGAATATGTTGCTTGATAAAATCGGGAAAGTTTCTTGATCCCCCGACATCCCCTCCGGAAATCGGCATTCCTTTAGTGCTGCTGGCTGGGTAAGTTTTATTGGATTGCTGGGCAAGCTTCCCTGCCAAAAGGTCGACCGTCGTTTTGGCCATTTTGCGATAACCGGTCAATTTCCCTCCAGCAATCGTGATAAGGCCCGAATCGGACTCCCAAATTTCATCCTTCCTTGATATTTCAGAAGGATCTTTCCCTTCTTCAAGAATCAACGGCCTCACTCCAGCCCAGCTTGATTCAATATCATCACCCGTAATGTTCACTTCTGGAAACATATAATGTATCGACTTTAATAAATAGGCACGGTCTTCGGACGTAACGGTCGGCACTGCAGGATCACCATCATAAAAAGTGTCCGTAGTCCCTACATAAGCCTTACCGGCTCTCGGGATGGCAAAAATCATCCGGCCATCAGGCGTATCAAAATAAAGCGCCTGCTTCAACGGGAATTTCGATTGATCGATGACCACATGAACACCCTTGGATAACTTCAGCGTTTTCCCTTTTTTCGATTGGTCCTTTTCACGAATGGAATCGACCCATGGACCTGCTGCATTAATAACTTTGTCTGCGTATATTTCATAAGAATCACCTGATAGTGAATCGGCAACTTGGACGCCGTTCACCTTGCCATTGTCATATAACAATTTTTCCACTTTTGTATAATTTATCGGTGTTGCACCTTTATCGACAGCCGCCTTCATCACTTCGATTGTCAGACGTGCATCATCTGTCCGGTATTCAACATAATAGCCTCCGCCCTTCAGTCCCTCTTTCTTAACGAGCGGCTCCCGCTTTAGCGTTTCCTCCGCCGAAAGCATTTTCCTGCGTTCAGCTTTTTTAACCCCCGCAAGGAAATCATATACCCGAAGGCCAATGGAAGTACTGAATTTCCCGAAGGTGCCACCTTTGTGCATCGGTAACAGCATCCATTCCGGTGTGGTAACATGCGGTCCATTTTCATAAACGATTTCCCGCTCTTTACCAACCTCGGCAACCATTTTTATTTCAAATTGCTTTAAATACCGCAATCCGCCATGAACAAGTTTTGTCGAGCGGCTTGAAGTCCCTGCTGCAAAGTCCTGCATTTCAACCAAAGCCACTTTCATTCCACGGGTCGTTGCATCCAGGGCGATACCTGCACCGGTAATTCCCCCGCCAATGACAACCACATCATATTTCTCTTTTTTCAGAAGTTCGATCGTTTCTTCCCGATATATATTTGAAAACCTCATGCCTGACTCCTCCTTTAAGTATTGCATTCTATTTTTTCGTGAATTCTGCGTTTACTCGTGAATTCGTGCGCTTTACTCGTGAATTCACACTATTTACTCGTGAATTCGCACGGTTTTCTCGTGAGTTCACGCTATTTACTCGTGAGTTCGTGCGCTTTACTCGTGAATTCACACGGTTTTCTCGTGAATTCTGCGTTTACTCGTGAATTCGAACCGTTTACTCGTGAATTCGCTCGGTTTTCTCGTGAGTTCGTACACTTTACTCGTGAATTCACACTATTTACTCGTGAATTCGCACGGTTTTCTCGTGAGTTCGTGCGCTTTACTCGTGAATTCGCTCGGTTTACTCGTGAGTTCACGCTATTTACTCGTGAGTTCGTTCGCTTTACTCGTGAATTTGCTCGGTTTACTCGTGAGTTCGTGCGCTTTACTCGTAAATTCTGCGTTTACTCGTGAATTTGCTCGGTTTACTCGTGAATTCACGCTATTTACTCGTGAGTTCGTGCGCTTTACTCGTGAATTCACGCTATTTACTCGTGAATTCGGTCATTATATTCAATTGGTTCATTTGTTCACATAGTTTATATAGATATTAATATCCCTAATCTGCCATTGAAAACAAAAAAGAGACCATAAATGACATTATCGAATTAACGATAACGCATTCATGGTCTCTCCTGTTCTCCGGCCGAGTTATTAACTTGATTTCATTATAGCATACTCCAGCTCGTTTGAGAAAGAATACACCTCGTTTTTTATTTAAATGCCATAGCGGCATGTACAGCTTTTTTCCAGCCTTCATATAATTTTTCACTATCTTGCTCTTCCATGGAGTGTTTAAAGGTTTTGTCTACCGCCCATTGCCGGGAGATTTCTTCTTGATCCTTCCAATACCCGACAGCAAGCCCAGCTAAGTATGCAGCACCTAATGCTGTAGTTTCGTTTATGGTCGGCCTCTCGACGGGCACCCGTAATAAGTCGCTTTGGAATTGCATCAGGAAGTCATTCTTGACTGCCCCGCCATCCACTCTTAATGTCTGGAGCTCGATTCCTGAATCCGCCTCCATTGCATCAAGGACATCCTTCGTTTGATATGCCAGTGATTCAAGTGTGGCACGAATGAAATGTTCTTTGGATGTGCCGCGCGTCAAACCAAAAACGGCTCCCCGCACTTCGCTGTCCCAATATGGAGTTCCAAGTCCTACAAAAGCCGGTACCACATATACTCCATCCGTACTTTCCACCCGTTTTGCATAGGCTTCGCTGTCCTTGGCATCATGAAGCATCCGCAGGCCATCGCGCAGCCATTGGATTGCGGAGCCCGCGACGAATATGCTGCCTTCCAATGCATATTCGACCTTCCCATTCAGTCCCCAGGCAAGTGTCGTCAATAGTCCGTGTTCGGAACTGACAGCCTTGTCTCCTGTATTCATGAGCATGAAACAGCCTGTTCCATACGTATTTTTAGCCATTCCTTCATTAAAGCAGGCTTGGCCGAATAATGCTGCCTGCTGATCACCGGCTGCCCCGGCGATCGGAATCGATTGGCCGAAGAAATGATATTCGATCGTACGTGCATATTCTTCAGAGGAAGGCCTCACTTCCGGCAGCATCGATTTTGGTACAGTCAATATCTCGAGCAGTTCTTCATCCCATTTCAGTTCATGGATATTATACATCAATGTCCGGGATGCATTCGAATAGTCCGTTACATGAGCCTTGCCTCCTGATAGCTTCCAGATCAGCCAAGTATCGATGGTACCGAATAACAGCTTGCCTTCATCCGCCTTTTGCCGGGCCCCTTCGACATTATCGAGGATCCATTTCACTTTCGTTCCGGAAAAATAAGCATCTATCAATAATCCCGTTTTATCCCGGAATAGATCATTAAGTCCCTTTTCCTTCAAATCATCACAGATTTCACTTGTTTGCCTGGACTGCCATACAATCGCATTATAGACAGGGGTACCTGTTTCCTTATCCCAAACGACTGCCGTTTCACGCTGATTGGTGATGCCGATCCCGGCAATTTGCTCAGGCTTTACACCGGATTCAGATAGTACACCGGCAATGACTGCCAGGATCGATCCCCAAATCTCATTGGCGTTATGCTCGACCCAGCCTGGTTTAGGGAAATGCTGTGTGAATTCCTTTTGGGAGGAATGGACGATTTCCCCCTTTTCGTTAAATAAAATCGCCCGCGAACTCGTTGTTCCTTGATCTAATGATAAAATGTATTTTTCCATTGTGTATGCCCCTCCTTTTAATTAACTGGCAATATTTCTGCTTTCCATTTCATGTGACTGTTTTTTACCAAATGCATAGGCTAATATCAATAGTACCAGGCTTGCACCCAAAACAGACCAAAATCCTGCTGTTATTTCTCCCATAAAGAACGCTTTATAACAAACGGCACCAAGTGAACCCCCAATAATCGGTCCAACGACCGGAATCCATGAATAGCCCCAATTCGAATTGCCCTTGCCCGGTATCGGCAGCAAAAAGTGAGCGATGCGCGGCCCCAGATCGCGGGCCGGGTTAATTGCGTATCCTGTCGTTCCCCCAAGTGACATCCCGATCACGACAATCAATAACCCGACTGCGAATGGGTTTAGACCCTCTGTAAAATGATTGGCACCTATAAATAATAAACCAAGAATAAGGATGAAAGTTCCAATCATCTCACTTAATAGATTTGAAAATGTGTGCGGGATTGCAGGTGATGTCGCGAACACACCAAGCTTCGCTCCTGGATCATCCGTAGCTTTCCAGTGTGGCAAATAGTGCAGGAATACTAGAGTTGCTCCAAGGATTGCGCCAATCATTTGGGCAACGATGTAACCGGGCACATCACTCCAAGGAAATTCCCCAATAATGGCAAACCCCACTGTGACTGCCGGGTTTAAGTGCGCCCCGCTTATGGAACCCACTGCAAAAACACCCATGGTAACAGCCAATCCCCACGCAATCGTGATAACGATCCAGCCGGCATCTTTTGCATAGGATCCCTTTAAGGATGAACCAGCCCCAATGCCTGCTCCGAATAAAACTAATATCATCGTACCTAACACTTCTCCCCAAAATGGAGTCATGAATAAACCCCTCCCCTGATAAATTTTTAAACCATGCCAACAAATAAAAGGAGATCCACAGCAGAACTATCTTCATAAAATAAATTATGAATAGATCTGTTGTGAATCTCCTAGTCTCCGTCACATATATTAACTTGTACAGTAAAATATACTAGGTTATGAAAACGCTGTCAATATTTTGTAAAGAATTAATCTATTTTTCTGTGTTTTTTTTAATTTCCCCTATTAAACGATATCCCATAATTCAGTTTTGGAAGTGGTAATTGATGACGCTCCAGCATCAAGGGCGTTCAGGACTTCATCCGAAGTACGTATGAGGCCGCCTGCAAAAATCGGTGTCTGCAACCGTTCCTTCACTTCTTTTATCATCCATGGCATGGCGCCCGGCAATACTTCGATATAATCCGGCTTGGTTTTCTGCACCAGCTTATAACTTTTCTCAAGTGCATGTGAATCTATTAAAAAGATTCGTTGGATGGCAATGACCCCCTTTTGCTTCGCCTTCAATATAACGTTTGATTTAGTCGAAATCAGCCCATATGGATTATATTCCTGACAAATGAATTCTGTCGCGTACTCATCACTTCTTATGCCATGGATCAAATCGACATGGTATATCATTTTCTTATTATGCTGCTTTGCCATCATACTTACGTTTTTCAATTGTGATATATGCAAATCAAGAAACACACCTATTTCATAGGAACTTTCTAAAAATCTTTCGAAATCCTTCATGCTTGCTGAAGCAGGCAAAATCTTCTGATCCATCATTATCCTCCTCATTCCCAGAAAAACTCAAAACTTCAAGTCATTTAGTATATTTTAAAGAGCTTGATTTATCAAACACATTTTTTTCATGACCCATATCACCATAACACTATCATACCTGGCACTCCCTTTATAGTTTTCGGCTAAGGATGTATGTAAACTCGATCATAAAGTAAGTTTTATTTTCAATGCACCTTCGACGAGTTCAAACGATTTAATTGTGCCAACGGGAATTTTCCTCACGATTTTCCAGGCGTTAACATTCATTTTGATCGTTCTTTTTTCAAATTCAAAAAATGGCGGTCTGTTAAATATCCTTTGGTTGATGAATTTCCTGTCAATTGGTTCCATTTCCACTAATTCAAATAAAATCGTTCTTTTTTCCACAGATACCGGTTTTAATGTAATCCGGAAAGCTACGTTTTTCTTAAACATCATTTTTTTCACTTCCGTCGTTCCGGAAAGCACGATATGTTTTGGCGTAATTTCGATTTTAATATCCTGACCATATGATTTACTTCTTATGATTTTCTCTATCATGGCTTCAGTTAAAGTTATCGTTATGCCATTTTTGAATGGACTGAATGTATTCATCCTTGCATTCCCCTCCTGCCGCTCATATGAATCTTCGGTTATAGCATATGCCGGGTTCCCTGATGTAGTAACACAGAACAATAATCGGTATATTCAAAATCTTGCACCTTCAACCCTTGACCTTTATAAAAACTACCTGTATAGTCATAATTAATTTAATAGACAACTCTTATCCAGAGAGGTGGAGGGACTGGCCCTTTGATACCTCAGCAACAGACTGATCATGTACTGTGCTAATTCCAGAAGTGTAAAAACTTGAAGATAAGAAGAGTATATAGCTTGGTTGCCAACACCTCTTCTTATTTTTAAGAAGAGGTGTTTTATTTTTAAAAGGAAAGAAGGAATGCAACATGTCCATCACATTAACGAAAGCACCATTCAGGGCCGATCACGTCGGAAGTTTATTAAGACCAGAACGTTTACATATTGCCAGAAAGCAATTTAAGGAAGGTACCATTTCAGCAGAGCGGCTTGGTGAAGTTGAAACCGAAGAAATCAATCGGATTGTCGAAAAACAAATTGAAGTTGGATTGGAGGCCGTGACGGACGGTGAGTTCAGACGAACATGGTGGCACTTTGACTTCCTCGAACATTTAAATGGAATCGAGGGATATGTGACTGAAAAAGGGCTCACGTTCGATGGTGTGGAAACAGAGAGATATAACGTTCGCAATACCGGGAAGGTTTCATTCAACCCTGAACATCCTTTCATTGGTGACTTCATTGAATTGAACAAAATCGTGAACGGACGCGCCATTGCCAAGCAAACCATTCCCAGTCCGAATCAATTATTTGCTGTAGGCATTCATAATGAAGACATCTACCCTGATATTGAAGACTATGCAAATGATATCATTAAAGCATATCAGCATGCTTTGAAAGCCTTTTATGATGCAGGTGTGCGTTATCTTCAATTGGATGATGTATATATTGCCAGACTTTCAGCTCCGGATTTCCAGTTCAAAGATGGAAAATATACGAGGGAACAGTTAATCGATCTTGCACTTCGCGTAATTAATGGCGCATTGGAAGGCAAACCAGAAGACCTTGTCGTCACTACACACCTATGTCGTGGGAACTACCAGTCGACTTGGGCGTTTGAAGGAAGCTATGCCCGTATCGCCCCAACTTTATTGGCAAAAGAAACAGTGGATGGGTTTTTCTTGGAATATGATGATCAACGCTCAGGGGATTTCAAGCCATTAGAATACATTCAAAATGGCGGTGCACGGGTCGTACTGGGTGTCGTTACTTCAAAAAATGGAGAAATCGAAGACAAGGAAGCTGTTAAGGCACGCATTGAAGAAGCCTCGCACTTCGTTCCTCTCGAACAATTATGCTTAAGTCCGCAATGCGGGTTCGCCTCCACCCATCACGGCAACAAGCTGACCGAAGAACAACAATGGGAAAAGCTGAAATTCGTCGTTGATGTAGCAAAAGAAGTTTGGAAATGATTTTTTTGCGGAGACTTTAATCCGTTCGAACAACCTAATCGGCATCAATATAAGCGTGCCGATTAGGTTTATAATAAAAGCGTAAAAGACATTCATCCCTAAATCCGAGAACAAACAAAAAAGAACGGCCACCAGCACGTCCCTTTTTTACTTGCAGCTTTCATCATCATCCATTTTCTTCACAAATATATCATCCGTCACCCTATCTTCCAGCTTGTTCCTCAAGGCCAATTCCGCGGCCTTCCCATCACTAGGCGACCCGTCCGAGAAATACATCGGAAACAACGAGAAGAACATAACATAGAAAGAAAAATAGATGAATTGATACCAGATCACCGAGCTGTCCAGGATATCCTGATACACTAAGCTATAGATGATCAGCATGCTGACTAAATTAAAGATAGCCCCTCCTAAATAGATCAGCGTATTCGTCAATCGATTATCATGTTTCAATCCCTTGAACTCGCAAGTCCCATTCCAAAAATAATATTTCCTCACCTCCATGTTCCGAAAGGCAAACAGTTTATTGCCACAACCGATCAAGATTTTCTTTTCTGATCCCCCAAAGATCGTGACAAAAAAAATATGCCCGCTCAAATGTATCAGCGTAACGATCGGCATGATCAAAAAAAAGGAAAATAGAAATTTAATGATATCAGAGAGACCAAACATGTTTATGCAACCCTCCTTACCTGAGCAATTTCTTATCAGATGCTACTCTGATACCCTGCCCACATTCGTTATAACTAGTAAATTTTCACAGTAGTGATATATCGCTTACCACAAGTGCTATTGTTCACCTTCTGCTTAATCCGGGTTGTTTCCAGGTTTTTAGGCCTGACTCCAGCTTAATTCAAAGAAACAGGCTACCTCCCTTCCGAAAAAACTCGGAAAAGTGATAGCCTTAACATCTTCATTAACGATTGGGGGTGTGAAGAATTTCTTCGTTGTTTTGTCCTGGCCTCAAGCCTGCATGTTTATATTCAGGGGTGAAAACCGATGTTTTGATCGGGCATGCGATTTGCTTCTGGACATTTCCTTTTCCGTCCGGTACCTCGACGATCATTCCCCTCTCCTTCAATTGGGGGTGTTCGGCCGCTTCAGTGAAGGTCAGAACTGGTTCTGCGCAGGCTTCGAAATCAGCGAATATTTCCTGCCATTCATGAAAATCCCGTTCAAGGAAAGCCAGTCGGACGGCCGTTTTAAACCTGATTCCGCTTTCTTCATCACTTTTGGTGCTCAAGTCATACAATTCGGGTGCACCAATCGCTTCACATAATGCTTTTCGAAAAGGGGGCTCTAGGCTTCCTACCGAAAAATAGCGTCCATCCTTCGTTTCGTAAAAGTCATAAAAGGATCCTCCGTTCAACATCAGTTTTTCTGGTTCAAGCTCGAGGCCCCCCTGTAAATTCAGGGGGGCGGAGATGGCATTCAACGCAAAACTGCAGTCGGTCATGCTGATGTCGATTGCTTGGCCGAATCCCGTTCTTTCCCGGTGAATGACTGCAGATAATATACCGATAACAGCATGCAGAGATCCTCCGGCAAGATCTGCTATTTGGGTTCCGTTTTTTGCCGGGCCGTCCTTTTTTGTACCGGAATAGCCAGATAATCCCGCAATCGAAATATAATTGATATCATGTCCCGGTCGGTCTTTATAGGGACCGGTCTGGCCGAAGCCCGTGATGGAACAGTAAATCAGCTTCGGATTGATCCATTTTAATGCCTCATATCCCAGCCCTAGGCGTTCCATGACACCTGGACGGAACTGTTCAATGACGATATCGTATTCCTTCACTAGATTTTTTACGGATTCGATTGACTCAGATTGTTTCAAATCAAGTGTGATCGACTTTTTCGATCTGTTAAGATATTGGTTCACACCCCATGAATCCGTTGCTCCCGGCCTCTCTACCTTCAAAACATCCGCTCCTAAATCCGCTAGCATCAAAGTGGCAAATGGGCCTGGCAGTAACGTTGAAAAGTCCAATACTTTTAAATGAGTCAATAATGTCATCAGCCGTACACCTTCCCTTTCCATTGGAAATAGTAAAAGCTTTCCCCGTCGTTCTGTACATGCAATTATGCAGAGTTTACGATTATCATATAACACCGCCTGTCATTTTTGTATAAATATCCATTCAAAAAAATAAACAGCCAGGAATCAGCTTCCTGGCTGTTGTTAATGAGCCTATAGAAAACAAGTAAAAGCCGGACAATTTAAAACTACATTGTCCGGCTGATTTTACTTTAAGCTTGTTCATTCATATTTTTTGTCAAAATCAAATTCTACTTCATCAATTTTAACGAATTTAGTTTTTCTTACCAGTTTATAGCCAAACCATAGTCCAAGGAAAAGCGGGATTCCCAGGTATGCAGCTATAACACTGCCCCAATCGATTTGGTCTGAGAAAAATGCTTGGATATTTTGGGACAGGATGACGATCATGCCAATTAAAATGGCAAAGATCGGTCCAATCGGAAACCATAATGCCTTATATGGCAGCTTCTCCAATGAATGGCCTTGAGCGATGAATGCTTTCCGGAAACGGTAATGGCTGATGGAAATGCCGAGCCAAAAGATAAATCCTGTAATTCCAATGGCATTCATTAACCAAATATACACTTTACCATCCCCGAAAATGGAGGCCAAAAAGGCCAGCATGCCGATGGAACATGTCAAAATCATGCCTGCAACCGGTACTCCGCGTTTATTAAGTTTTGCAAAAATGCGCGGTGCTTGTCCATCTTTTGCCATTGAGTATAACATACGCGTTGATGCATATAGGCTTGAGTTACCTGCAGATAATACCGCGGTTAAAATGACGGCATTCATAAGCGAAGCGGCAAAGGCCACTCCAGCCTTTTCAAAAATGAGCGTGAATGGGCTTACCATGACGTTATCACCTTGTAAACTTGAGTTCGTATAAGGGATAAGCAGCCCTATAACAAATATTGCAAATACGTAAAAAAGCAAGATTCTCCAGAAGACACTCTTAATGGCCTTCGGTATATTCCGTGCAGGATCTTCACTTTCCCCGGCAGCCACACCAACAATTTCGGTACCTTGAAAAGAAAAGCCAGCCGCTATGAACACGATGAAGACACCCATGAACCCACCCGGGAAAGGAGCGTCATCGACGGTGAAGTTTTTAAAACCTACTGCTTCGCCGCCCATAATGCCGACGATCATTAGAAGCCCGACGATTATAAAAATAACGATGGCTGTAACCTTTATGAAGGAAAACCAATATTCCCCTTCACCATATCCTTTAACGGATAAATAATTCAAAAGGAAAATGAGCACCAAGAATGATGAACTCCATAACAATGATGGACTATTCGGAAACCAGAATTTCATGATCATTGTCGAGGCTGCCAACTCTGCCGCTATCGTCATCGACCAATTGAACCAATACGTCCATCCCAAGGCAAAGCCAAATGCCGGATCGACGAATTTCGTTCCATAAGTACTGAATGAGCCGCTTGTCGGCATAAAGGCTGCCAGTTCCCCTAAGCTCGTCATCACAAAGTAAACCATTGCCCCAACTAAGGCATATGCAAGTAATGCGCCGCCTGGCCCAGCTGTATGGATGGCTGCCCCGCTGCTAAGAAACAGACCGGTGCCAATAGCCCCGCCAATGGAAATCATCGTTAAATGGCGGGATTTTAAACCGCGTTTTAGTTCTTGTCCTTCTTGCTGGGGAGGATGTTGAACGATGTCATGTTCTTGTTTTGGTATCATAATTTTCATCCCTTTCTATATAAGCGCTTTCATATATGGGAAATCCATTTAATAAATTTTCCTATTTCATAGACTTTCAAATAGATCTAATTTACAATTCGAATTCCTTTTCTGAATATATGCAATTTTCATGCCAAATTTATAAAACGCAATATTCAACAAATAAACAAAAAAAACGCCCTTACTAGACAAAATATTTTGCACTTTACGCCACGTTTTTTTGCACTTTATGCCATGTTTTTTTGCACTTTTATTCATTTGGTTCAATTTACATACATTCCAAATATTACTATAAGAATATATTCAGAGAATATTTCTACCAAAAACCATTTTTCTCCATTTTATTCCTTTAAATGTCATATTTTTTGCAAATTTTCTCCATTTGTAAATAATATGAAACGGTGTAAAAATGAGGTTATTCTCATGAAGGAGTTGAGTGTTATGAAAGGTAAGGTATTTTTAGGAACTGCACTATCTCTCGGTCTATTATTTTCTGCTATTCCCCATCAAGAAGCTTTAGCGGCAAAAAATGTGTTAAGTGTTGAAAAGTACAATAAGCATAAGGATTCGCTAGAATTCAAGTCTGGGAAACTTACGGACCCATCAAAGCAAACTGCAGAAGATATCATTCTTACCTTTTTTGATGAAAACAAAAAGTCTTACAAGCTAGAAAAGCAAAAGGCGAAAGACTCCTTCACGATCCAGAAAGAAAGCAAGGATGAACTAGGCAATACCGTCCTTAAATTGCAACAAACCTATAAAGGCGTACCTGTATGGAATTCCACACAAGCAGTATTGATTGACACTAAAGGTGTATTGACGGTCGTGTCCGGTACGGTTGAAGCCAATCTAAACACGAAATTAGGGAAAAAGGCTAAAAAAGGCATCAGTAAATCCGAAGCTATCAAAATAGCTGAAGCGGATCTTGGGTTCACTCCTGCCTACGAACAATCACCTGAATCCGACCTGTATGTATACGCAAATGAAGGTAAGGCCGATTATGTATATAAAGTCAATTTGAAATTCTTAAGTCCCGAACCAGGAAATCATAATTATTTCATATCAGTCAAAACAGGTAAAATCCTGAATAAATTTAATACACTAGATGAAGTGACGGGGACCAATTCCATCGGAACGGGCACCGGCGTCTTAAACAATACCGTGTCATTGAACACTACCTTATCCAACGGCCAATACTATTTACAGGACAATACACGCGGTAAAGGCATCTATACTTATAATGCCAATAACCGTTCAAAATTGCCTGGTACTCTCTTTTCCAACACGACAAATGCTTTCACTACTTCTACCGATAAAGCTGCGGTTGATGCCCATAATTATGCAGGTAAAACCTATGATTATTATAAATCCACGTTTGGACGGAACTCTTATGATGGAAATGGAACCATCCTGAAATCGACCGTTCATTATGGCTCAAGATATAATAATGCATTCTGGGATGGCACCCAAATGGTTTATGGTGATGGAGATGGCACGACGTTCATCCCACTGTCAGGCGGTCTGGATGTCGTTGCACATGAACTGACTCATGCCGTGACTTCCTCGGAATCGAACCTTACCTATCAGAATGAATCCGGTGCTTTGAATGAAGCGATTTCTGATATATTTGGCACGGTCGTCGAATTCAAGAATCAAAGTGACAAAGCCGATTATTTGATCGGCGAAGATATTTACACACCTAACATTTCCGGTGATGCACTTCGTTCAATGGCTAATCCTACATTGAATGGTGACCCTGACCATTATTCGAACCGCTATACGGGAACGGGTGATAACGGCGGAGTCCATACGAACAGCGGAATCATCAATAAGGCGGCCTATTTGATCTCTGCAGGCGGAACTCACCATGGCGTGAGCGTATCCGGGATTGGCATCGATAAACTGGGAACTATCTTTTACCGGGCCAACACGGTTTATTTAACTTCCTCGTCGACATTTTCACAAGCCAAAGCGGCAGTCGTACAAGCGGCCTCTGATTTATACGGTTCTAGCAGTGCAGAAGTCACAGCTGTCAAAAATGCCTTTACAGCTGTCGGTGTGAATTAAGGGATTTACCTATATGACCGACACCTCCCTAGCTTTCTTCTAGCGGAGGTGTTTTTTTATTGGAATGGATATACGGGGCCATCCCGATTACTTCAGCCGTTCGCTACCTTTTTTCGTTCCTCATGTGAAGAATTCCGTCCCACGGTACCGGTAGAGCCGCATAAAAAACAATCGTGCCGTTTGTTAAAATTGATTAATTCCGTAAAATAGTTGCTTTTCTTCTTATTAACTGTCAAGCTTAGATGATCTGGACTATATTGAATAGAACAAGTAGGTGACGAACATGATTGAAGTTAAAACTTCCACACTCAGTGATGGTGAGTTCAATAGAGGCGTATTCGCAACACGAGACATTAAAAAGGGTGAGCTTTTGCATGAGGCACCTGTCATTGCTTATCCGAACGAGGAGCATGTTTTCATAGAGAAAACATTGCTGGCTGATTATGCGTTTGAATATGGAATTAACCATACTGCCATGCTTTTAGGTTATGGCATGCTGTTTAATCATTCTTATACACCCAACGCTACGTATGACATAAACTTCAAGAATCATACGTTTGATTTCTTTGCTTACACCGACATAAAAGCAGGAGAAGAAATCCTGATTAATTATAATGGTGAAGTTGATAATGAGGATCCGCTTTGGTTCAACAAAGAAGATGACGGTGAAGATGAAGCTGAATGATCATTGACCATTCATGAAAGCACTTGTACTTTAGAAGACCTTCCCAAGGTCTTCTAAAGTAGCGGGTGCTTTTCCTTTTACTGCTGGATATTAAGCAATTAAAAAAGCCCCCATTTTAGCGGGGACAGTTTGATGACAAAAGAAGTTCGAAATGCTCCCACCCCGAACCATGATTTTATTATACGAATGAACCCTCTATGCGCAAACCCCTGACGAATAACTGACTAGCCAAGCCAGACGCTTGCTTTGATGAGGCTTGGCAGACAGTCGGCGGAACGGGAGCGGATCAACTGGAACTTTTTCAAGAAAAAAATGACTGTAAACTAGTTTTTCTCTAATTTACAGTCATGTCCCATTAAAACTTCTAATGGGTTATTTCACCTTAACGTACGGATGGATTACTTGATTTTGTTTTGGTTATTGATTGGAATTGGCCCTTAACCTTATCGATGGTTTCCGGTGTGGCTAGGGACTTTATTTGACTCATGGTTTTTTCACGGGTTTTCTTATTGCGCATTAAAAATGCGGCTGCTCCTATCAGGACGGTTCCAAGCATTTTGTTTGATGGCATGTTAGTTTCCTCCTTCAAGTTAGTCATATATAGTATTCCCTCTATCAGCTGATTTAAACAAAAGCATCCTTTTGAGAAGGTGGTTTCGCTTTTATTCATCATCGCCCAGGCTTTCGATATACTTTATGCTTTCTGGATTTCCCACTACTTTTTCAGCTTGATCCGGGTCAGCTTTCATTTGCTTCATATTGTAAAGTTTATATGTCAGCACTCTTTTCACTGACTCGTTAATTCTATCCATTGGAACTTCCCCTGCTTTTACCGCTTGCAGTAATCCATTATATACTTCAAGCTCATGGGAGTATTCATGACAGACAAGTAATAAATCAGCTCCTGCAAGGATTGCCTGCTTCCCCATCTCTTCATAGGAGTAATACTTGTTCACAGCACCCATTTCCAAATCGTCGGTAACGACAATCCCTTCATATTTGAGTTTCCCTCGAAGCAGTTCTTCTATGATGATTTTAGATAGGCTTGCTGGCTTTTCTTTATCGTAGGCTGGATATTTAATGTGGGTCACCATCACGAAAAACTTTTGGTTATCCATTTCACTTATGATTTGCTTGAAAGGATAAATATCCGAATTTTCCAGATCAAGTTGGTTTGCCTCAACGGAAGATGTTTCGACATGCGGATCGATTTCGCTGCGTCCGTTTCCAGGAAAGTGCTTCAATGCACCAGTTATCGATGCATCATTCAAGCCTTCAATGGCTTTCTTTCCGTATTGATAGACCTTTTCGGGATCTTGCCCCAATGAACGCTTATCCGTTTGCGATAGATCTAGTACAGGGGCGAAATTAATGTTAACCCCCATGGATCCAAGTTCTGTTCCATTCAATTTGGCCACCTTGTACATGTCTTCAATAGAGGCATTTTTTCCAAGATCCTGTTGCGCAGGGAGGGGCGATACCCTTTCCTTCATCCTGATGATGTCCCCTCCTTCCTGATCGATGGCCACCATCAACGGAAGCGAATGTGTACTTTGAATGGCCGTTTGCTGAAGCGAGTTTGATAACCTAGCCACTTGTTTAGGCGATTTCATATTGCGGTCAAAATAAATGACGCCTCCTATATGTTTTTGTTCGATAAGCTCCGTGATTTCATTGCCCTTTTCAGTTCCCTTGAAACCGACCATCATAAGCTGTCCGATTTTTTCTTCAAGCGTCATTTTTTTTAGCAATTTTTCTACTTTCTCATGACTATCCGCTTCGGCGTCTTTCCCTTTTTCCTCTCTTGAGTTCATATCGATATTCAACTGAATGAACAATATTGAAAAAGCGAGGATTATGATGAAAAGCAGGCCCATATACATTTTTTTATTCTTCATGCTTTGACCTTCATTGACATTTTCCCTGTCCTTCCTTGATTGCTTTTTTTGATTTCATTGCACACTTCTTAATCATGTTCATAAAGTGACAATTCTATATCATCTACGCGTATTTTTTGCATAAAGCATTAGCCAGGTACCATACTACAAACATAGCCTAAAATTAAAAGGAGATGCCCCCATGAACGGAATCTTGAAGAATATTGCCGGTACCTTCAGTCATGCAGTTGATTATGCAAAAGAAAAAATAACAGCCATTACAGGAACAACCTCTGTTACGATAGCGGAATTGAGTGAGCACATCATCAATCAGCCTGAAACAAAACTAATCAGGAATAACCTTTTAGGGATCCCCTTTTCTTTTTATCATTTACAAAAAGAAGACGTTACGTATTATTTGGAAATGAAAAGCTCACAGATTCTCCAGTTGGATGTTCAAGCCCATAATCATCCTATTGTGTCTTACAGATCTTATCGGGATAAATCCAGCTTGCCCACGGCCATCAGATTTCCTAAAACCCTTTTATCCGAATGACTTTTGATACAAAAATAAAAAAGCTGATAGCCCCCCTGTAATGGGGCTATCAGCTTTTTTCTATAGGGAGAAAAACCGGTCTCTTTCACTTGAAATCCAATTCTCGGTATCTTCTTCATTCTTTTTAACCAAGCGGTTAACGAGGATATCATGCCAAATGTAATTTTCGAGAAAATTAATATGGATGGGATCATCTGTGTAGAACGCCGTTTCTCTCGTTTCGGGAGAAGGGCCGTAAATCGTCTCCTTGCCATCGATGGATAAGATGAACCATTTGTTTTCTCCGATATTTTCCACATAACTTGTTTTGCGATGTATGTCTATATCTGATAATGGATTTTCAACCTGAAAGGCAATCCCCTTAAGAGTGCAATGCGCGGCAACCCCCTTTAGCTCTTGTTCGAGTTTTCGATACATCTCGTCCCATAAGGAAACCACCACCCTTTTCTCGGCTTTGTGAATCAGAGTACGGCAAAAGGAAAGGATATGCTCTTCCCCCTTAAGCGTCATTACACGATTGTCGGACATCGGTTCGATTTTCTCGAATTGTTTTAGTGTATGGCTGATGGATTGATAGGTATTGTTCCATTTTGATTGAACCGATTCCAAAAACACATCGACTGGTAGCGGTGAATATTTTATCGAGTCATTGATTTCCTCTTTTAAGACGATTCCCTCTTCTTGCAATCCGTTTAATATCTCATAGATGCGGGCCCTGGGAATTCCTGATTCCTTGCTTACTTGATAGGCACTGGTTGGACCTTGGCGAACCAAAGAAACATAAGCCTTTGCTTCATATTGACTAAACCCGAGAGACTGTAGTTTTTGAATGATATCTTGCATAGTACCTCCTAGTGCTTTTAGTAAGTTATATGCCTATCATACCAAATCTCTTATCGAAATCTATTCGATTTCAAAAGGTATGACTCATAATATTCTCATTTACAGAATGGGTTTTATTAGTTACTATCTAAATAGTGACTAATAGAAAAACTTTGGATTATGGCATCTGCATAACAAGCATTTCAGCCATAATGCCATTGATACGGAGGCTTCTTGGATGGAGGATATACAAATTTCAACACTCTTGCTGCTGATGTTTTTCGGATTTTTGGCAGCATTCATTGATTCTGTGGTAGGCGGCGGAGGCCTGATTTCCATACCTGCTTTATTATTTTCAGGACTTCCCCCCTCTCAAGCGATCGCAACGAATAAGTTAGCAAGTTCCATGGGGTCTTTAACAAGCACCATTGCCTTCATTCGCTCAGGTAAGGTTGATTTTCGATTGGTATCCAAACTTTTCCCACTGATTTTCATAGGTTCCCTGCTGGGCGCTTGGGTTGTTAATTTCGTCTCGCCTGAATTATTAAAGCCAATGATCTTGGTTCTATTAATAGCTATTGCCATTTATACCTTTTTTAAAAAGGACTGGGGACAGAAATCGACTTACCATAAACTCACATGGCAAAAGGCTGCACTATTTGCCTTCGCTATATTTGCCATTGGTTTTTATGATGGGTTTTTGGGCGCTGGAACGGGATCCTTCATTCTCTTTGCCTTTTTAATGATTGGCTTTGATTTTTTGCACTCTGCAGGAAATGCAAAATTTTTGAACTTCGGAAGCAATCTGGCAGCACTGATCATGTTCATATTCCTTGATACCGTCAACTTTTCTTACGGAATACCGATGGGGATCTCCATGATAGCAGGTGCATTGGCCGGATCCAAATTCGCCATTAAGAAGGGAGTGGCATATGTAAGGGTATTATTTATCATAGTAACCGTCATTCTGATTTTGAAAAATATAATGGATTATTTAATGGGCGGCTAATTTTTTAAAAGGCTGTTTTCGCATACTTTGTTGTTATTCACCAAGTAATGCGGTGTGGTTGATTTCCCCTCCATTGCTCGCTTTCCGCGGGGCGGGCGGTGAGCCTCCTCGGCGTAAACGCCTGTGTGGTCTCACCTGTCCCGCTGCTCCCGCAGGAGTCTCGCACTTCCGCTCCATCAACCTTAAATCGTTTCGTTTTAAAAACAACAATCTTAACAAAAAAAAAAATAGAATACAGCACATGTTCCCGCCACAGAATGTGACATATAGGAATTATTTGGGTATATGATAGGTATAGACTGTGTGGGAAGGTGTGATTGGATGATTGAAAAGTGGAATGGCGAAGAAATGGCAGATGTATCGGGGCAAACCATTGTGATTACTGGTGCAAATAGTGGAATTGGCTTCGAAACGGCTTTTGCACTGGCCGGTAAGGGGGCAGAGATCATCCTTGCAGTCCGGAATGCTTCAAAGGGTGAAAAGGCAGTCGATAGAATCTTATCGGTCCATCCTAAGGCGAATGTACACGTGATGCAGCTGGATTTAAGTGATTTAAGCAGCATTCGGCATTTTGCTGATTCCTTTCAGGAAAACTATGACTCTCTATCCGTCCTCATCAATAACGCAGGTGTGATGATTCCGCCATACAGTAAGACGAAAGATGGTTTCGAGCTGCAATTCGGCAGCAATCATCTCGGTCATTTTGCTTTGACAGGCCTCCTTCTTCCGCGTATCCTTTCTACGCCAAGATCGCGTGTGGTCACATTGAGCAGCTTGGCCGCCATCAATGGATATATAGACTTCGAAAACCTAAATGGTGAAAGCGGTTATAAACCAATGAAATACTATGGGCAAAGTAAGCTGGCGAATCTACTCTTCGCCCGCGAATTACAGAATAAATTCAACCAGCATGATGCAAACCCGATCAGCATCGCCTGTCATCCGGGCCTTTCCCATACTAATCTCATGTCTCGCGGATCTGGCAAACCCGTAAATAGATTCGTGCATTTTCTTTCGAAAACCATCACCCAGCCGGCGAGCATGGGAGCATTGCCTACCCTTTATGCCGCAACGGAACCTACATTAACAGGCGGGGAGTATATCGGACCCGATGGAAAGAAGAGCAGGAAAGGCTTTCCGAGAAAAGACGATATCATCGATTCCTTATATAATGAAGAAATCTCGAAAAGATTATGGGCCATTTCGGAAGCCTTGACAGAGGTCGAATATCATTTCACTGAAAGCATGACGCCAAAATGACTTTACATTCCCCTGTTTCCACTCATGAACAGTGCAAAAAGAAAGAGGGAGCATAATGCCCCCTCTTTTCGCTTTCATCATTCAGCGTCAAAAACTTCGACTTTTTCCATTTTGTCGCCATTTTTCATAGCTTTGGCTGTTTCAAGTCCAGATGTCACTTTACCGAATACTGTGTGAACACCGTTAAGATGCGGTTGTGGTTCATGCACGATAAAGAATTGGCTTGATCCTGTGTCTTTTCCGGCATGTGCCATCGATAGGCTTCCTGCCTCATGTTTATGAGGGTTTCCTTCTGTTTCACATTTGATTTGCTTGCCGCTTCCGCCTGCACCTGTACCTGTTGGATCTCCGCCTTGGCTTACGAAACCAGGGATTACACGGTGAAAGACTACACCATTATAAAATCCTGTGTTAGCCAAGTTTTCGAAGTTAGCCACTGTGTTCGGTGCTTCGTTCGGGAAAAGGTCGAATTCGATTTTTTCTCCATTTTCCATAAGTATGTATCCTTTTTTAGCCATGTTAAACATCTCCTTTAATATGAACTGAATCAAATCTAATAGTACCATTTTTAGAAGCAGAAAGAAAAGCGAGCGCTACTTATTTCGAATTGTATCATTATACATTCCTATATTTTTTCATTTATAATGGGGTAGATTCATTATTTTTAAGGGGGAACTAACCATGATACAGCAATTTGATGCATTGGTCGTGAACAAGCAAGATGATCAATTCACCGTTAACATTCAGCAACTATCTCTTGATGATCTACCTCAAGGCGAAGTGCTCATCCGTGTTCATTATTCCGGTGTGAACTATAAAGACAGCCTTGCAGCAATTCCAAATGGAAACATTGTCAGCAGCTATCCGATCGTTCCGGGAATAGACATGGCTGGTGTTGTCGTTTCATCTGCGGATTCCCGCTTTAAAGAAGGAGAGGAAGTCATTGCGACCTCCTACGGGATTGGCGTTTCCCAATCAGGGGGCTATAGTCAATTTGCCCGTGTTCCTGCAGAGTGGATCGTCCCGCTTCCTGATGGCCTTACAATGAAAGAGGCCATGATCATCGGAACGGCCGGTTTCACTGCAGCCTTATCGGTTCTGCGACTGGAAGAAAATAACCTCACCCCCGGGCAAGGGAGCATTCTTGTCACTGGTGCAACTGGCGGGGTCGGCAGTTTTGCAGTCTCGATCCTTTCCAAACTTGGCTATTCCGTTGAGGCGAGTACAGGAAAAGAATCGGAACATAAATATTTGAAGGAAATCGGTGCGGCGACCATCGTATCGCGTGAAGAAGTATATGATGGCAAGCTGCGGGCACTGGGCAAACAGAAGTGGAGCGGGGCGGTAGATCCCGTCGGCGGCGAACCGTTAGCTTCAGTCCTTAGCCAAATCAAGTATGGCGGAGCTGTGGCGGTCAGTGGATTGACAGCTGGTACAAGCCTTCCTACCACCGTCTTTCCATTCATCTTAAGAGGGGTTAATCTACTTGGGATTGATTCGGTCAATTGCCCGATGGAAACAAGATTGAAAGTATGGCATCGCCTTGCCACCGACTTTAAACTCGAGCATTTAGAACAGCTTGTTCAACAGGAAATTACACTTAATGAATTGCCTGACGTCCTTCCTACCCTATTAAAAGGGGAAGCAAGAGGCAGAACGATCGTTAAGCTATAAACCAAAAAAGTGACGAGAGCATGGCTTCTCGTCACTTTTTATTGTGAACTTTCATTGATAGGAAGTCTGATCTCTACAATCGTCCCTTTTCCCACTTCGCTGCTGAAATGAATTTCCCCATTATGCTCATGGATGATTTTAGTACTGACCATGAGCCCAAACCCCGTTCCTTTTTCAGAGGTGCTATAAAATGGCTGCCCTAAATGCTGCATACGCTCATTTGAGATTCCGCAGCCTGAATCAATGAATCGGATCATTGCAGAGTCTCCTCCATGGTGTAACTGTATATGAAGTTTGCCGCCATTCGGCATGGCCTCTAACGCATTATTGACGACATTCGTGAATACTTGTTTTAACTGATTCGGTTCGCCAAAGACAGATGCCGAATCCGTATTATATTCCTTGATAAATTCAACATCATTCAATATCGCTTGTAACTCGGCTAACGTAATCACACTATCCAATATATCGTTAAGCTGGATGTATTCACAAACCTTCGCTTCAGGCTCTGCTAAACTTAAAAATTCATTGGCCAGGGTTTCGATTTTTTCAACTTCGCTGACCGTCATTTCAAGATAGTCCTTTTGCTCAGGATTTTCCCTTAATAATTGTAAAAATCCTTTGACCGTAGTTAATGGATTTCTTAATTCGTGTGCGATGCCTGCAGCCATCTGTCCTACCGCTGATAACATATTGGATTTACAGAGCAGCTCATCGGTCTTTTTACGCTCCGTAATATCCCTGCAGAATACCTGTATGGCCGGCTGACCTTTATAAATAATCGGAAGACCGAGTGTTTCTCCATAAAATACTTGTCCGTCAAGTCGAATGAATTTTTGTTCCAGTAAACCAACCGCCTGATGATCATCCCTCATGATATCGATTCTTTTTTGTACACTTTCCCGGGACTCCAGGTGAACGAACTGAAAAACCGATTTACCGATAATATCCTCCACACTATCCATCCCAAGCATTTTCGCCCCCATGGGATTCATATACTCGATGATCCCATTGCGATGCACAAAAATCGCTTCAGGTGACACCTCCACTAAACTGCGATACCTTTGCTCACTTTCCTTCAAGGCAGCTTCAGCAAGTTTTTGATTCGTGATATCCCGATAAACGAAAACCAGGGCGCACGGCTCATTTTCATCATCCTGAATATTGAACAGGGAGATACTTACATCGATTAACTGGCCATCCTTCCTTAACCTGACCGTTTCAAAGCCTTTCTTTTGTACCCCTGCCTTAATCTGGTCATGCAATTCATTGACTGATTCCTTCAAGAAATCAGGAATAATAGGAAACGGCATGCCAATGAGCTCCTCATTCGTCCAACCGAAAAACTCTTCAAAAGCTACATTCACCTGAAGTGTATTTCCTTCCAGATCAACAATGGAAATGGCGTCCGGGTTATTCTCCATGAAAGATTTAAATTTCTCGGTATTATCCTCCGGCTGTATTCCCATTTGCCCTTGTCCATAATTAATAAGCCTTTTACTCATCAATTTTTTATTCCTTTCTTATCCGGAAATTTACAGTCTCAATTTTACATTATCAGTAAATCATTTGCCAGTTTTATCATTTGATTTTTCCTAGTTAAAGACTGATGCACAAAGAGGCCAAACCTCCATAAGGTTCAGCCTCCTCCTTAAAATGTATTATAAATGTTCGGACATTCTGTACCTGTTGGTTCATAAAAGCAATGAAGCTTGAAACGCCCAACCAGGGGCTGATTATACCAGGTTGCCGGACAATCTCCGGGTGGCCTGAAGTACCATAGGCTAAATTTAGAGGGCCATAGCCTTTCACCACCTACGCTCCGTCGCGCAAGCCTTTTTTCCCTATCCCTTGCCCGCTGATAAAAATATCCCTTCTGTACAGCTTCAAAGGCATGCTCCTGATAAATCATATCTGGAATCGTCCTCAATCCTTTGAAATCGGAACAATTTGACCTAATCCGATTGACCCCTACATTACCGATCATCAACATGCCTTGATCACCTTCACCCTCGCCTTCCGCCCTAAGCAATCTTGCCAATAAGGCAATATCGGCATCAGTGTGCTTAACAACGGCCATCCCATCACCTCCACTTTTTATCCTATGTCTTTGATATGGAAAAATACTCCGTTTATTAACAAAATATTCATATATCGTACACGTCCTATCAATAATAGTACCCTATACTTAAGTAAGGCTGGATAGCACGCGTGGCTATCATGGTATTTGGCGAAGGCGGAGCCCATACTTTCTTTATACATAAAAAAAGGCGACACATAATGTGCCGCCTTTTATCTTGTCATTCTTTCGCTTCAAATGCCGCTTCAAACGCCAACGATACCTTTTCGAATTCTTCATCCGATTCGATATCGAGCAGTTCACCTTCACCTTCGACCCTGAAAAAGAAAATATCGATATCTTCATCTGTATCCTCTTCAATATCTTCAAGCAAACCTACTGCTACATACTCTGTTCCTTCTACATCCAATGATCCTAAAACCTCAACTTCATGGCCTTCATCGCTGTCATCGGTAAGGGTGAAAACTTCACCTTCACGAATTTTTCCCATACTACCTCTCCTTTCCTATCCATTAATAATGGAGTTGTTTCAATAAGTATATCGACTATTCCATTTAGAAACAAATTTTTGCCCTGGAAAATGATGAATGCCATTCTTTACAAGAAAAGAATCTAGAAAAATTATGGAAGAAAAATATTATCCTATAAGCCATTTGTCATTTTTTTATTATTTACCAATAATTTCCCTTAATTAACATCATTTAAAAAAATTATCTAAAAACGGCTATAAAAATGTAATTTAATTTCGAATAATCTTATATATACTAATATTATCATTTTGCGTCTGGACATATGAAGGAGGAAGATCTCTTGGCTGTGAAAAGGGTCGATCACATTGGCGTCGTTGTAAAAGATCTTGAAAAATCCATCGCCTTTTATCAAGATGTGCTGGAATTAAAATTAAAAGCACGCATGACACATACTAATGGGGTAATCGAACTAGCATTTCTGGGATACGAAGAGTCGGACGAAACAGAAATAGAATTGATTCAGGGATATAGTGACACACTGCCATCCGAGGCAACGATCCACCATTTTGCCATTACCGTGGATGATATCGAAGAAGAATACGCCCGGATCAAAAGCTTGGATAACACTGAGCTGATTGATGAAGAGATAGTCACCCTTCCAAATGGTTATCGCTATTTCTACGTATATGGACCGGAAAAAGAGTGGATTGAATTTTTCCAAAGGTAAAAAGCAGAGTCTTAAAGACTTCTGCTTTTTTAAACGCTCACTTTACAAGCCGCTTCGTCAAGTTCAACAAAATTCCAAGATAACAACCCCTTATTTAACATAGGCTCCTTTTCTTATGAATGAACTTGATCCTTTCCCGCTTCACCAGCTTGACTTTTTGACACCTGGCAATTGCCCTTTATGAGCAAGCTCCCTAAAAACGATACGTGACATATTGAATTTGCGCATATATCCACGAGGCCTCCCCGTTACTCCACAACGATTGTGGACCCTTATCGGCGATGAATCACGAGGGAGTTTGGCCAATGATGCATAATCCCCTTTCTCCTTCAATTCCTTTCTAAGCTGTGCATACTTTTCGACCATTTCCAATTGTTTTTGCGCTTTTATCACCTTGGATTTTTTCGCCATTCATATTCTCCTTTTTAAAAGATTTTTTTATAGATTCTATAAACTGTTCACTATTCGTTCCGCTGCCTGTCTTGCTAACGATATATTCCTGGAAATCGGGAGCATGTACACCAATTGTACGGATGGAGAACATGGTAATGACTCCATACTGCAGCCATCATCATACTTGAATGCCTCGCCCACTAATGATCCATTCCAACGTGAACTTCCCGACTTTTACATCCCTCTCTCCATTAAAACATAATCATTACGATTTAAACCTTAAAATTACTTCGTTTCACGGTGAAGCGTGTGTTTCTTCAATCGCGGGCAGTACTTTTTCAATTCGATCCTGTCCGGGTCATTCCGCTTGTTCTTCGTCGTGATATAATTTCGGTCCCCTGTTTCTGTGCATGCTAAAGTAATGTTCACTCTCATTTTTGTTTCCTCCTAAAGTTTTTTAATGAACGATTTCCGTGAATGCAGGCAATCGATCTTCGTACAGAGACCAATCCTGCTGCAACTCAGTTTCCGTCAATAAGCATTGATCTAATTCAGTTTCGATTTCCTGTCGATTCATTTGAATGCCAATCATCACCAGCTCCGTCATCCTATCACCGTATACTGCATCCCACCGTTCCAATAATTCAGGTGCCTCCTTTAAAATTCGGCGCTGTTCTTCTTCAGGGTATGCTGCAATCCATTTACCGGCTGCTTGTAAAGTTAATGACGGTCCTGCCTGCGATAGCAAGCCTGCCGTATCATTTCTCGTTGCCAACCAAAGGAAGCCCTTTGCCCTCACCACTTGTACGGGCCAGTTCTCCAACCACTCCATCAGCCTCTCGGGATGAAAGGGTATTTTCCTTCTGTAGATGAAGGAAGAAATCCCGTACTCCAGGGTCTCCGGAATATGCTCTTCATTCAATTCCTTTATCCAGCCGGCTCCTTGGCTTGCCTCTTCAAAATCAAATAAATGTGTATTCAATACATCCTTTAGCGGCACCTTGGAATGGTTTGTTTCGATGATCCTCGCATCGGCATTCATTTTTTGAAGAACTGCTTTCAATTCCTCAACGGCGTCAGCATCAATTAGATCGATTTTATTCAACAGGATGACATTGGCAAACTCTATCTGATCTATTAATAGATCGACCACTTCCCTGCCATCCGCAGCATCAGTTCCCTGCATTCTGTCAATGAGTGATTCTCCTGAAGTGAAGTCTTGCCAAAAGTTATACCCATCAACAACGGTAACCATCGTATCGAGCCGGCAATATTCCCCTAAATCAATTCCCATGCTTTCATCAACATACGAGAAGGTTTGAGCTACAGGTACCGGTTCACTTATCCCAGTCGATTCAATCACGATGTAATCAATGTCCCCTTGTTTCGCCAATTTCTCCACTTCAATCATCAAATCTTCACGAAGCGTACAGCAAATGCAGCCATTCTGCATTTCCACCAGTTTTTCATCCGTCCTGGTAAATCCTCCCTGCTTGACCAGAGACGCATCAATATTGATTTCACTCATATCATTAACGATGACGGCAACCTTCAGATCATTCCGATTTTCAAGAATATGATTCAAAAGCGTCGTCTTTCCCGCTCCAAGGTATCCACTCAATACCGTAACCGGAATTTTCTTCATCTCCATCACTTCCCACTCCTTTACCTGATACCTTCCCATAAATCAAAATCATTACGATTTAAATGCCGAAGCTATCACTCAAGTAAAAACACCCTTTAATAATAAAACGTAATCATTACTATTTGCAAGTTTTTTTAAAATTGCCTCCTAATACTTTTGCTGACAAATGTAATCACGATTGCTCCAATCCTGCTCCAGGTGCAATCACGGATAAATGAACGGTGTTGACATTCTTCATAAAACTTAAAACAAAAATTAAAAGGAAGCCCAATCACACATAACATTTTGTGTAAAGAACCTCCATTGAGTTATATCATTTAATGTATTTTTGACAAGCTGCTGATCATCCACAACGTTTCATTTTCCAATACATTTTTCTTTTTCTTTGTTGCAAATCGAGAAAAAAATCATTCGTCACTATGCTTATTCCGTCATTTCCCACCCTGAAGATTTTACTGTCTTTTGTTCAAAAGTTTCAATTTCTCTCTGTTTCGCCAATTTTGAGGCTTGTGACACGGACCACGTTAAATTCCCAAAGGCAATCACTGTCCCGATTGAGATAACTAACACCTTTTTACAAAGTATTTTCTTCAATAGCTTCCTCCTGAGAATGTATTGGAATACTCTAAATATAAACCAACAATGTTAACCTGGCATGTAGCAGCTGTAAATGTATGAAATTATTTTTGGACATATGTAAACTTAAGTTTGCACACAAAAAAGCTGAGTGCATATGCAGTCAGCTTTTCATAGGTACTTCTTATTTATAAAACACTTTGTCGACGTTGTATTTAGCATGAAGCTTATTGATCATGTACGTTTCATAGATTTCCCGTTCCATAGCGTCTTCGACTAAAAGAATGTCAATTTTCTTGACTTCATTACGATGCTCTTTAATCGGTGAAACATTATCCTCGAAATGCTTCTTGACCCTTGGTCTTAATTTACGGGCCTTACCGACAAAAATCAGTTCATCATTCTCATTGTAAAACAAGATGATGCCGCCTTTATCACGGGGAATCAAATGAAAATCGATAAACCCGTAAATTTCAGGAATGACAGGTTCGTCTCCTTCTATAACTTGCTTTCTTTGTTTGATGCTTATATCCGCTGCAGGGATTTCAATTTTAATCATTACAATTCACGTCCTCTATTTGTATAAAGTGAAACGTTCAATCGGAAACGAAACTCCAGTTTCACGCCAAGCTCATCACTTCAATCTTAAAGGTAAATGGTATCATAATTATGAGTGAAAAGCCATGTATGCCTTGATCGGTTTTCTGGATTAAATATAAAGAAGAAGACTCGCTGGGAGCCTCCTTCTTTGTCGGAAATATCCGTTACCACCTGTGAGCCTTTGCATTGCTTCTTAGTATAATGTTCGTTTGTGATTCTTGCGTATGGCCATTAACTTGAGAATTTGAACGCTTAGGTCTTGTCCAATTATGGTGAAACTTTTGAGAATGTGGATCTAATTGATCTTTATAGCTCATTCTGTGTCACCTCATCATTAGGATTTGGATATTCCGTTCAGTGATAGTAATCCCCATCACTTGTTCTAGTATCTTATTTTTCCAAGGCATTTATACATATTCTTTAAAAAGCGAATTCAGCTGACTTGCCTTTTGCAAGGACTTCCCCTTCTTCATCCACCGAATCACTTGTCATGAAGGATATGCCCTTTATGTTCCCATCATTTACAATGAAACCAATGTTTCCGCTTTTTGAACCGTTTCCTTCTATTTCACCAGCAAGTTCTTCCAAGTAGATATCATCTTCCCATGTCAGATGTTCTCCATTGTCCGTTTCAAGGAAGGCAACTGGGGAAAACTTGATTTTTTTATCCGTATTGTTTTTGATTTCCACGTTCATTTTTACGATATCGAAATCCTCATCATGCGTATAGCCGTGGAAGAAATCAATCATACTGTAATCCGGAGTGGCATGCATCACTTTCATTTCTTTGACTTTAACCTCGATCGGGCCTACATTCACTGTTTCATTCACTTTTTTATAGGCCTTCAAAGTCAATTCGCCTTTTGCATCAGAAACGTTCTGACCGATCTGGTTCAATTTTATATCATCAGGAAGCTGTGGATTCGGAACATAGACATCCTCTTTTACCAGTGGTCGTGCAATTTCCTCTGTTTTTTCTTTAGCTGTCGTTTCTTCTTTGTAAGCTGGTTGTGTATTAAGAGCACCAAATGCGGTTAATAACAGGGCACCAATCATCAGTCTGTTCATTGAATCCCTCCCTGAAGCGTTTTTACTTCTTTAATAGATCAAAGATGATTTTAGCTTGATCCGTGTTATCGACTTGGCCTGCAAAACGTTCTTTATATGGTCCATATGCGTAGACCGGAACATCTTCACCTGTATGTCCCCCGGTAGTCCATGCAGTATTGGTCCGATTGTCAAATATGGCTTCGATGGCATTATCGACGTTCGTCACATTTTTTGATTTGGCAGCTTCTGTTACCGTTTTGATTTCAGCATCAGTTAGCTTCACTTCATTTTGATTAATATATTGCTTTAACGTCTTTTCGACATCCGCTCCTTTGACGATGGCATCCGCCATGAAGTCAGGGGTGCGTTTGGCTGCCTTGATCGGTTCACCATACCAGTTATATATTCCTTTTGCCCCGATCGAGAATCCTCCTGTAGAGTGATCCGCAGTAGCCACCACTAGGGTATGTTTGTCTTTCTTCGCAAATTCGATGGCCGCTTTGTATGCTTTTTCAAAGTCTTCCATTTCACTCATTGCACCTACGATATCATTATCATGTCCGGCCCAATCCACCTGGCTTCCCTCGACCATGAGGAAGAAACCATCTTTGTCTTTATTCAAGCGCTGGATCGCCGAACTTGTCATGTCTGACAAAGAAGGCGTTTCACTAGGGCGGTCAATCATTTTCGGTAGTCCTTCAGAAGCGAATAAACCAAGGACCTGTTCATTTTTATCCTTAAGCATTTGATTTTTATCAGTCACATAACTGTAACCGTCTTTTTCGAAGGCTTTCGCCAAATTGACATCAGGCCGGACAAAATTGGACTTCCCACCGCCCAATAGGACGTCAATTTTATGTTTGCCCTTGATTAATTCATTATAATAATCGTCTGCGATTGAATTCATGTTTTTCCGATTTTCATCATGGGCGCCAAAAGATGCAGGTGTAGCATGAGTGATTTCTGAAGTGGCAACCAATCCCGTCGCTTTTCCTTTTTCCTTTGCTGCTTCCAATACGGTTTTGACTTCAGATTTATCGTTATCCACTGCAATCGCAGCGTTATAAGTCTTCACTCCGGCAGACATTGCCGTTGCGGCAGAAGCTGAATCCGTTATATTTTGTGCAGAGTCTTCTGGGTAAGTCATCTGCTGGCCAACCAGGTATTTATCAAACTCTGTCCGTTCTGCCACCTTCGCACCAGGGTTATCTTTTAAATACCGGTAAGCGGAGGTGTAGGACACACCCATGCCGTCACCGATCATGAATATCACGTTCTTGATTTCCGGGTCTTTTTTTGTCTTATCCTTTGCCGAAACACGATCCGCAGCGGACCATGATAAACCTCCAAATGCCAATGCTGAAGCCAGTGTGATTGGCAATACCTTTTTACTCCATGTGCGATTCAAATGAATAGCCTCCCTTTAATTGTTTTCTATTTAATTAAACTATAGGTGATGAAGATGAACTCAATGTCAAGGCTATGTAAAATTGCAGCAGGATAATTGTTAAGACAAGGTAAAGGGACAGGCCACGGAATTAGCTTGCCCCTTTTATAAGGGTTGTTAGTGTTGGAGAAGTGAAAAGATTTAGTTAACACGAGCGGGGGTAAGTGATCTTTTCATTCAATGTCTTCAAATCAGGATGATTTGTAAGGAATTTGAAAGTGCTAAAAATCAATGGGGAAAAGAAAATAAAGCACCCTATCAGGATGCTTTAGAGTCAGACTATAGACAAAATCTATCCTACTTCTCTACAACTAAACATTCCAAAGCACGGGCCGCATTCACTCTCGCCAACTCGATTGAATCGGCAGTCGACAGGGCGACTGCGACCCTTCTACCTGCCTTTGTAACAGGTTTTCCGAAAAGACGCACTTGTGTATTAGGTAAAGCCAAAGCCTGTTCAACACCGACTATAGAATATTCCGATAACTCATCCCGCGCTTTTAATGGACGGCTGGCACCTGGGCTGATCTGCGTGATTTCCGGGATGGGAAATCCTAGAATCGCCCGAATATGCAAGGCAAACTCCGATAAATTCTGAGTCACTAAAGTCACTAGCCCCGTATCATGAGGTCGTGGGGAAACTTCACTGAAATAGACTTTATCCCCTGAAAGGAAAAGTTCAACCCCGAATAATCCGTACCCTCCAAGCTCATCCGTAATGGCATGGGCAATTCTTTTCGCTTCCATAATTTGAGCCTCTGTCATATTATGCGGCTGCCAGGATTCAATATAATCCCCGCCCTGCTGAATGTGACCGATTGGGGCACAAAACATGGTACCATTTATGGCCCGGACAGTAAGCAGCGTGATTTCCGAATCAAAACGGATAAATTCTTCAATGATCACCCGTCCATTTTGAACCCGTCCGCCTTCCATCGCGATTCTCCAGCAATCCTCCAGGTCACCTTCCGTGCGGCACACACTTTGACCTTTACCTGAGGAACTCATCAGCGGTTTTACGACATTGGGAAATCCAACTTCCTTGGCAGCTTGAACAAATTCTTCAAATGTATCGGCGAATTTGTAGGCTGCGGTCGGAATCTCCAGGGTTTCAGAAGCCAACCTCCTGATTCCTTCACGATCCATTGTCAATTTAGCCGCTCTTGCCGTCGGAATGACATGAAAGCCTTCCTCTTCCAATTTGATTAATTCAGATGTAGCGATGGCTTCGATTTCCGGTACAATCAAATCGGGTTGTTCTTTTTCCACAATACCCCTTAGTTGTTCCGCATCCAGCATATCAATCACATAACTGCGATGAGCGACTTGCATGGCAGGGGCATGTTCATAGCGGTCTACAGCAACGGTTTCCACACCCAGTCTCTGCGCTTCAATTATGACCTCTTTCCCCAATTCACCCGAGCCCAATAATAAAATCTTTTTCGATTTATACATTCAGTCTCTCCTCCTCCGTATCCTCAAAATCATTATATACGAACTATAAATGAATAAACATAAATATTTATTCGTATTTCCATTTAAATTGCACCTAAAATATAAAACATACGTATTTCATTTAAGTTTTTTAAAGACAAACTTAACAAATGAGAATAATAAGTTTTATGCTGAATGAAAATATATAAGCTGACCAGTTCACTGGAGGCTCCCTATTCAACATGAGTAGGGAGCCTTTTCGTTTTTATCAATAAGGGAGCAAAAACACTATGCAAAAGAAAGTAGTAAGGCCCATTTTCCCTATTTTGAATTGAGGAGAAAAATGACCGCCTTGGCGACATGAAGAACATCAATCTGCCTGACAGATTATTCTTCGAATGGTGCCGGCAGCAATATGCCTTGAATAGAGGAGCTTACAATGCAATCGATAATTGGTTCTATCAATATGGCATTGACCATATACTTTACCGAAGGATCAACCTTTTTGGAGTTTGCTGCTCCCCCGGCACAAGAAGCTGGAAAGACAAAGTTCATTAAATTTGGCAGTGGAGGACTGACAAAAAAAGCTGCAGGAGTTCATTGCAGATTAACTTGAATCATATAGTGTCCTTATCAGTAATACGCCCATTCTCCTCTTACTGATAAGGGACACTTTTGCGAATGTCGAAATTTGCATTACGATTATTTTTGAAAATGTAAGCGCTTTCTATTATAATGAAATTAGGTTGGATGGCATGCGTGGCCGTCACAGTATCTGGCGTAGGTGGGGCCAATACTAGCGTTAAGGAAGTTAAACTTCTTACCGTAAAATGATTAGAATTCCTTTTGTAAGGGCTGCAATATTACTGGGACATGGAGAATGTCCGTTAATTTCAGGCTAAAAGCGTGTCAATCATGCAATCGATAAGTAAAGCATGACTTTACTTATTTTTTGCAGCAGCCCTCACCGTTGCAAGTCTAATAGTTTATAAGACTAAAAAGCTCTTCCCCATGGTAACGGAGTTGAGCTTTTTCATTTGGACAAAATTCACATATATAATCCTGCCAAGAAAATCCCAAGCGACTTCTGATAAATCTCATCGAACTGTGATATAGGGAGGGGATTCGTTCCTTTGCCCAGCTCCACGGTAAACCCCGGCCTGCGCCAATCCTGAATGAACCAATCCTTATACCCTGCGTAACTATTGGCGGATTTGACAGGCTCATATCCACTGACCCTCGCAAACTCATTGACTATCGTTTCCGACTCAGGCGGTTCCAAACCTTCAAACCCCCAATAAATAACCTCTCCTTGGGTATGGAATGCAAGGACTTTGCCAAAATCACGTTTTCTTGTCAACTCTGACATTGCAATGGCTTCTGGCTGTGTAAGCGGCCCTTCACCGGAATAATTTGCCGGACCTGGCTCCGTTACATTATTGCGTTCTTTTTCCAGTTCCCATTTGGCGGGAAATTGATCATTCAGATCCACCCCGTTAATATTTGCTTTCCAGCTTGAGAAGTCTTCGCTTCCATTATTCCATTCCACGAGTCGTCGTCTCAATGACTCATCTGCAGGCGGGCCTTTAAGAACCAACTCCACTCCGTCCGGATTCACCATGGGGACGATCGACAGCATCGTCTGTTGATAAAAGGGAAACAGGGATAGACCGCGGATGTCAGCCTGATTCGTGATTGCAAGTAAATAATCATTTAAAAAGGTCATGATCACAGGCGTCGTTATCCACTCATTCGCATGAAAGGAACCATTATAGTGAACTCGTTTGTTACCATTTCCAATCTGCACTTCAGGGATATCCCTTTTAAGCACAGAGTCACCGATCGGGGCGGTTTTAATAAATGGATAGATAGTTTTCAAACGTCTTACATCGGTCATCATCGCCTCATAATCATATTCCCTGTTACCCTGAATTAGTCTCCACGTAATTCTTAATGGCACAGAAATTGTCTGACCAACTTGCAGGGCATTCGGATTGAGATTGGGATTAACCAAAAATAGCGCATCCAATGTAAGATGACGCGACCTGGCAATTGCCCATAACGAATCACCTTGTTTAATATTATAACTGGTCGTCGTAAAGCCAGGAATTTTGATTTGTTGGCCAATCATAAGTGCAAGTGGATCAATCCCACTATTGGAATCAATGATAAGTTGGTAATTCACCTTGAATAATTGGCTATAATACCACAAGGAATCATTTTGCCGCACAAAAACGTCCATACTGCACCTCCTCTTAACCAAATGTATGCTGATTCGATTTAATTATTGCCAACGCAACGCACCCTCACCAATAGAAAAGTCACTCCTCAAAACGAACCAAATTGGGGGCATCATCCAGAATGCTTACATATTGCTCACTACTTCCATACGTCCCCTCAGGGTCTAATTCCTGATATCTTTTGAATTTCGCCAACCTATCTTCTTCTTTGACCCAGCCCAGATGCTTTAAGCGAATGTCGGATAACTTGTGAGGCAATTCAAAGACATTTTCTGCAAATCTCCCACAATGCTGCGGCCTATCGTTCCATTTGCATTCAAACCCCTCCCGATACCTGACCAGGAACGGCCGGTAATACCGGTGAGCGCACCAGTGTTCATCCTCCCTGTAATGGGTTTCATTCCAAAAGTCATATAATCGGAAGCAATATACATCCACTTCTTGATCACTTATCAGCTGCCTGACTACCTCTTTGAATCTTTTTTCAAACATTTCATCAGCGTCAAGATTTAAAATCCACTCGGGATTTGACTTCACCGTCTCCGACCATTGTTGTTTACGAAGTTCTATTTCATTGGAGAACTTGGAGACATCATTCCTGATGATACGCACCGGTATCCCCTTCAATACCTCTAAACAAACCTCTGCGGAATCGTCCGTGCTTCCATCATCAATAATCACGGCTTCATCAATATAATCACGAATTTCCTCTATAACCTTCCTTAGATAACGGTCACTTTCATTTTTGATGACCATGCTCAGCGTTAATTTGGGTCGGGATGCCCCTGAAGGTGAAGCCCCCCGCTTATCCGTCCGATCAAGGAATTCCATCGCACCGTCCAAGTCCGAATCCCTGTATATATGATAAGCGGGCAAGTGGGTATCAACATACAGGGAAAACCCTAAAGCTGCCGCACGGATGCAAAAATGCCGGTCTTCACCCCAAAATGATAGATTCTCAATCATTTTAAAATTCACACCTCCTTTCAACGCTTTTTGGCTGATGAGTGTACAGGCACCCAGGCCCCCAACTTTATGAACACCAGGTGTTCTCATCTGTTGGATGTACGACTGATAACGTGTGGTGATCTCCGAGTCCGCCAACTCTTGACCGCGTAATATCTCCCATTGGGTGTATTCATCGTATAACCATACTTGGGGCCGTTCTTGGGCATCAGGCTGCCATTTTGTCCAGAAAATATTAGAGATGATATCCTTTTTGGCAGAAATAAGCTGCTTGATGGTCAAAGGGTATAGCAGGAGGTCCGAGTCGATTAGAAATAAATAATCATAGTCTTCCTTAATCGCGTGTTCGATCATCATATTTTTGAAATCAGCGACCTTCCATACTAGATTCTCATTCCAATAATGGGTAATGCCATTACACACATATACATCGCTTTGATTGGATGCCAGTATTTTGACATTGTTCCGCTCATGACCGAAATCCTCGAGCATTTTGCTTGATCGCTCATCTTCATTGTCATCAATGAAGATAATGCCAAGCTCCAGTCCCTCCACATCCAACCTTTTAAGTGAGAGCAGGAACTTTTGTAAAATATCTGGTTTCTGGTAAATTGGACTGGCTACTAACACCCGATTCTTTTTACTAGTCATAAATTCCACCCTTTATAATTTAAGTAACTGGCCCCCAATTAATCTGACAGCCTGACTTCCTTACAAACATTTATAACTATATATTCTTACCGAACTTGTCGGGTGCCACTTATATAACGGAGCCCTCCATAAACAAAACAGGCACCCATTCATGAATGGATGCCTGATTTCATTTAATAGATTGAGAGTCCCATATTTTACGCTTCTTGCGGTACGGGCAAACCTAAACCTTCGGCTATGCGGGTTCCGTATTCTGGATCGGCTTTGTAAAAATGACCGATTTGACGAAGCTTGATTTCTTCCAATTCGACAGGTTTCATTGCGCCCACGATTGTGTCAACAAGACGAGTTTTCTCTTCGGCACTTAATAGACGGTATAAGTCACCTGCTTGAGTGTAGTGATCATCACTATTATGACCGACTTGTGCAGCCTGTCCAGTCACCTCGAAAGGAGTCACTTTATTTTCCGTTGATTCGGCAGGGCCTCCAAAACTATTCGGCTCATAATAAACAGATCCCTTGCCATTGTCATCAGCACGCATGAAGCCATCACGCTGATAGTTATTCGCTTCCACTTTCGGACGGTTAACCGGAAGCTGGTTGTGATTCGAGCCCACACGGTAACGGTGTGCATCTCCATATGCGAATAGACGTCCTTGAAGCATCTTGTCTGGGGAAGCTTCAATTCCCGGTACGAATGTTCCTGGTGAGAACGTGGCTTGCTCTACTTCAGCAAAGTAGTTTTCAGGATTTCTGTTCAATACCATACGGCCAAGCTCGATCAACGGATAATCTTTTTGAGACCATACCTTCGTCACATCGAATGGATCGAAACGGTATGTATCCGCATCTTCCAGAGGCATGATCTGAACATATAATTTCCATGCAGGGAAGTCCCCTTTTTCAATCGCATTGAAAAGATCTTCCGTATGGTAATCAGGGTTTTCACCTGCTAGTTTTGCAGCTAGATCCACATCAAGGTTTTTGATGCCCTGTTCTGTTTTGAAGTGGTATTTCACCCAAACGCCTTGTCCTTCAGCATTCACCCATTTAAATGTGTGGCTTCCGAAACCATGTGTATGACGAAGTGTAGCAGGAATGCCCCGGTCGGACATCAGGATTGTCACTTGGTGCAAAGATTCTGGTGAATGTGACCAGAAATCCCAAACAGCCGTAGGGTTTTTCAAATGTGTTCTAGGATCTCTTTTTTGTGTATGAATGAAATCAGGGAATTTAATCGCATCGCGAATAAAGAATACAGGCGTATTATTACCGACGATATCGTAGTTTCCTTCTTCCGTGTAGAATTTAACAGCAAATCCACGCGGGTCACGGACTGTATCAGCAGAACCCAATTCACCTGCAACTGTGGAGAAACGGATAAAAAGATCTGTCTTTTTGCCCACACCATTGAAAAGTTTAGCTTTCGTGTACTGAGAAAGGTCGTTCGTTACTTCGAAAGTTCCGAATGCACCGGCACCCTTCGCATGAACTACACGTTCAGGCACACGTTCACGGTTGAAGTGGGCTAGTTTTTCCAATAAATGTACATCTTGAATGAGTACCGGGCCGCGTTCTCCGGCAGTAATCGAGTTTTGATTATCTCCAACTGGCGCTCCCCAGCTTGTAGTAAGGTTTCTCTTATTCGACATAATTGAACCACCTTTTCATTAATATTTATGTATATAATGATAAAGCTTCTCAGAAAAAAATCAATACTTATTTATAATAATTTTAATATAATAATCAATTCATTTGTTTTCCGTTGATAAAACGACTTCAATTTTTACCATAATACGGATAACTGGAAATGTATAAACATTGATATAACAACTTATTGACATATTATAATTCCTAATAATGGTATACGACCCTTATACCCAAAATTCCTTCTTGATAAGTGATTTTATCATTTCTCCTACCAATGGGGTAGTAATCGAGAATGACCACGAATATTCATGGATACTTTGCGCTACTTACCTATTTCCTTCTATTTATCTTATAACAAACCGAAGTGATTACCTGTGACTTTGTTCACTTCATCAAGCTTTATTTACATGACGGATAGAAGGCGGCAGAAACTGAATGTTTCATTGCTTTTGTGAACCTCAACTACAGCAGGACTCTTCATAATCGGACTGAAATAAAAATGCCTTCCCCCTTATTTCGCTGGAGAAATTGTAAACATACTGGTTTGTGTTCGTATAGAAAATAAGATACTATTACGTTAAAATGACCGTCCAATAAGAGTAAGGGTGATATATATGAATGAGCGCAAACAACTGGTAGTTAAATATGCACACCAATTATTTATTGAAAAGGGTTATCAAGCCACTTCCATTCAGGATATTTTAGATTATAGCGGCATTTCAAAAGGAACATTTTATAACTATTTTTCTTCTAAAAGCGAATTGCTTAAGGCAGTCTTCCTGACTTCGCAAGAAAAATTCGAAAAAGAGCGGAATGAATTGCTGATTGGGCAAAACCTTGCAGATATTGAAATATTCATCAAACAATCCGAATTACAAATGCACTCCAACAAAAACAATAAAATCTTTTTCTTATATGAAGAAGTAATGATTTCAAATGATTCAGAACTTAAGAACTTCATAACACATGCTAAATTCCAGCATATCCATTGGCTATCCAAACGGTTTCTGGACATTTTCGGTGCTGATAAAAAACCTTATATTTTGGACTGTGCCATTCTCTACTCGGGGATGATGCATCAAACGGTTCATTTTAATGCCTTGGCTAAAGAGCCCGATTTCAACCCTACTGAAATTATCCGTTATTGTGTAGATAGGATTAAATCGATTTTCGAAGATGTCAGCTCGTCAAAAGCACAGCTTTTGGAACCCGATCTCATCAAGCAATGGCTGCCTGAGTGCTTCCATACACAGCAGGATTTTCATACAGCACTCCTGCACTCTGCCAATGGCCTAAAAAAGATGATCTTGAGGCTATGCCAAGATGATGAAGCGGAACGTGTCAAAAACTTAAAATTGATTCACTTTATCCAAGAGGAATTATTACAAAACGCTGAACCGCGAATCTTTCTCATCGAAAGTGCCCTGCTTTCCTTAAACACCAACCCGAAATTGAAAAACACATTGGAATTAAGTGAATTCGAAAAGATCATTGCCCACAACTAAGTAGAACCTAATGGGTGCATTTTGCAGACAAGTGGTGGTTCTTTCGGCGGAAAGGGACAGGTTTCTGAAATCAACTGGACCTTTTTAAATGAAAAGAATGTAGACGAACGGTGTTTTTAAAACAAGACTTGCTTACACTTCATGGTTTACTTTTTATATCAGATGAAGCCTGAAGAAATTTCGCCGAATAACTGACTAGCCGAGACCCCACAGGCGCTTGCTTTGATGAGGCTTGGCAGACAGTCGGCGGAAAGGGAGCGGGTTTCTGAAATCTACTGGACCCCTTTTTAGTAAAAAGGTCAATGTCGACTCTGGGGAAATACATAGCTTTCCTCTTTTTTTTGTGACAATTCTGCAAACACATCACTGAAATTCATGAAATTTTAGTATAATGACTTGTAGTAAAGTGCCTTCAGGAGGAGTTATTCATGAACATAATAATGCGTTTTCTTATCAACGGGCTGGTATTGCTCGTTATTGACTGGCTTCTCGACTCCATCACGATTAAATCTTACGGAACAGCCTTGCTGGCGGTTTTTATATTATCGATCATGAACTTGCTGGTTAGACCCATTCTCCTGCTTATCACATTGCCAATCACCATCCTGACGTTCGGGTTGTTTTCTTTCATTATCAATGCCTTCACATTTCAAATCACTTCCTATGCAGTCAGTGGCTTTGTAATACATTCTTTTTGGGGAGCTTTAATTGGATCATTGTTATTGAGTTTCATTCAAAGTCTTCTTATAAAACAGAGTAAAAAAAACCGTTAGTAGCATGCTGTTGGCTAAAACTGTAGACAAACTCGACTTCACCGAGTTTGTCTACAGTTTTTTTTAGGAACTCATACTGAAACATTAAATTGAATTTCTGACGGTTTTTCGTATCATTTTCATTTCCATACCAGCCTTCGATATTTCCCGGGCTATTCCCCTGAATTCCGCTAAGCCTCACTGGCCGTTTTCTCTCATTTTCGACAATATTTTTCCATAAATCTACATATAAAATGACTTCTCTGGAAATCCGTATCAATCGATTCATGGAATGGCTTCTTACCGGAGTGATATGAACAGAGTCCTGTAGATGCCTTCGGGCGTAACCGAAATGAGGTCATTTAAAATCAATCAGCATAATCGCTACCCTTTGTAGATCATCCTGAATGGGCTTCCGCCATCTGGCTTTTGTGGAACGAACATGCCGTTCTTTATTTTGGGGCCAGCTTTTTTACTTGATAAAGTCTAAATTTTTAGAAAAATCACATAATTATATTTTGTTTGAATAGCATTCTAATAGTTTTGAATGATTATAAATACGATGAAAATTGTTTGGATCGCCTTGTAGTAAGCGTTTTCATTTTTTACTTTACATTCTTCCTATTAAAATATATTATTTAGTTGTAATATTATGTGAAAAATCAATAAATTATATGTATTCACCTCTACTAGTGATAAAATGCTAGATAGAGAAAATAAACTCCAACATAGAAAAGGGGAAAATTATGCAAAACTCCAAAGAATCTCAACTACATAGAGGTTTGGAAGAAAGACATATCGCATTAATGTCTCTTGGCGCAGCCATTGGAGTCGGTTTATTTCTTGGCTCGGCATCTGCGATAAAATTAGCCGGCCCAGCCATCATCATTTCCTACGCCATTGGCGGGCTTATGATTTATCTTATCATGCGTGCACTAGGGGAAATGGCGATTAAGAATCCTGTCGCAGGCTCTTTCAGTCGTTATGCTAGCGAATTTGTCGGTCCTCTTGCCGGATATATAACCGGATGGAATTACTGGTTCGTTTGGATTGCCACCTGTATGGCTGAAATTACGGCAGTCGGAATTTATATGCAATTTTGGTTCCCTGATACACCGCAATGGGCTTGGGCGTTAGCCGCTCTTGCCATCATGACGACGATTAACTTTCTTGCCGTAAAAGCATATGGTGAATTGGAGTTTTGGTTCGCCTTAGTGAAAATCATTACTATCATACTTATGATCGTCCTTGGCTTCGGAATGATCATTTTCGGACTTGGGAACGGCGGAATCGCGGTCGGATTCGGCAACCTTGTTGAACATGGAGGGTTTTTACCTAATGGGATCTCCGGTTTCATCCTCTCTTTCCAAATGGTCATGTTCGCCTATTTGGGAATTGAAATGCTTGGAGTAACCGCAGGTGAAGTTAAAAATCCTGAAAAATCTTTAAAAAGAGCCATCGATACCGTTTTTTATCGGATTTTACTTTTTTACGTTTTAGCTCTGACAGTCATTTTATCGATCACCCCATGGGATGAAATGAATGGAGAAAACAGCCCATTCGTTATGATGTTTGATAAAATCGGTATACCAGGCGCAGCAGGAATCATTCAGTTTGTCGTACTGACAGCAGCCCTTTCATCTTGTAACAGCGGGATCTTCAGTACAGGAAGAATGTTATTCAACCTAGCGCAGCAAGGTGAATCACCAAAAAGTTTCGAACGTACTACAAAGTCAGGCGTTCCTGGCGTTGCCATCATCGTTTCGGCTGTCGTGCTTCTTTTCGGTGTTTACCTTAACTACATGGAAGCCGATAAAGTTTTCACTTACGTCACAAGTGTCGCCACATTCGGTGCCCTCTGGACATGGGGAACCATACTTGTCACACAGATCATGTCCAGACGGAAAATGAGTCAGGGAGAAAAGCAAGGCTTGTCTTACAAAATGCCGCTTTTCCCATTCACTTCTTATTTCACTTTGGCCTTTTTAGTATTCGTAATGGTAGTACTCGGCTTTTCAGCAGATACAAGAATCGCTCTAATCGTTGGTCCGATTTGGATCTTACTGTTGATAGCCCTGTATTATGTGACTGGCTTGCATAAACGGAATAAATAAATGTCAGAGGGTGCCCAATCTAATTGGCACCCTCTTATTTCTGCCTTTCACCTATTACCCCTTCTTTTGATCACCCAATAAGCCACCGCACCAGCTCCGCCTAAAATAATGAGGATAGGCAAGTTTCCTATTATGAAAACAATGATTCCTGAACCCGCTTTAAGTAATAGATTCGCACTCGTTGCAAGTTGTTTCTTCGTTCTCTCCCATGTATTCAATTCCTTATTATCAATGCCAGGCACAACTATCCGGTCCTGTGATAACGTGATGGTAACCGTCGAATATGAGGTTTGGTTTTCAAGATACTTCATTTGCCCGGTCAGCTGCTCTATTTCTTCTTGCACCACGGCAAGATCGGATGATATTTTCAGTAAATCTTCCGTCTTCTCGGCATCCTTCATGAATGCAAGTAATCTTTCCTCTACTGCCCTCTTTGATTTCAATCTTGCTTTTAGATCTACATATTGCTCCGTTACATCCTGTCCTGTCACATTCCTTCCGACCACTTCTGAAGCCTCGCCCTCGCTATCGGTCAGAAAATCCTGAAAATGGGATTCAGGGACCCGTACAGTGATCGTTCCTTCCACCAGTTCTTCATCTTCCCTGTATACATTGGACTCGACCACATATCCGCCATATTCAGCAACCTTATTCTCAATCTTCATTTGTGCTTTTTCAAGGTTCTTCACCTTCAACTCAAGCTGAGCTTGATGGATGACCTTTCTTTCATCCGTCATCCCTTCCTTTTCCGATGCTTCTTCCTGCACCTTATTCCCGGAAATTGAAGCGTCCATTTTACTGTCCGCCGTTTCATCCTGTGCCTTAGATGCCGAATCATCTTTTTCATTACTGCTGCATCCAGCAAGTAAAAGTAACAAACAGAACATAAGCAACATTGTTTTACGGTTCATCGGTATTCCCCCTTTTCTTAATAGTACCGACGTATAATTTGGAAGAAAGTTACACTTGGTCCTTGAAGAACATGTTTTATTTTCATATGAATAGGTAAAGGTATAAGAACATCCAAATTATGAAGAAAGAAGTGGATTCATTATGAACTACGGAAAATTTGCTAAAAGTTTATTGGTACCTGTGGTCGGAGGTTCACTCGTGGGTATATTCGCCACAAGAAATTCAAAAGAAATTTATGATAAACTCAAGAAGCCTGCATTTGCTCCTCCTTCCTGGACTTTCCCCGTTGCTTGGACAAGCCTTTATACGATTATGGGAATAGCGAAATATCGCATTGCAGCCAAAGAAAAGGAATCGAAGTCCGCTGAACGCCTCTACGATACTCAACTAGGGTTAAATTTCTTATGGTCTTTTTTATTCTTCAAATGGGGATTGCGCGGAACGGCCTTTATTGAAATGGCTGCACTTCTGACCCTGATTACTTTAACGGCATTCGAGTTTTATAGAATAGACCGTGCATCCGGTTTAGCGATGATTCCCTATATAGCATGGGTCACCTTCGCATTGGGATTGAACTTTTCCATTTTCAGAAACAATTAACCACATAAAGAAGCGCCCCTTCTATTAAGGGGCGCTCACTTTTAGAGTTTCACGAGTAAGCCTCTATTAATTATTGATATTCGTAATTCTGCCTTCGATTTCTGCCGTGATCTTCCCGCCTTTAAAGGTTTCTTTCACATAGTTAACGAATGCTTCCAGGTCAGCATGTCCAAACACGCGCTCTTTTCCTTTCAGGACGGTATAGTTATCACCGCCGCTAGCCATGAAATCATTGACGGCCACCGTGTATGTTTCGGTATCCTTGATCGGCGTTCCGTCCGCTTTCTTCAATAAGGTGACACGTTCCGTGACAGGTTTACTGAAGTCGGCTGTATAGCTCAGTCCAGAAATTTGCAAAGTTTTCGGAGCTCCTTCGACGACCCATTGCTGTTGAAGCAGTGTTTTCACTTCTGCTCCAGTCAGTTCCAGCTTAACCAATACGTTTCCGAACGGCTGGATTTTCGCTAAATCGGAAAAAGTGACTTCCCCCTTTGGAATATCTGCACGAATTCCACCTGGGTTCATGAAGGCAAAATCGGAATTCAAATCTGCCTTCATCGAATCGGCGATTAAATTCCCAAGGCCCGTTTCCTGTGTATAGGCGTTGGTTCTTAAAATTTTCTCATCCGTTGTCCCAAGCGGGGCTTTCAACTCTGGGAACATGTCTAAATAGTCGTTAATGAATTTAGTCGTCACGGCATCCGGTGTGATGCCATCTTGTGTAACCGTAACAATTTCAGCTGACTTTTTGACAATATCCTTTGTGCTTGGATCGATTTCCAAATCCACATCTTCAAAAGCCGTTCCATAAGAGTAAGCTTGTACAATCAATTTATTATCCACATAATTGTTGACCCTAGCATGATTATCTCCGGCTAAGATCACATCTACTTCATCATCCACGGCATTAGCAAGATCAGCCACTTCCCCTGTGATGACCCCTTCCTTTTCCGTGCCTGGGTCATGTGAGATGACCACAATCGATTTGACGCCTTTATCTTTCAACTCTTTAACCGCCTTATTTACTGCAGGTGCCTGTTCTATGAATTCCACATTCTTAATGCCATCCGGACTTACTTTTTGAGGAGTGGCATTCGTGACTACACCGATGAACCCAATATCAACCCCGCCGACCTTTTTTATCACGTAAGGATCCAAAATTGGTTTCTTCGTGTCTTTATATACGACATTGGCTACTACATATGGAAAGTTCAATTTATCGAATACTACATCGGATGTTGGTGACTTTCCGCCATTGATTTGAGCCATCAGGGTTTCTACCCCTTTATCGAATTCATGATTCCCGACAGTTCCGACATCGAATTTCATATTATTCAAAAACTGAAGCGTCGGTTTGTCCTGGATCAAAGAAGAAACGGGAGCACTTGCCCCAACAGCATCCCCTGCCGATAATAATAGTGTATTTTCAGGGTTTTCAGCTTTACGCTGCTTCAAGTGCGCAGCTAAATAATCAGCACGCCCTTGTTTGATACCGCCAAAATCGGAGGTGGTATCAAGCTGGCCGTGAAGATCATTGATCCCGAGCAGCTGCACCTTGACGTTTTCTTTCCCCAAATTGAATTTGTAAATACCAAAGCCTTTATCATCCTTTTTGCCTGTATAGGAAATCGCGCTGTCTTCTTTTAAATATTCCGCACCTTTTGGTGATGAGGTGAAGGTAACGTTCACCTTACCTGAAATCGGGGCGATCGACCAGTTATTATCGGCGGTTGGATTGATCTCACCCTCTTGTGTGATGTAATCCATCAAGATCTGGCGATTTTCATCCGCAGAGTCAACTACATATTCGCTGCCCTTGACTCCCGGGAAGTTCCCCCCGCCCGAAGCACGGTAATTGTTCGTCACGACGATGAAGTCTTGATTCGGATCCACTGGTTCACCATTATATTTCAAATCTGCTATCCTGCTGGAATCCGACACTTTCATCCCTTTTTCATCATAGCGCGGAGCCTTGGTGACATCGATTTGGTACGTGACGCCGTCAATCACATCAAAATTATAGACGGCAAATTTTCCATTAAGAAGCTCCTGTTCCTCAGACTTGGCAGGATCGATTGTATTATATTTCCCTGCAGACATCTCAAGCCACTCTTTAACCACGGACCCTTTGACCTTGATTGCCTTCAAGGTATTATCGTATAAATATAAATCACCGGCGCTGCGAATGGTCAGTCCGCCTTCCTTGATTTCGGTGAATTCCTCGACTCCATTGCGACCCGCTTTGAAAGGAGCCCCTACAGAGAGAATGGGCAGGTCTTTGTATTCTGGGCGGTTGCTTTGGATGTATTTCTCTACATACCATTTCTGTGCGCTCGTCACGACCTGTACGGAAGGATCGTCTTGCACAAGGGAGAAATAGCTATGAATTGGAGCTGTAGTCGTTCCAATTGGCATGTTAACATACTTGATCGTTCCTTCGTGATCCTTCTTCACAGCTTTGACGACAGACGCATCTTCAGCTGCCTTTTTTCCTGTTATTTTGTCGTTGATTGCCCGTGTGGATGATTCGGAATTGACGACTTTCCATTTTCCCTTGATATTTTGGATATCAAGATCGATGATCCCGAGATTACTGCCGCCATATCCTGCTTGAACGGCTGGTATACCATTGATGGTACCCTTTTTATTATCCACACCTTTAAGGATTTTTCCTTGGGCATCTTTGAATAGGCTGTCTAAAGAAGCCTCATCTTGTGCCGGAAAGACCTTGTGCGTATGGGAGAACGTGATGGCATCGATGTCGGATACCTTGCTTAATGAATAGATGACATCCTCGGTATTTTTGGTGTCGCCATTAAACCCGGAATGTGTGAGCGCCACGATGACATCCGCGCCCTTTTTCTTCATTTCAGGTACATATTTATTCGCTGTCGTGACGATTTCCTTTGTAGTGACCTTACCGTCAAGATTCGCTTTATCCCAATCCATGATTTGTGGAGGGACAAATCCAATGTAGCCTATTTTTACTGATTTTTCTTTTCCATTGATGTCCTTCACTTTCTTCGTGACGATTTTATATGGAGTATATTTATTTTTATCATTCTTTGGATTATTGTCTTTATCTTTTTTATAAACATTGGCATTGATGTAAGGGAAGTTCGCATCGTTGATGGCCTCGTCCAAATAAGATAAACCATAATTGAATTCATGATTGCCGAATGTGGCCGCATCATAGTCAAGTAAGTTCATCGCCTTATAGACGGGGTGGACTTCACCTTTTTTCAGTGGCGCTATTTTCGCTTTGTACGTACCTAGCGGGGTCCCTTGAATAAGGTCGCCGTTATCCACCAAAACGCTATTTTTCACTTCTTTTCGTGCCTGTTTGATTAAAGAAGCCGTGCGCGAAAAGCCGACCGAGTCCGATACGGCATCCTTATAATAATCATAGCTCACCAGATTAGTGTGTATATCCGTCGTTTCCATGATCCTTAGTTCAAATGGTGCATCCGATACGGAGGCTGCCAGGCTGTTGCCGAAGTTACTAGTATTGCCGTTATACTTGGAGACAACCGATACTTTGACCCAATAACCCGATTTGTACGAATTGAAGTACGCGGAGAACTTTTGGGCCGATTTAATATCCGCCTCAATGGCTGACTGTGAAATGACTTTCGTCCCATTCATCAATTGGAAGACAACGGTTTCATTTCCTTTATTCCCTTTCTTCGGTGTGACCGTTACAGTCGCCTTTGTGCCTTTTGTGTAATTAACAGTTGGAGCTGTAATGATAAATGGTTCAGTCGTGACCGGTTTCTTATTAGGCTCTTTGGCGGATGTCTCCCCCGGTACGGTAAATGGGGCTGCAACCAAACTCACAGCAAGAATCGGGGCGAGCATCTTATTAACATGCATCTTGAACGACATACTTCACAACCCTTCTATTTTTGTAAAATGCTAGAATAATATATCATGATTTTGTCGAATAAGCGTCAAAATTTACCGTAATATTACGAATTTTGAATAAATCATACTTTTTAACCATTCCCATTCAGAGTCCATAGCTCGTTATACCTTCAATCATGTATATAGTCATCATCGAATCCCATTGAGTCCCTAGGGAGAAAGTTCCCTATTAATAAACCCAGGGTAGATCACAAAGATAAGTTTCTTAGACTCTATACTTCAATGAAACATTTTGAAAAAAACCCTCAGAATTCCTTTCAAAATAAAAAACTGGTAATGCCAGTTGCATTACCAGTTTTAAAGTTTAATGCCTATAAAGCCCGATTTATTAAACTGGCTGATACCGGTTCGATGCCCATTTCCCTCGACCAGATGGACAGCTGGCCTATATGGTGAATTTCGTGAGCTATGATATGGCGCAGTATCATGCCTTTTTCGTATGTCCCCTCCATCCAAGATGGCTGTATCATTCCTTGCTCATCTTCAATCGAATGGGAATTCAAATAGTCCATGACCTCAGAATGATAACGGATGGACAGATCTTCAACCTTTTCGATCGTATCATAAGCATCCAAATCGATCGCTACATCAGGCTTTCCTTGTATGGCCTTTATCCAGCTGCATTCGACATCGATAATATGGGCAAGTGTCCTCAATATATTGCCCATCCCTCCTATGCGCTGCCGTTTCAGTTCCTCACTCGGTAAGGCCCGGCACCATACGAACCACTCACTTCGCACCTGCCAGTTATAAATGAATAATGTCAACATCATCCCAGCCCCTAACTCTTTGTCTTCCCTTTGTATTGATAATAATCCTGTCTTTGAATGGTTTTGAATCCACAAGATTCATAGAGTCTTAATGCATGCTCATTAGTCGCCTCGACCTCAAGAAAAATATCATATCCCAGCTGGCATTGTTCGGCTACGACCTTTTTCAACGCCTTTCTGCCAAGTCCTTTTCCCTGGTACTTTGGCAAAATTGAAAATCCATAAATCCATGCTTCCTGGTCTGAGTGATCAACACGGATCTTACCGACCGCTCGGCCATCCTTTTCAATCATCATGGTTTTCAGAGTATCCTCATATAGGATGCGCTGATAATAATCCATCGCCTCTTGTTTCGTAAATTGGAAACATTGAATATCCAGCTGAATTTCCGTTTCCTCATCATCTCTCCGTGAAGGGCGAACGACTGCATCACCATAATCGTCAAGCTCCATTTCGGACCACTTCATTTGAAACTCAGAAAACGCAAACTCACATGGGAGCTGTTTCAAAAATCCTGTTCCTGAATGGGATTGAGCAGGTGAGTTCAAGAGAATCAACTTATAGTTGCGCTCCACTGCACTCCCTATAGCCTCTTCCAGAAGCTTTGTAAAAATGCCTTTCCTCCGGTAATCAGGATGGACCATCCCGCACATCTCCGCTTTGTTTCCAAAATCGTAAAGACCAATAAACCCAACAAGCTTCAATCCATCATAGTGAAAAAAGTCATTCTTATGCACACCATTCCGACTGCGAAGCGTTTCCCAGTTTAGCTTTAAAGTAAAACCTTCCCGTTCACATTCTTGCTGCAGGATTCGAATATCTTCTAGCTGTTCACCCTTCAAATTCTCCACCCCTTTTCCATTTTATCAGTTTATTACCAAAAAATAAGAAAAGCAGCACCCTTTTACTTGGATGCCGCATACTATTCATAAGTTTATTGATGAATGTTGTTTTTTTAAAAGTATTTTCACTTTAATCCATAAAACAAAAATCGTACGAGGGGAGGATTTCCTATCTAATTCCATTGTCGGATGAATTATAGTAGTAAAATGATTCCAAATGACGATTATTTTTTACCTATTTTGTGCTATATTCCAAATAATGGTTTACCATTATTTAACTTGACTTTAAAGGAGGGATTTTTACTTAAGTCTTGATTTTTCAGAGTACCCATTTCTTTATACCCGAATTCCGGACCCTTTTTAGAATAGAATCCGAAATTCGGTGTTTATCACCTGGCACATTACGTCCTGAGGTTATCGATTTTTCGTTTTATGAGCGGACTTTTTTAAGTTCTCTACGTCCGTAGTCAGTTCTTTTAATTGTTTACCGAAGCGGAAGAGCAAAAACATAGAAACGACGAATGGATAGCCAAATTCGCTAACTAATGAAACCCACATAGTAGCATCCTCAATCATCATCCTCTTCACCCCTTTTCTTGTATCTGATATCTAAAGTGAAACTTGTTTTAAAAAATCAATCTAGCACTATTGATTCATGGAAAAAAGAACGAATGTTCCTATATAATTGATTTATTCCCCTTGTCTATCACTTTATTAATAAAAGGAGGGATAACAATGAACCACTTTACTTCTCATTTTTTTTCTCATTCCTTGGAGTTTCTGCAGCAACAGTACTCATCTTTCTTTGCACAGCCGATCATTCATTTATTTTTACAGAATCCAGAGCATTTAAAGATTTTCACTGAAACTCTTGATTCCCCTTCTTCCCACAACATTGATCATCTCAACGAGACTTTCAGAATTTTCTATTACCGGGCTAAAGTATACAAATACATGTGCTCCTTAATTTACTTTTTCTCTGTTGATTTTGATAAAAGGGCACGGAAGCAACGGGAACGCTATCGAATGGTACTTGATGCGACACCAATGGATACTGGCGGTTTGATCGATCGAATCGGCACGTTGGACGTTCAACTTGAAAAGATGGGGGAAACGAACGAACTCGCTTCACACATAAGTGATGAAGAGATAATCAAAGCCTTGAAGACGTTAACAGCCAAACAAAGCCTGGTATTGACCATGATTTTTTCCTACGGCCTATCCAACAAGGAAATTGCTGCCTATTTCCATGAGTCGCCGCAGAATATCTCAAGCATCCGTAAACAAGCTCTAAAAAAACTTCGAAAGCACTATATGGATGAGGTATATGTTAGAAAGGAGAAAAGCCATTGTGGATAAAAAACTGTCAAAAGAAGAATTGTTGGATCTCATAGACTCTTTGAATCCTAAAATAAAAAAATCGTTAAAAAACACGAACTATCAAGACCGGAATGATCTGGAGCAAGAAATTAAACTCAAGATCATTGAATCATATGAAAAAATCGCAGCAATCGAGGCCCCTAATTTTGAGGAGTTCCTTGCAGAATTCTTTACTAAGCAAAAACAATGAAAAAGTACCAAGTCCAGAGCAAGGATGCTGGACTTGGTATTTTTTTTCAGATTTCAATATGATGGTTTCAATGTCAGCTTATCCCCTTTTGGATCATCCAATGTGGTTTTGTGATAAGTACCTTCTGCCCAATCATCAAGCTGATCGTGGTACCACTCACTTTTGACGTTACCTGATTGACCCGGGCCAACGAGGTGATATCCTTGATTCATGTCGGATAGGTCGATGACGAATCTCCAGGAGCCCCCGTGATTAACGGTTCCATCATCTAAAAATGCCGCTGCCTGTACGGTGACACTGCTGCCGCCTACCGGTATTCCGCCGCCGCTGTTAAATACATAATTTAACGGGACGATACTCGATAGCGGGTGGTTAAACCTGACCTGATGATAGTCTCCCCATTCCCAATCGGCTATATCGTCACCTTGTGATTCTTCAAGCTCGGTTAACGTCATTTGTAACGACTTGGCAAGCACCTGCTCAAGTCCGCCTGCCTCTTCAATCCAAGGGCCCGGCTCACCGTCCAGCGCCCGCCTTAGTAGTTCATCAACGGCCGAACGCCTTCCATTAAAGAGGTTGAGGGTTTCCTCCGGTATTTCTTCCGTAAGCAGAACATCCCCTATTTTTTTCATCCAAACATTAAAAATCATCGGTGCCGCTTCATCAACGGAATCAATATGATTCCATTTCTTCAGAATCGTCAGTGCCTGGTCTTCCTGTTTCCCCCATGGACCTTTCAATACATCCACGAATTGAGGAACAAACTCCTTGGCTTGCAAATTCACCTTATCCATCTGCAGGCTTTGCATATCCTCGGCAGTAAGCTTTTTATTGGCTTTTAAAAACTCCTGTATCCTCATCTGACGGTACGGCTGTGCCCAGTTATTGCTGATGTGGTAAGGGTAGTCATCCGAGATGACTTTATTATTCGCTGTCGAAATGAATCCCTCTTCCGGATTCACCGTTTTTGGAAGTTCATCAAAGGGAATGAAGCCTTTCCACTCAAATTCATCCGTCCAGCCAGGTACAGGCAGCATACTATCGCCTTTTTTCCGGATTGGGATTTTCCCATTCGCCTTATAGGCAATGGTCCCATCGGCTGAGGCAAAGACGAAATTCTGTGCCGGCGTTTCGAATTTCAAGAGGGCCTTTTCGAATTCTTTCCAGCTTCCAGCTTTATTCATATTCAGTACCGCTTCAAGCTCGGCGGATGGATCAAGTGCCGTCCACCTTACTGCAAGCACGGTATCTTTTCCGCTTTTCCCGGCAAACTCGGAGACCACAGGTCCATGGCGGGTAACCGTCACTTGATAATCAAGTGTTTTACCATCCTTCACTTTGATGGGTTCGTCCAAGATATCAGCTTTTTCCCACTTCCCTTTGTAGGAGAATTCCTTCTCGTTTTCCGGGTTTCTCCTCTCGATATACAGATCCTGAACATCCGGGCCGGTATTGGTCACACCCCAAGCGACCTTTTCGTTATGGCCTAGTATGATTCCCGGAATCCCGGCAAAAATAACACCGCTCACATTGACTGAAGGGGCCTCCAAATGCATTTGGTACCAAACGGATGGTGTAGCCAAGCCCAGATGGGGATCATCCGCCAATAACGGCTGACCGGAATCCGTTTTCTTGCCTGAAACGACCCAGTTATTGCTGCCGTTGAATTCATAGGGAATAACGGCCCCGGCAAAACTTTTTTCAATATCCAGTTCTTCCTTGCTGATGATATATGGAGCACTCTTTGGATAATCAGGAAATAAATCATATGCTTTTTCCTTCGGGAACGTTTGCAGCAAATATTGCCTAAACGCCTGATCTTCCCAGTTCCCGCCTAAATCAAAGGCCATATATTTACCGATGGTCAGCGAATCGACGGGTGTCCAAGGCTCTGGTTCGTATCCAAGCAGGGTGAACTCCGCCGGCCATTTCCCATTCTCCTTCAATTCATCGATATAAAGGTTCACCCCCTCGGCAAACACATCCAAGGCTTCCTTCCCGTCACTTGAATATGCTGCATAAGAGGCTTCAGCCGCCCGCCTCAACCCAAGTGTGCGGAAATACTTATCATTTTTGACGGTTTTCTCACCAATCACTTCACTCAATCTTCCTGACGCCTGACGCCTGCTTAAATCCATTTGAAATAAGCGGTCCTGTGCTTGGATATACCCTTGGGCTAAATACAAATCATGTTCATTCGCTGCGTTAATATGCGGTACCCCACTTGAATCCCTCACCACCGTAACCGGTTTCAAAAGACCTGGAAGCGATATTTCCCCCTTTGTTTCCGGCAAGGACCTTGAAAGAAATACATTTGCAGCAATCAGGACTGACAGCAAAAGAATGATCAGGATACCAAAACCCCATAGCGCACGCTTTCTCCACTTCCGTTTTGGCTTTTGCTGAGGTATGGCAACTTCCATCGCTTCATCTTCCTCTCCCCTTAAAACTCTCTTTCTATTTTAGATATTCCGCGTTTAGGCCCCTCTTTCCTACCAACTTCCTTACATTCTCTCTTTTTATTTCCGAAAGTTCGTAAATGTACAAGGTCTGACTTTACTCGCACAAGAACGGATTATTCCGAGCAAGGCCGAATTACTATCGAAATTGCTCCGATAAACATAGAATCAAATGCAAAAACACCGATACATTGTATCGGTGTTTTTGCAGGGGATGCTAGCTATTTGCAAGAATGTATTCAATCACTTTATCTGCATCGTCTGTATAAAAGAGAGCTTTATCAAAGTCATGGGCCGCCTTCGTCTCGGCTTCCATGTATTCAATCGGGGAGAGGAGACCAAAGAGCCTCTTCCATTTATAAGTTTTCTCCAGAAGTTTCCTTTCCCTTTTTATATCCTCTGGTATGAATTCATTAATGATAAAACATGGGTCGGAAAAGGATGGGTCCTGAAAACGTTCGTTCAAGGCTCGCAATTTATCCCGATCCCATTCCACCCTTACCAAGTCCGATATGACCGAGACATTTTGGACCGAGTCGAGGATGAGTTTGGACAAAACATCATATTCTTCATCTTCCAACCCTTTATCCGTCATGATTCCTACACAATACCATTTTTCGTTATGATCAGGTTCTTCACTTTTCTTGAAAAACACGCTTCATCCACCTTCCTTACACGCTTTACATGTCCTATTTAATTCAAATGAAAATCAACTTGTCCGCCCACGTCATTTCACTATAACACGGAGAAATGGCGATGGGCGATAAAATATGAGAGTCGCAGGAATGTTAGCCTGACATAGAAAAAAGATACCCTGAAAAAGGATACCTCCATCATATTGGCTGAACAGCCAGTCCCCTTTGTTTAAACAGATGCTCCAGAGCCTGCCTGAACGATAGAAAGGCTTCTACCCGATTTGCAAAATCAAGTGTGACGATCTCTTTCATGACATCAGGGGGAAAACCGGCAAAAATCGTTTCCGTCCCCATCAATGCCAGTGCCCCCACTAATTGATCCAGCAGGGAGAGCATATTGTTTTCCTTCGTAAAAGTAATTCCGGAGAAATCCATGATCAATACTTCCGCATGCAAATCTGCACATTTTTGCAGAACAGTCGATTGCATCGACTCCATTCTCCAATCGTCAATGCGTCCGATCAATGGCAAGAGCAGCACATCCTTTAATATGGTCTGAACGATCGGGGTGGACAGTTCTTCCATGACTTCCTGGTTTTCTTTTATCTTCCGCAAAGAATCGTTTGCCACTTTCGCCATTTCTTTATAATGATTCACATAACTGATACTCACACAGTGTATGAATTGGTCCAGGATTGCATCTATTATCGAGCTTGCCTTTAGCAGAATTTCAATGGAGTAATAGCGATTGCTTACCTCTTCTTCAATGAAACTCCAGAAAAGGTTGCGTATCAGCTGAGCTTCCTCAATATTCTTATCTAAAGGAATGCCCATGTCCACGATGCGCTTTCCTATTTCCATACCCGTTATTTTCATACTTTCCATCGCTTGTGCTTTCCCATGGATCAAGGCATCTGCATGTATTTGAATAAGCTTTGAACGTACCTCTTTACTCGTTTCAAAATCATAGAGCGGTTCCTCTTCTTCAAACAACTCGATATGCTCCACTAAGATATATTTGAATTTTCCAATTTTTTCACCGATCATTCTTAATTCTTCCATATGGACCTCCCATACAGGGCTTTTATCACATTTTATCAAATAATGAATGGTTAAAGATATAAAATCCTTCTATTACCAGTATGATAATAGACGTTTACCCTCTTCTACATAAGGGTATTATGATATATGACTTGGAGGGATTACCATGAAAAAAGATCAACAAGACTTTGAATCTGAAAACATGAGCGATTTAGTCGAACTCATAAACAGTAAAAATAACAGCCGCAGAATCTTGGATGTGCTTCGGCGTAATAAAAAGGATAAAGGTAAAACCAAAGATAAAAAATGAAAAAGCCCAGTCCAATACGGTCTGGGTTTTTGAGTGGATAAAAAAAGAGCTGAGTTGCTTTATTATGCAAACCCAGCTCCTCCGTCATTAAATATTGATAGCCTCTACCTTTTTCTCCGGATTTCCTTCACATGGTTTCCTTCAGTAGTAATATAGACTGTTTCATCAATTTTGTATGTTAAATAACGGTCACAATCAATTTCCAATGTTTTCCCATTGTTGAATTTCATTGCGCAATTGGATCCCTCTTCGGTTTCCGACACATCAATGACTTCGTTCGTCTTAAAACCGACTGCCTTGCCATCGGAGAAATGAGGATAGTATTTTTCAACAATCTCCACCTTTTCCAATCTGCCCGGACTTGTTAAGTATACAACGAATAATATAATTAAAACGGCTATTAACCCCATGAGAATTACTGCTTTTCGTTTCACTCTATCTATTACCCTCTTCTCTTATCAATCTATTATTCAATATCCATTTCCACTAGATTATATTCAGGATTCCGGAAAAACATGATAGAAAAGATCATTTTATTTAAACGGTTTTCACTTTTCCAGCCATCATTGCACAAACGGCAGCCAGGATGATCAGAATGGATACAGCCGAGATGACCCCTCCCCAGCCGAATTTCATCAGGAATAAACCGCCTGATGCCCCCACTACACTTGATCCCGCATAGTAAAACAGGAGATATAAAGCGGACGCTTGTGCCTTTTCACTCTTATCAGCCAACCTTCCGACCCAGCTGCTCGCAATTGAATGAGCTCCAAAAAAACCGAATGTAAACAATGCAAGCCCCATTATTTTAAGCAAAAGCGGATCCAATAAGGTTAAAAGGGCGCCCATCAGCATGATTGCGATTCCGATAAGAAGTACATGCCTCCGACCATATTGATCGGCAAGCTTCCCCATCCATGTGGAACTGAATGTCCCCACAAGATAGATAATGAATATGAAACCTATCAATGTTTGTGATAAATGATATGGCGGTCCCATTAAAGGTATGCCCACAAAGTTATAGACAGTAACGAACGAGCCCATTAATAGGAAGGCCATACCGAACAAGAGTACTAGTCTGCCATTCCTTAAGTTATTAATAAGGGAGGTTCTGATTCTCGAAAATGAGGCCCCTACGCGGATGGTATGCTGCGAAGGCGGAAGCATCCACCAAAAAGCCAGACTGATGATCAAACTTAAAGCCCCAAGGCTTCCAATCGCTATGTTCCATGAGAAATGGTCGGTCAGCACCCCGACAATCAGCCTTCCAGCCAATCCGCCGATACTCGAACCACTCACATAGATCCCCATCACATAGCCCAGGCTTTTCGGATGAAATTCTTCATTGATATAGGCCATCGCAATTGCCGGGAAACCTGCAAGCACCGCTCCTTGAATCGCCCGTATTGCGATAAGGATGTATAGGTCATCCTGGATGAAGCTGACGCATATGGATAACAATGCAGACAGAGTGAGGGCCGTCCCCATTATTTTTTTCCTATCGATATTTTCTGAGAAAAAGGAAACAAGCAATAAACAGATGGCAAGCGTTCCTGTTGCGAATGATAATGTAAGACTTGCCATTGCAGGAGAGACTCCGAATTGCTTTGCGAAAACCGGAATGACCGGTTGGGTACTATACAGATCCGCAAACGTTACAAAGCTACCAAGAAATAAAGCCAAGATTGTTTTCCTGAATGATTTACCAGCAGGCTCGATATAATTCACTTTTGTTCAGACCCTTCACTATTTAACTTTCCCCCTATGTTAATACGAACTTCCCGAGTTGTCTATTTCGCCACTTTTGTCCAAAGGGAAAGTTTTGTTCCACAAATTCACAAAAACCCTCCACTGCATGCAGTGAAGGGTTTTTCATTAATATGAACGTTTATCATCCCGTTCACCTTTTTTAAGGAGCCAATACACTGGCATTCCTATAATGAGGATGATCACCGAGTACAAGGCATTTAAAGGTGTTTGGATTAATGTGCTTAAAACAATATATATTGCACCAGCAATCGCCACGATGGGGATGAATGGGTAAAATGGCACTTTATAAGTTTTTGCATCCGGATCTTTTCTGCGTAAGATGAAGACCGCAAAGAAGGCTAATCCATAAAAACAGAAGACAGAGAATACGGCCATATTGGTAAGTTTGTCAGGGTCTGTTGCAACCATCATGATGATTGCAATGATCACTTGCAATATCGTCGCATTTATAGGCGTTTTGAACTTGGGCGATATTTTCCCGATTTGTTTATGGCCTGGCATCATTTTATCAGTCGCCATCGCCAAGGTAATGCGCGGAAAGGTCAAAAGCTTTCCGTTCAAGCAACCGAAGATTGAAATCGCTATTCCGATTGATATCAATTTCCCGCCCAATTCACCAAATAGAAGCGTTGCCGCAACATTCGCTGCATTCGTGCCATGAGCTATGACTCCCTCCGCCCCCAATACATGAAGCATGGCAAGGTTCACAGCCAAGTAAGCGACCATGACCACGACCAATCCCGTTATGATTGCCCGCGGCAGCGTTTTCTGCGGGTTTTTCATTTCCCCAGCCATGAAGCCGACATTCATCCAGCCATCATACGCCCAGAGCGTAGCCAAAATCGCACCGGCCATACTGATTTTCATTGAACTTTCACTATCGATATTGAATACAGGCATATCACCTTGTGCGATACCGAACACCGCTATGAAAATGATGGGGATCAGTTTAGCAACGGTCGATAAGGTTTGTATGATACCGCCGTATTTTGTCCCCAGAAGATTCATGCCTGCTATGAATACGATCGTAAAAATCCCTATCGCCAAAGTGTAGCCAGAAGCGATATTAAATATTCCTGCGACTAATAACCCGAAGTATAAACTGAGTGCGCCCATGACTGCAGGTCCATATACCAATGTCTGAACCCAGCCGCATAGGAATCCCCATGCTTTTCCGTACACTTCTTCCATATAAACATATAAGCCTCCGGTTTTAGGGATCCGTGTACTCACTTCCGCAATCGTCAACCCGCTAGCAAGGGTAATCAGGCCGCCTATCAGCCAGGCTAATAAGGCCATGGTTGAATTACCGCTTAACTCAAGCACGTCACCGGGTCTCATGAAAATACCAGAACCGATAACTGTACCAACTACAATTGATGTTCCAACCCAAAATCCAATCGTTTTCTTCAATTGGTCATTTCTCATGTTGTCCTCCCCAGGTGTACACATGTACTTTATTTATACTAAAAATTATATCATATAAATTATACGGGAATAGTTTATGCAATCCTTTGAATATTACAAAAAATAATCAAACACGTTGGTATCACTACGCTCAGGGAGCTTTACCGCACTTATATTTTTTTTACTAACTATGTCTAAAAACACACCAAAAACCGAATATTTTTTTATAATCAAAAGATTTATTGATAATTAACTCAATAATAACGAACTAAAAATACAAAAAACTAATTATCATTCGTAAAGATTTTTCTGGAAATTCAGCTTTTTTTCGACCACAAAAAAAGGCCACCCCGAATCAACGGGGTGGTTCCTCTCCTATTTCACGCTTCATTTCGTATTACCAAATAATAAATAGAAGCACAACCGCCAAGACAATCCGGTAAATGGCAAAAGGAGTCAATTTAACTTTATTGATTAAAATCAAGAAAAAGCGGATACAGAATAATGCAAAGATAAATGCACTGATGAAACCTGCAATAAAGAATGGCAGAACTTCAGGCGTGAAGAATTCCCAATATTTCACGATTTTCAACAGACTGGCACCAGCCATGATTGGCACTGCCATGATGAACGTGAAATCGGAAGCAGCGCGATAGCTCATTCCTAAAAGCACTCCTCCGGAAATGGTTGAACCTGAACGAGAGAATCCCGGCCACAATGACAAACATTGAATTAACCCTACACCGAAAGCTTGTTTATAAGTGATTTGGTCAACCGTTTCAGCAGTCAGCTTAGGACGGAATTTATCCGCAGCAATCATCAAGAATGCGCCAAGGAACAATCCGACGATGACCGTCTTCATCGTAAATAAATGTTCATCAATGTAATCTTCGAATATTAGACCTAAAACGCCAGCCGGCAGCAATCCGACAAAGATCTGCAATAAGTTAAGCTTTGGGCCGTTCGCAGCGGATGTGCCCTTCAGCTTCCTTAAACCAAGCAAGTCCATGAACCGTCCCCAGAAGAGCACGACAACGGCGAGTATCGAACCAAGCTGGATGACCACCTTAAAGGCATTCGCCACTTCACTCCCGAAAAGCTCAGTTGATTTCAGCCATAAATCATCGACGATGATCATATGCCCTGTAGAAGATACAGGAGCAAATTCAGTTAACCCTTCTACAAGACCAAGGATAACTGCAACAAAAATTTCCCACATATTCATTTTATTCACCTCATATTTCGAACGCCTATTTATGGAAATACCATATGTATTTTACTCGTTGTTTAAAATATTGTCTATTAAACATTGCTGAAACTATTCAGTGATACATGTATGATAGGGTTCAAGATAAAGTTTAAAGGGGATGTGATGATTTTGCAAAACATACTTATTTTTGCCCATAGGGGGTCCAAGGGGACGCATCCTGAAAATACCATGGCTGCATTTCAAAAGGCGGCAGAAATCGGGGCCGAAGGGATCGAGTTCGATGTCCATCTCAGTTCTGATGGGGAATTGGTCATCATCCATGACGAAACACTTGATCGAACGACCACCCTTACTGGTTATGTAAAAGAGCAGTCGGCACAAAGGCTGAAAACGGCTGATGCCGGGAGGAAGTTTTCCAAGGAATTCCTTGGGGAGCGGATCCCTTTTTTAATGGACGTTTTCGACTGGGCTAAGGGCAACGCTTTATTGATGAATATCGAAATCAAAACGGATAAACTCGCTTACGAGGGAATCGAACAGAAAATCATTGATCTAATTCGTCAATATCATATGGAAAATCGGGTTATCCTCTCTTCCTTCAACCATCAATCCATTGAAAAAGTGAAGATGCTTGCCCCAGACCTTGAACGTGCATTATTGTTCGAGGGGCTTCCTGAAAACTACGAAGAAATCTTACGTGATAAAAAAGAAGCGGGTTTTCATCCCGATAAAAACAGCCTGACCCCGGAAGTTAATGAAAAAGCGAAAAAACTTGGATATAAAATCCGTCCTTGGGTTGCCAATGATGAAGCCGACATCGTCAAGCTGGCAGAGTTGGGAGTCGACGTCATCATGACCGATTTCCCTGAAAAGGCAATCAAGATTTTAAAAGCCCGGCAGTCACATGGCTGAACAATGCGAAAGAGAAGGAGCGATGCTCCTTCTCTTTCTAATCCATATTTATTCAATTAATTAACGAGAAAAGTTTGAACCGCCTAGTTGTTGTTCAGCCATTTGAACCAAACGTTTTGTGATTTCCCCACCAACAGATCCGTTAGCGCGAGAAGTAGTGTCAGCACCTAGGTTTACACCAAATTCACTAGCGATTTCATTCTTCATTTGTTGTAGAGCTTGCTCTGCACCAGCTACTACTAGTTGATTGCTGTTATTGTTGTTTGCCATGTGTTTTCACCTCCTACTAATATTAATTAGCATTTTAAGCTTAAATTATTATTGCCAATTTATTGAATTTTTCCATTTGGGATTCTCTCAATCCTAAGCTCTTTATCATGAATTTCTTTTTATGCTCATAAACTGTTAGGAAACTTTCAGTAGGAGGGAAAAGAATTGCAAATACATGTGGTTAGGCCAGGCCAGACGTTATATGGCATCGCCCAGACATACAGCGTAACCGTTGACAGGCTCATCGAATCAAATAAGATCCCTAACCCAAATAATCTTGTTTCGGGGCAGGCCCTTGTCATTCCAATCGTCGGCAGTTATTATTTCGTTCAACCGGGTGATAGTTTATATTCGATATCTCAAAAAGTTGATGTCCCTGTTCAAGAATTGGCAAAAATAAATGGCATTTCCGAAAATCAAAACCTATCCGTTGGATACCGGCTCTATATTCCGGCACGAAAGAAAAGGACCGCCGAATTCAACGGGTATGTCGAGCCGCGGGGTACATCCGTTGCACCGGCCCTTGAAACGGCCGCCAGGGAAGCTGGGCCCTATTTAACCTATTTAGCCCCCTTCAGCTTCCAGGCGCTTCGTGACGGCTCCTTAAAAGAGCCTTTGCTCAATGAATTCCCTGCCATCGCCAGAGAAAATAAAAATGTCCTGATGATGGTCATCACGAATCAGGAAAACGACCAATTCAGCGATGAGCTTGGGCGAATCATTTTAACGAATACTTCCATTCAAAATAAGTTCCTGAACAATATCGTTACTACGGCAAAGAAATATGGATTCCGGGATATTCACTTTGACTTTGAGTTTTTAAGGCCGGCCGATAGGGAAGCGTATAATCAATTTCTCCGAAAAGCCAAGGAACGTTTCAAGAAAGAAGGATGGTACATTTCCACGGCACTTGCCCCTAAAACAAGCGCTGAGCAAAAAGGCCGTTGGTATGAGGCACATGACTATAAAGCACATGGTGAAATCGTCGACTTCGTTATCATCATGACTTATGAATGGGGATATAGCGGAGGACCGGCAATGGCCGTGTCACCTATTGGACCTGTTCGGGAAGTTCTCGAATATGCTGTCACCGATATTCCCTCCAACAAGATCCTGATGGGGCAGAATCTATATGGCTATGATTGGACCCTGCCTTTTGTACAGGGATCCACTGCCAAGGCCGTGAGCCCGCAGCAGGCCATCCAGATTGCGGCGGCCAATAATGTTGCCATCGAGTATGATGAAACCGCACAGGCCCCGCACTTCAACTATACCGATATAGAGGATAGGAAGCATGAGGTGTGGTTTGAAGATGCCAGATCCATTCAGGCTAAATTCGATTTAATCAAAGAACTGAATCTAAGGGGAATGAGTTATTGGAAGCTCGGCTTAGCCTTCCCTCAAAACTGGCTGCTCATCAGTGATAACTTTAACGTCAGGAGAAGGGTCTAAAAAAAGATGAAGGAATACCGCAACGCAAACGGGCATATAATCAATCATCGAGCATGAAGTCCGGTTTTAGGATACGTGACTCAACCATAAAAGCCTTCCGGCATCATCCGGATGGCTTTTATCATTTACCCGAAATATAATGGCAACTTTCCAATATTCATCATTCAAAGTTTGTCTGGCCGCACCCTTATGAGCCAAGCCTTTTTTGACCATACTAAAAGGAACAGCTTAAGGGGGGGTGAAAAACATGATTCGAATCGGTCCATACTCCAGCATCGTTCCCAGATTTCCGCGTTTCATCAGGTTGCTATCCACCATCGCAGTATTTTTACTTTCATTCGGGGTCTTGATACACTTTGTGGAGCCGGAGAGATTCCCTACTTTACTTGATGGCATCTGGTGGGCAATCGTGACTATGTCAACGGTGGGTTACGGAGATTTCACTCCCGTTACAAATCTTGGTAAAGTCATTGGGATGGTCCTCATTTTGTCAGGCGCCGGCCTGATTACCTCTTATTTTGCGTACATTGCAAAGATTTCCATTTCCAATGAACAGCAATTTCTAACAGGAAAGAAAGTATTCGGCGGCAGCGGACATTTTATTATTGTGGGCTGGAATGGCCGTTCCCAGAGAATCATCGAAAACATTCATGATCGTAATCATCATCAATGCATTGTCCTTATAGATGATACGCTGCAAAAGCACCCGCTTCCAAGAACGAATATCCACTTTATTCAAGGAAAGGCTACATTGGATTCCGTTTTGCAGAAAGCAAATGTAAAGCAAGCCATACGCGTCCTGATCACGGCTGACCTTAAGCAAGACGAGCTGCAAACGGATATGTTCTCGATATTAACATTACTGGCCGTCAAAGGGCTGAATCCTCATGTATATTGTCTTGTGGAAATATTAACGCATGAACAAAAGGAAAATGCTTTACGGGCTGGAGCGGACGGTATCGTGGAAACGAATAAATTTGCGAGTGAATATATGCAGGATTGCTTATCGAAGGGAATCCTTGCGGATGCCGAAGAACAAAAAGACCGGGATGGATTGAACATCAAGCAGTTGTCCGTCGAGGATGACTGGGTTGAATTGACGTTTAAACAGTTGAACGTTAAACTATTCGATCAAGATATTTTATTGGTCGGCATCATTTCAGGAGGCAAGACATTATTCAAGCCCCCTGGAGATGTAATTATACATCGTGATGACACTTTGCTCATCATTGAAGATTAATGTAATAAAATCTTTTCCAAATCACGGACAAGCGCTTTTCCTAATGAGATATAGTTTTCCGGAAATTCGGCATCCGGATCTTCAGGCTCGGCAAACTGATTGAAGGAAGCGGAGAGGTTTCCGATATTTCCTTCATCATCCATCCCGTCCTCGTACTTGTGAGATAGCAAAAACGGTTGTAATAGTTCGACCATTACCCCATCCTTATCGAGTGAACCATCAACAGCCTTGAAAGGGACTCGCAAGAATTGGTAGCCATCACTGCCATCAATCTTATAATCAAAAGACCCGTGGTCATAATCCCATCCCCCGCCTATCACATATCCTTCCGGTTTCAACTTCGTCTCCAGATCGAACAAACCGAATGTTTTCCCTTCCAACTGAGAAGAAATTTTAATCATTATATAAAACCTCTTTCGCTAATTTTCTATTAGCTTAACCAAAGTGCCTAAAAAAAAACCTGGAATGCCTCTATTGTTCCCTCGATTGGCGAAAGGTTGCTTCCAAGACACCCTTATGCTTTTGTGAAGTTCCTCTTTCTTCATCGCTTCCTTGATGGCACTGCTCTAGCTTTCAACAAAAAAAGGCATCAAGCAGGATGTTATTCCCGCTTGATGCCTTTTATATTATAAGCGCTGTTCGAGCTCCGCTTTTTTCTTTTCATAACCCGGCTTTCCTAAAAGTGCAAACATGTTCACCTTATAGGCTTCCACTCCAGGCTGATCAAATGGATTTACACCCAGTAAGTATCCGCTCATTGCACAAGCTTTCTCGAAGAAATACACAAGGTAGCCAAAAGTATAAGCATCAAGCTGCGGAACCGTTACGATCAGGTTGGGAACTCCACCGTCCGTATGGGCTAACAGCGTACCCTCAAATGCTTTATCATTCACGAATTGAACCGTTTTACCTGATAGGTAATTCAGGCCATCCAAGTCATTGGCCGCTTCTTCAATCAAGATTTCATGACGGGCCTTTTCCACTTTGATGACCGTCTCAAAAAGATCACGCCGTCCTTCCTGAACATACTGCCCTAATGAATGCAGGTCAGTCGAGAAGTTAGCCGATGAAGGGAATATCCCTTTTTGATCCTTTCCTTCACTTTCCCCGAATAATTGTTTCCACCACTCAGAGAAGTATTGAAGTCCAGGCTCATAGTTTATCAGCATTTCAATCGTTTTCCCTTTATTGTAAAGGATATTCCGAACCGCCGCATATTGGTATGCCTGATTCTCGCCTAACTCGGAAGAACTGAAGTCCACCCTGGCACGTTCGGCTCCCTCCATGATTTGATCGATGTCCGCCCCGCTGACCGCAATCGGAAGCAGCCCTACAGCCGTTAAGACCGAGTAACGTCCGCCAACATCATCAGGAATGACGAAAGTTTGGAAACCTTCCTCCGTCGCTACCGTTTTTAATGCACCCTTCTCTTTATCAGTGGTAGCATAAATGCGGCCCTTAGCTTCTTCAACGCCGTATTTTTGTTCCAGCAGTTTCCGGAAAATCCTGAAGGCCAGTGCAGGCTCCGTGGTCGTACCGGATTTAGAGATGACATTGATCGAGAAATCCCTATTTTCCAATAGGTCCATGACGTCCTGCATATATGTAGAGCTTATATTATTACCCACAAACAAAATTTGCGGTGCATTTCTTTTATCCGAAGGTAAAATGTTATAAAAACTATGTTGAAGCATCTCAACTGCTGCCCGCGCTCCTAGATATGATCCACCGATTCCGATAACCAGCAGCACTTCTGAATCTTCTTTTATTTTCGCGGCCGCTTTTTTGATTCTTGAGAACTCTTCTTTATCATAATTGGCGGGTAAATCAAGCCAGCCAAGATATTCATTGCCTGCCCCTGTCTGCTCATGCAGGGAATGGTGTGCCACTTTTACAGCATCCTGTAAATAGGTAATTTCATGCTCCCCGAAAAACGGCAGGGCTTTTGAATAATCGAAACGAATATGGGCCATTCAAATTCCTCCTTGAATTCTTTAGTTTCCCTTTCACTTTATCTGATGTAATTCTCATAATCAAGAAATCGATCAAGTAAACAATGAATTATGCATATAAAGTAATCTCCCACCTGACAAGGCGGGAGAATGGATCATATCACTTGTTTATAATGAAGCCCGTAAAATGGCAAGAACATCTTCCCGGTTCAGCACTTTGAATCTTCCAAAATCCCCTCTGCTCATCGCTTTATCAGCCATGACTTCCAATTGTGAGTCATCGATGCCATAATCCGAAAGATTGGTCGGAGCCCCTAAGCTGCTCCAAAATGACCTAAGTCTTTCAATGCCTTCAAGGGCCGCTTCCTCATCTGTCTTACCTTCAGGATCTACATGGAATACACGGACTGCCACTTGTTTAAAGCGTGCGACATTTTCATGCAGCACATGCTTCATCCAATTTGGGAATAAGATGGCCAATCCCCCTGCATGCGGGATGTCATAAACAGCTGAAACGGCATGTTCAATGTTATGCGTTGCCCAATCACCGCTGTAACCGACCCCAAGCGACCCATTCAAGGCCAGGTTTCCAGCATACAGGATGGTAGCCCGGTGCTCGTAATTCTCCAGGTCTTCCAATAGTTTAGGTGCCGTTTCAATCACCGTCGATAACAGCGATTCACAAAAACGGTCCTGTAGCGGCGCATGCGTTTCCGGATGGAAATACGTTTCGAACACATGTGACATCATATCGACCATTCCGTATACCGTTTGGTCTTTTGGTACTGAAAAAGTATTTTCAGGATCCAAAATGGAGAACTGCGGAAATACCAATGGACTTCCCCATCCATATTTCTCTTTCGTTTCCCAGTTTGTTATGACAGATCCCGAATTCGCTTCAGAGCCGGTTGCAGCTAAAGTCAGCACCGTTCCGAATGGAAGTGCCTCTTCGACTGGTGCCTTCTTAATGACAAGATCCCATGGATCCCCCTCATATTTAGCACCCGCAACGATGGCCTTAGTAGCGTCGATTACGCTTCCTCCCCCAACAGCCAGGACAAAGTCGATACCATGTTCTTTACAAAGATCAACACCTTTTCGGACTGTCGAGATGCGTGGATTCGGTTCAACCCCGGAAAGTTCGTGCACCTCTGCATCAATCTCTTTCAAGGTATTGACCACTTTTTCATATAAGCCATTTTTCTTTATGCTTCCCCCACCGTATACAAGTAAAACTTTATCTCCATACGCAGGAATTTCAGTTTTTAGGCTTTCAAGCTGACCTTTGCCGAAAATGACTTTAGTAGGATTTTTATAAGTGTAATTCTCCAATGATATCTCTCCTTTAATGATGCCACATTGACTCCGTTTTAGAATTGTCCAAAGTGCATGTGCTAGTTTTTCTTTTATTCATTATGACCAATGTTCCATTTAAATACAAAATATCCGCCCGGAACTTTTGAAGTGATGTATATTTACATGATGAAAAAGCATGATAAATAAAGAACTGATTTTTTTCAAAAAAAGGAGGCAGTACAATGAGTGGAATACAAAGAACTGCACTTGTTCTTACAATAATTGGGGCAATCAACTGGGGATTAATAGGTTTTTTCCAATTTGACTTGGTCGCTTCGATTTTCGGGGGGCAAGATGCTGGATTAGCCCGTATCGTTTATGGGTTGGTTGGAATCGCCGGTCTCATTAATCTTGGTCTTCTCTTTAAACCAAGCCCTGAAATTTCCAGAGAGCCTGAAACTAAACCGACTCGTTGATGTCATCGACATTGTTTATGTTTTATAAAATAAAGCCGGACCATGGATAAACACATGACCCGGCTTTATTTCATTCATATGCCCCACTGGACAAAAAAACCGGCTGATCGAAGGATCTGCCGGTTCCCAAAATTATTTTTTGATTAAGTCTTCGCGTTGAGATTGTTCAATCCACTCTTGAAGTTTGTCTTTCAATGTGTTGAAACCTTCAGTAGATTCGATGTGAGATGTCGCTTTAACAGAAGCTTGGCGTTTTTTCGGAGCTTTTTTCGGAGCTTCAGTACGCTCAGGAGCTTCTTCTGTAGCGCGGATCGATAAGCCGATTTTTCCAGCAGCTGAATCGATGGAAAGGACTTTAACTTTCACTTCATCGCCCACTTTTAAATGTTCGTTGATATCTTTAACGAAGCCGTGAGTAATTTCAGAAATATGAACTAAACCTTGAGTTGAATCATCTAAAGCAACAAATGCACCGTATGGTTGAATACCAGTTACTTTACCAGCAACTACCGCACCAATTTCGAATTTTTCAGACATGGTAACACTCCTATTTTATATATATTTTTTCGTCTTTTCACGCAATAAAAAATTATATCACATAATTGGAAAATAATCAAAGTTAAGTATACCATACTTTTTGGGATTTTACTCATTAAAAATGTTTGTTTTTTGGAAATAATAAATATTATAAGCTCTTTACGTATAACTTATCCTAAAAATTTGCAAATAACCTCTATTCCCCTTAAATATTTGCTCATTTTTCTAAAGATTGCAATAGTGAGCACTACCCATTTCCCCCGAATCATAGTAAGATGAGAAAATGTTTTAAATAAGTATTATACAGCTAGATATTCTTTACATCCAAAGGAGTTTTTCCATCATGTCAAAACAAGATCAATGGACTTCAAAACTTGGGTTCATCCTAGCAGCCGCGGGATCCGCTATTGGATTAGGCGCCATCTGGAAGCTCCCATATATGACTGGGGCAAATGGCGGAGGGGCCTTCTTCCTGCTCTTCATTTTATTCACCATACTTATCGGTGCACCGATATTAATAGCGGAATTCACGATTGGCCGCAATGCACAGAAAGATGCCATTAGCGCATATAAACATATCGCCCCTGGAAAGCCTTGGGCGTTGATTGGATATGGCGGTGTCGTCGCTTCAATCATTCTTCTTTCCTTCTTCAGTGTTGTCGGAGGCTGGATCATCTCGTATTTAGCAAGAAGCTTTACAGGTTCTCTCTCAAACTTGACGCAAGAAGAATACGGGAACTTCTTCAATACGATAATCAGTAATCCATATGAAACGGTTATCGCTCAGTTATTATTCATGGTCTTTACCATTTGGGTCGTGCAAGGCGGGGTTTCAAAGGGAATTGAAAAGGCTAATAAATATATGATGCCTTCCTTGTTCATCCTTTTCATCATTCTTCTTATCCGTTCCTTGACTCTGAATGGAGCGATGGAGGGTGTTAAATTCTTCTTGATGCCGGACTTTTCCGCATTAACAGGGGAAACGATCCTATTGGCACTTGGCCAATCCTTCTTTGCACTAAGTGTCGGTGTTTCCGTGATGGTAACCTACGCATCCTATTTAAGTAAAAAAGAAGATATTACAAAATCGGCCTTTTCGGTAGTTGGACTGAATATCTTCATTTCCTTGCTGGCAGGTTTGGTCATCTTCCCTGCTGTTTTCGCACTGGGTTTCAGCCCCTCAAGCGGGCCTGGACTGGTTTTTGTCGTGTTGCCTGCCGTATTCAATGAAATGGCGCTTGGCGGGATCTTCATGTTCATTTTCTTCATATTATTATTATTTGCCACCCTTACGACGGCATTCTCCATTCTCGAAATCACCGTTGCAGCCATGATCAAGGGTGATGCAGCAAAGCGGAAGAAGGCTTCTTGGATAGCTGGTATCACCGTTTTCCTGATTGGGATTCCTAGTGCATTATCATTTGGGGTGCTTTCGGATGTGAAGATTTTCAATTTATCCATATTCGATTTCGCTGATTATCTGACAAGCAATATCGCGCTGCCAGTCGGTGCCTTGTTCATATCTCTTTTCATCGGCTATCAAATGAAAAGGATCGAGGTACAAAAGGAGTTCGAATCTGGCGCTGATTCCGGCCGATCACTTTTTAAACTTTGGTATTTCCTGATTCGCTACGTCGTGCCTATCATGATTATACTCGTATTCCTTAAGTCCACTAGTCTCATTTAACATTCCGACGTGCCGTTTCGATATTTCTCGATGCGGCATTTTTTTCACAAAACCTACATATTCCGTGACTTTCCTTAAGTAATAATATGGTAAAATAATGACAAGAAGAAAATATATTTCCTGAAAAAGGAGTGTCTGACTATGTCAAATATCGCGAAGAATATCCGGCAATACCGAGAAAATCACAACCTCACTCAACAGGAACTTGCTTTGAAATTACGAATGGGCACGAAGAAGATAGAAATGTATGAATCGGGTGAATCGATTCCAGATACACAAACCATTCTACGGCTTTCCACCGTTCTTGACATTCCTGCTTCAGAATTCCTGAAGGATGCCCAAACTGGGAACGCTGCTGGTATCGACGAGGACATAAAAAAACTGATTGAAGAAATCGGAACAAAAAAAGCGGAGCTCATTCTAAGAACAGCCAAGGACTTTAGTGAAGACCAAATTCTGAATGTTATGCATACTTTATATAATACACAAGCTTAATTCAAAAAAAGGTCATAGTATGTGTATTTTTTTCCAGGGTACTGGATATACTATGATTAACACTTTCTATGTTAATCCATTAGATTAACTCTTTTTTCTAATTCCCCCTATGGAAAGGGATCCGGCTGCTTGGAACGGCCGGATCCCTATTTTTTTGCTTTTATTTACAATGTTTCTTCATGAAACGTTCCATCCTTCTAAGCGCTTCTTGAAGCTGTTCCATCGAGGATGCATAGGAACAGCGGATATGACCTTCGCCGCTTTCCCCAAATACATCACCCGGCACAACGGCTACAAGTTCTTCCGTCAGAAGTTTTTCAGCAAATTCCATTGAAGTCATTCCCGTTTTCTCGATTGAAGGAAATGCGTAAAAAGCCCCGCCAGGATTATGGCAATCCAGCCCCATATCGTTAAATGATTTCACGATATAATTTCGCCTTCTTCGATAACTGCGGCGCATTTCCTCCACATCCTGCATTCCGTGCTTTAAAGCTTCCAATGCAGCATGCTGCGCAATGGTCGGCGCACACATCATCGCATATTGATGAAGCTTAAGCATCGCTTCGGAAATTTCCTTAGGTGCACAAACGAACCCAAGACGCCATCCAGTCATCGCAAACCCTTTCGAAAACCCATTGATGACAATTGTCCGCTCAAGCATGCCGTCAATGGCAGCAAAAGAAGTGAATGTCTCATCATAAGCAAGTTCTGCATAGATTTCATCGGAAATCACCAGCAAGTCATGCTTTTTAACGATGTCAGCAAGCATCACTAATTCTTCCTGCCCAAGTTGGGTTCCCGTCGGGTTATTCGGCGAACAGATTAATACAGCCTTCGTTTTAGGCGTGATCGCCGCCTCGAGTTGTTGGGGAGTCAATTTAAAATCATCTTCCTTGGATGTTTGGACCGTGACCGGTATTCCCCCTGCCATGGTCACAAGCGGTGCATAGGCGACGAAACACGGTTCGACGACAATGACTTCTTCACCCGGATTCAAGATTGTCCTCAGGGCAATATCGAGGGCTTGGCTTGCTCCGACCGTGACGATGATTTGATCCTCCGGTCTATACGAAACATGGAACTGCTTCTCCATATACCCGCTGATTTCCGACCTTAATTCATATAATCCGGCATTGGCCGTATAAGAGGTATACCCTTCCTCCAAGGAGTTGATCGCCGCTTCCCTTACTGCCCAAGATGTAACGAAATCCGGTTCACCCACACCAAGGGAGACGACCCCTTCCAAATTGGCAGCCAAGTCGAAAAAACGGCGGATGCCTGATGGTTTAATATCTGCAACCGTTTTTGAAACATAACTCGTTTTAATCATGGTGACACCACTATCCGCTTATCTTCTTCAGTTTGCTCGAAAATAGTGCCATCATGCTTATATTTTTTCATAATGAAGTGAGTCGTAGTAGAAATGACGGAATCCAGTGTCGAAAGCTTTTCCGAAACAAAGCTTGCCACTTCGTTCATCGAACGTCCTTCGACAATGACCGAAAGATCATAAGCCCCAGACATTAAATAAACGGACTGGACTTCTTTGAATTTATAAATCCTTTTTGCGACCTCATCGAAACCGACGCCGCGTTTAGGAGTGACTTTTACATCGATCATAGCTGTGACACCATGGTATTCATCCACTTTAGCCCAGTTAATGACTGTTAAATAACGGACAATGACCCGCATATCTTCTAATTTCTTCAATGTGATTTCAATGTCCGATTCTGATTGATCGGTCATTTTAGCCAAATCCTTCATATCAATCCGGCTGTTACTTTCAATGATTCTCAAGACTTCCAATTCCTCTTCATTCAAGTGCATTGGAAAACCCCCCTTTTGGAATTCACTAATTTAGATGTGATGGTTTGGCTGGCAGATAGTCTCACGAATTACCTTATTAGACTTTTTTAAAAACCTATATGACAAAATAATTTAATAAGTCCTATTCTGTCAGGATAAACTTACACTATTATATCAAAATTGGTTGGTGACCTGTTATAGTAATTGTCTTTTTTCATCGTTATTATTACAATTACTGTTATGCAACAGTATTAAAGGACCTTTTTTGGAATATCAAGGAAAACATGGATTTTTATCATGGACCAATTACGGAGGAGGAGCTTTTATGGAAAGTCATACAATCAAAGGCGTCGAACAGGTGGGTAATATGGATATCTATTTTGAATATGACCGAATCGACGATTCCCTACCCACCCTTGTCCTGCTTCATGGATTTTTGTCGTCGAGCTTCAGTTTCCGTAAATTAGTGCCCTATTTAATCAAGGAATACAATGTGATTTCCATAGACCTCCCGCCATTCGGGCAAAGCGGAAAAGATTATCGATATACATATTCATTCCGGAACATTGCCAATTCAGTCGTTATGTTCTTAGAAGGAAAAGACATCAGGAAATTCAGCACCATCGGCCATTCCATGGGCGGGCAGATTTCCCTGCAGCTCATCAAATCGTATCCTCATCTTGTCGACCATGCCATTCTTCTTGCCGGTTCAGGCTATCAGCCCAGCTATTCGGAGAAAATGAAGATGGTCAGTTACCTGCCCTTCTTTTCATTCGGGATAAAACGGTATCTACAAAAATCAGGTATCGAAAAGAATTTGAAAAATGTCGTCCACGACCCGGCAATGATTGACGATGAAATGCGGCAGGGATACCTAGGTCCCTTCATAAAGAAGCATGATATTTTCCGGGCATTGGGGAGGATGCTTCGAGACAAGGAAGTCGATTTATTGAAGGAGGACCTTAGTGATATCCATACACCATGCCTGCTTATTTGGGGAAGGCATGATCGAGTTGTGCCATTGAATATTGGCCAAAGGCTCCATGAAGACCTGCCTAATTCCAAGCTTGTTGTCCTTGAGGAATCCGGGCACCTTCTTCCAGAGGAGAAACCGGAAGAAGTATATCAATTAATTAAAGGGTTTATTGGAGTGGCCACCCCAACGACTCATGAGTATATCGCCGAAATTCATGAGTATATCGCCGAAATTCACGAGTAAATCGTGCAAACTCACGAGTAAATGGCTGAAATTCACGAGTAAATCGCCGAAACTCACGAGTAAATTGCACAAACTCACGAGTATATCGCGCAAATTCACGAGTAAATTGCACAAACTCACGAGTAGATTGCGCAAATTTACGAGTATACTGCACAAATTGCGATTGTACTGCACAAACTACGAGTATAGAGCAAAAAAAACCTAAAAAAGGTGCCCCTGATGGGTACACCCTTTTTCACCTTTAGATCGAACAGCTGGCATTATTTTTTATGATGAGCAGCTGTTGTGCAACTTCAAGGCACTTTTCCATCTGAACGGATTCATCGAACGAGAACTCGTAAATGGATTTTATTTTTTCCGCCAGTTCCTTTGGTTCATCTATATCCCGGATTGCTACGACCGTATCTGCAATTTCCGGCTCATAAAGATCCCATCCTATCTTGAATGGATCCCATTCTTGCAATACGGCAACCAACGCTAGATTCATTTGCTGTGTATCCATTTAATCATCACCTGCTCAATATTTTCAAAGAACATGATTTCATAGTATCATAACAACAAGCTTTTCGCGAAATGACAAATTTTTATTCGGTGGTGGATATTTTGAACAAGTCAATATTCGAAGAACAAATAAACAGGGAAAATTCAGGGTCTGCAAAATGGGATAAAAACTCGCTCACATCATTATATGGTCGCGAAGATGTTCTTCCGATGTGGGTTGCCGATATGGACTTCCCATCTCCTGAGGGCATTCAAAAGGCATTGATGGAACGTTTGAACCATCCAATTTTCGGCTATACGGTCCCTTCTGAAACGGTTTTCACCGAAATTCAAAGCTGGCTTAAAGACCGGCACTCCTGGCAAATCGATAAGAAGTGGATTTCATTTAGCTCTGGCGTCGTTTCTGCAATCGGTACAACGATCCAAGCATTCACGAACCCGGGCGATAAAATATTGTTACAATCTCCAGTCTATACCCCATTTTTTGATATGATCAAAAATAATGACCGGGTGGTGGTCAATAGTCCCCTTATCATGGAAGAGGACCGCTTCGAGATTGATTTCACCGATTTTGAGGACAAGCTGAAAAGCGGAGTGAAACTATTCCTTTTTTGCAGTCCGCATAACCCGGGCGGACGCGTTTGGACAAAGGGCGAACTGTTACGAATCGGGGAGTTATGTGCAAAATATAATGTAGTCATCGTCAGTGATGAGATACATGCTGACTTATTCCATAAAACATCAAGGCATTATCCGATCGGCTCGCTTTCAAAAAATTTGGCGGACATAACCGTTACATTGATGGCGCCAAGCAAAACATTCAATATTGCCGGCATTCAGGCTTCATTCCTGATCGCCAGTAATGAAAAATTGCAGAAGCAACTGCAAAAGGCGCAAACGAAACTGGCCTTCCATGGTCTTAACATCTTTGCCTTAACAGCAATGGAAGCCGCTTATCGAGAGGGCCTGGAATGGCTTGAAGAAATGATTGGCTACATTGAGGAAAATATTAAAGTGGCAGAGGAATTCATTGCTGCCGAAATCCCTTCGCTGCATGTCATGCATCCGGAAGCTTCTTACCTTTTATGGATTGACTGCCGTGACCTTGGATTGACCGACAAGGAAATCAAGGATCGACTGATCCATCAAGGGAAGCTCGCATTGGAACCTGGTTCAAAATATGGACCTGGCGGGGAAGGTTTCGTCCGAATGAATCTAGGTTGTTCACGCAGCGTCCTGATGGAAGGGCTAAACCGTTTGAAATTGGCGTTTTCATAAATAAAAAGAAGAACCAGGATTAGAATCCTGGTTCTTCTTTTTCAATCTTTCTCTTCATCGACATAAGGATCATGCTCATATCGTGGCAAATCCCCAAACGAGGTTTGAATATTTTCTTCAAAAAGTTCTTCCTTCAATTCTTGATATTGGGAGTTTGGATAAACCGTTATCTCTTTACCGTATAGATCCACACCAACGAAGTTTTCATAATTTTCGACATATCCGATATTTTCTTCGGACTCGACATACATATCTTCATAATCGTTTGGCGGATTTACAAAATCGGAAGGCGATTCAGATGTTCCATAACTGGCAACATCCTGCCATGAATCCTCCGCATCGTATGCTACCGATTCGTGACGGTCATCATAATCGAACTTTCCAAATGGGGGTCCCAGCACTTCCTCTTCCACCGGCCGATTGTCTGAAGTTTCCTGTGATGGAGTATGCTCGACACAATAAGTAGTGGTAGGGATGGCATTCAAACGTTCAAGAGGTATTTCCTTTGAACAAACCTCACACTTTCCATAATCACCTGCCTCGATGGCGGAAAGCGCTCGTTCAATATCCCTTATTTCATCGCGGTCATGCTCGGAAAGGGCCAAATCCTTTTCCCGTTCATATAACTCGGTTCCTTCATCTCCGGGATGATTATCGTAACTCGATAACTCACCTGTCGAATCCTCCAAGCTTCTTCTTAAATCGTGGTTGCCTGAATCATTTAACCGCTCTTCCAACTCTTGCTTCGATTGCTGCAATTGCTGTTGAAATTCTTTAAGCTGCTGATTGGATAGCATGTGCAACATCCTTTCAAAATCGTTCTTCCCTCTAGTATTTCTCTCTTCCCGCCATTCCATAAAGGTACTTTTTACCTTAGGAATAATTTAATTCAGATAACAGAAGCTAACTTAGGAATATTAACTTCAAGGAGGGCTTTTCAATTGTATTTCTAGAAAGAAGACTTAATCAATATAATCGTTCCCGATAAGCCTGATCCGAATGCAGCAAAAGTACTTCAGGAAGCGCTTGGAGGACAATTCGGCGAAATGCGGACGATGATGCAGTATTCATTCCAAAGCGCAAACTTCCGCGGCAAGGCTAAACAATATCGTGATTTACTCCGTGGAGTTTTCTTGGAGGAACTAAGCCACATTGAACTTGTCCAATCAACCATAAACCAGCTGCTGAATGGTGCTGGCGGGAATATGCCTGGAGATTCCGCTACCGATGGCGCCCCACTGGATGAAGTCATCAAAGGCGGTGCAAACCCCCATCACTTCATCATCGGTGCGAAAGCATCCCTGCCCGTCGATGCTGGCGGCAATCCATGGAATGGATCAGGGGTTTATGATCATGGTAATCTTGTGGCTAACCTTTTGAACAATGTCATGCTTGAATCCACGGGGGTCCTGCAAAAGTCCAGGATTTATGAAATGAGTTCCAATAAATCTATGCGCGAAACACTGGCATTTTTAATGGTGCGCGACAATGCCCACCAAAATGCATTTGCCAAGGCATTAGAAACGCTTGGGGTTGACTGGGGAAAAATCTTCCCTGTACCTAATTATGATTTGAACAAATATCCTGAATGCCGCAAATATGTGGATTTAGGCTACCATAATGCACAATTCAATTTCAGGCTGGACCAAACACGAATCGGCGAGATTTTCAAAGGGGAGACACCGAGCCGAAATGGCGGAAACCTTGCTGTTACCGATCCGCCAAAAGGATTCCCTGTCCCTGAAATGCCGGATATGCCAAATGAACATAGCCCTGGCTTGAGTGATTTGAACAATTAAAAAAGAAGGCGGACACATCATTCCGTGTTCGCCTCCTTTTTTAATTATTGATATATTTCTCGAAAACAAAGCCGAAATCTTTAACATGGTACTTTTTCCGGCTATCCATCAACCATTCGAAAGCTGCAGAATTAATTTCCTTGAAACTTGCAGCCATTTGGCTGCCATCAGTTCGAACCTGGTTCAAAGTGGAAGAAGCAAGGTTTACGCTTTGCTGGGCATATTGAAGGGCATACTCATTCTCATGGCAAATTTCCGAGATTTTCACGAGTGATTTGAATAAGTCTTTTAATTCTTCAATGAATTTCTTATGGACATCAATCGAGAAAGTCTTTGCACCGATCGAAAATTTAATTTCCGCATCCAAATCCACGGTCCCTGCGGTTTCAAGTGTAGCGTTGGAAATATTATGCTGGCTGTAGCTATACCTTGTAAGTGTACGCTTTTTGCTTATGGCACTTGTGCCGTCCAAATGTATGAAGGCTTGATTCGTAAAACAATACTCATCGGTTTTCGATTTGATCAGGAAATAAATCTTTTCCCCATCTTCATGCATGATATAGTCATCTGCATCCACCTTGTCATAATCAGCAGGCTTAATCACACTTCCAATATCACTAAGACCAAGGGCATCCGCCGCCATTTTCTTAAACATCCCTATTCCCCCTATCAAAATCCAGGTGAATCTCACCTTATTATAAGTATTTCTCCAGTATTATCTCGTCTCTGATCGGAATTCCATCAAAACTGTAAAATGGTATTTCGGGCTTGATTTTCCGTGATTCTTCAACGGCATTTTTAACGATTTCCGAGATGACATAACCACGCTTTTGAAAAAACTTCAATGCCTGTAGATTATCGTTCGTTGTAATCGCTTTAATAGTATGGCAATTTTTTTCCTTAGCGATATTTTCCATCACGTAAAGCAACGATGAGCCCACACCTTGATTCTCATGCTCACTATTCAAAGAGATGATCTGACAAACATGGCCGGATAATTTGTATGTTCCCAACCCCGTGATTTTTTCATTCTCGTCCATCACCCCAACACCCTCAAGTTCCGCATAATGAAACAAGCCTCTTGAAAAAACGACTTGAGTCGTCTCCCAGTGCTGAATGAAAAAATCCTTAACCGTATCTGCCGCAATCATTCTTTTCGCTATGATTTGCATAACCAATTACGCCCCCAAAATTTCTATCTCTATGTTTATAGTATAAAATGCTTATGCTGATAAGGGAACATTTAATTCATCTCTACCTTCAAACAAAAACATAATACCATTCATATTCAGAAAATCAATATCAAAAAAACGGGGCTCGCAAATTGCTGGCATCTTCTAGGATCAAGAAATGGTATCATCCTTCATTCGCTGGTTCCTTTTGGTGACTTCATCTTCGAATTGCTTGGTTTTCATTTCTTCCTTCTTTGAATATCTTATAATTGCCCTCATCGTAAAAACGGCTGCCACTAAAAAAATGAAGCAAGTTATACCAGCCGAGATATATTCAGTCTTGTCTTCTGGAAAGTAAAGAAACAAACCCAGTAAAGCATGATTGAGAAAGTCCATCCGATACATCCTTCCTGATAGGGAATTAAACTGCATTATCCCATTATATCAATTACCAGAACAATCCACTAGTGGGCCTAATCCACTAAAACATAAAAAAACGAGAGGCAGTAAGCCCCCCGCTTTTCTTTTATTTATAAAATGGTGATCCCTTTTATGACCACGTCCACTGCTGGCTTGTCTCCCGCAACTGTCTCCACGTTGGCAATCGTATCAACAACGTCCATGCCTTCGACCACTTGTCCAAAAACAGAGTGTTTATGATCCAGCCATGGTGTGCCTCCTTGTTCCATATATGCACTGATGATTTCCTCCGGATAACCGGCTTGCTTCATTTGCTCACCCATCCTGCTGTCCACATGCTGGGCTTGTACGACGAAGAATTGGCTGCCGTTTGTTCCCGGGCCTGCATTAGCCATGGAAAGAGCTCCGCGCAAATTGAATAATTGCATGGAGAACTCGTCCTCAAATGGAGCTCCCCAGATACTTTCTCCACCCATTCCAGTCCCTGTCGGATCTCCGCCTTGAAGCATGAAATCCTTGATGACACGGTGGAAGATGATTCCTTCGTAATAACCGTTTTCAGCATGTGTCAGGAAATTCTCCACTGTCTTTGGAGCCAGTTCAGGGAATAGTTTAATTTTAATATCGCCCATCGTCGTTTGCATGATAACCGCTTTTTCATTTTCCAAAACTTCACTTGTTAATTGTGGAAAGTTTGTCATTGGACATAACCTCTTTCTTTTTAAAAATAAAATGGCATGAAACACCATTTTTCATCTTCATTTGTACACTTTACACGATTTTCATAAAAAAAGCATCTTTACGAAATTGAACAAATTCGCTGTGAAAAATCGTTGTTCTTATGTATCATGAAGGAAGTTAAAAGAAAGGTGGTAGGGAAATGTCAGAACAGGATTTTAAAATAGGCGATAAGGTTACCGCCATATATAAAACTGGAAAATACATCGGGGAAGTCACCGATATCAGACCTGCTGCATATCTTGTTAAAGTGTTGGCTGTCTTGAAGCATCCCATGCAGGGAGATCTTCATAACCCGAAGCAAACGGAAGTGTCCATGTTCCATCAACGGCGTGCTCTGGCATTCCGGGAGCAAACCAATGTACCAAAGAATATGATAAAGAACTTTGATGAGGAGATTCCTGAGTATAAGGAATCCTTAAGAGAAGCAGTTGAGAAAATGAAAAGCACTTTAAGCGAAGCCCAAACAGAGTGGAATGATAAAAGCTTACAGTTGCTTGAAGATCTAGCAGCAGACTATTTCAAATAAAGCATGATAAAAGCCAAATCAGTAGTATATGATTTGGCTTTTATAACGCTAAATGATTCAAAACCTTTGATAAATCAATGCGATCGCCAATTGTCGTCGGTTCATGATTTTTCATATAACTTTTATCTTTCTCTACTAACTTAAAGATATTATATGTCGTAATGGCATCATCCAACGCCCTGTGATGCTTGCCTGTCCCTTCTTTGCCATAGGCCTGTACAGCTTTCCAAAGTCCGGTTTGGTTTTGATCCCCGAAAAAGCGTTTATACTCCAGGCAAAGATCAATTTGTTTTCCTGAAAAAGGGAAATCCAACCCTGCTTTCTGACAGTTCTGGCGAAGCACCTTCATGTCCATATTTCCCCATGTAACAATCGTCGTCGGGTGCTGCTCATCCATTTTCTTCAATAAAGTGACCAGCTCTTCAAATGAAATCCCCCGGTCCACCTGATCCTGGGCAATGTTCAAGAACTTCTTGCATCTCCCCGTCAAAACTGGAAATTTCATCGGGTTAACAAAAGATGAGAATTGTTCCTGAATGGTCTCATTAATGACGGTGACTAAACCAACCTCAATGATTTCCGGATAAAACCCTACTGGATTGGCTTTTCCTTCCGGCATCGTAAATTCAAAATCAATGAATACATATTGCTGTTGTTCCTCCATTTTTATGACCCCCTTCATATTCCTGACATCAACCTATAAGCAAAAAATGTTTTTTCTCATTATAACAGAAGATTTAGAATTTTTTCTTAGGATCGTAACATACCATTCGGATACGGACCCTGACGTCATACCTAATTTACCCAAAACTCTTTATTATCTACCTTATTTGGATTATGATGGATGAATGGACCAAAAGTACCATTTTTTCATCCCTTCAATCCAAGGACATACTAAAAATATATTAGTGAGGAAGTTGAACTATGCGCACGTATCTTGGTTATATCACGATTTTCCTCTTAGTTCCGATACTGATCCTTTCCATTTTCCTTTCTTATCAGGAGTGGTCCGTAGCGCAATCTCCCTATCATGTACTCGACGAGCGAATTCCCATTGAATCGATAAAACTGGCTCAGAATAGTTACATGAAGGCCGCAAATGGAAAGGTCATCAGTGAAATTTCCACTGGTGAGAAACGAACTTACCTAAAACTTGAAGACATCCCCCCTTTCCTGGAAAATCTGTTCATCGTTACAGAGGATCAGAAATTTTATGATCATGCAGGCGTTGACATATCCGGCATAAGCAGGGCGCTTCTTATCAATTCACAAAATAAAGCAATCGAACAAGGCGGCAGTACCATTACCCAGCAACTGGCCAGGAATGTTTATCTCTCACATGATAGGACGTATAGCCGAAAACTCAGTGAGTTCATTTATGCCCATCAGATAGAGAGAAAAAAATCAAAACCGGAAATCATGGAGCTGTATTTGAATGCCATATATTTCAGTAATGGCGCATATGGAATCGAAGCTGCTTCCCAATATTATTTCAGTAAACCGACTGGAGAGTTATCCAAGGCAGAACTTGCCTTCCTGGCCGCAATCCCTAATAATCCGGAAAACTATAATCCTCTTAAACATTTCGATGCAACGAAACAGCGTCAGGAGAGATTACTGAAACAAATGGTGGCCGAAGGTGATTTAAAACAGGACGAGTACGAAAAACTTATCAAAAGTACGATTAAATTAGACTTGTCCACCCCAGTCGACTTATATCCCGATTACGTGACGTATGTTCATCAGGAATTGAAAAATCTGGTTGCATCCTCCGAGGGTCTCGACAAAACTCTGCAAAGCCCTGATATCGCTATCCGTAAGCAGGCAGAAGCCGAGCTGGATAAAAAGATAAAAAAGCTTTTGAATTCCGGTGTAACCATCCATACCGCCCTCGATACTAAACTGCAAACACAGTCAAAGACTGCTGTTCAATCAAAACTCGGTGTCAATGATATCGAGGGAGCTTTAGTGGTTATACAGCATCATACGCACGAGCTTGTCTCTTTGATTGGGGGAAAGGATTATAAAAAAAATTCTTTCAATCGGGCATACCAAAGCTATAGGCAGCCAGGGTCAGCCATTAAGCCACTTCTCGATTATGCTCCCTACTTAGAAGAAACGGATGCTGACATCAATCAGCTCGTTAGTGGAGCAAGCTATTGCAGCAATAGCTATTGCCCAAAGAATTATAGCGGTGCCAGCTACGGGATGGTCTCAATAAGAACTGCCTTCGCTCAATCCTATAACACACCCGCCATAAGGCTTTTTGAAAAGACGGGGGTTGAGACGAGTTTCAAGTACCTGGATGCTTTCGACTTTAAAAAGGTGAGCAAAAAAGACCACCATACAAGTTCGGCCATAGGCGGATTCGAATATGGCATGAGTCCCCTAGAACTGACGGATGCCTATACTTCCTTCAATGACGGAAACTATCAGCCAGCGCGCGCCATTACTAAAGTCACCGATCAAGAAGGTAAAGTCCTTTATAAATGGAAAGACCGTTCCAAGGAGATATGGAGCAAAGGCACCGTAGCCAAGATGCGGCAGCTGCTCCACGAAACGGCCCTTTCCGGGACAGCCCGCAAAGCCTACTTTCCTACGGATTATGTCGGCGGGAAAACCGGTACGACCAATGACGTGAAAGACATATGGTTTGTCGGTCTGACAGCAAACTATACAACGGGAGTTTGGGTTGGAAGAGACAAGCCATCCACTTTACAATCCATCTATTCACAATCACCCCATGTATTGATTTGGAAAGATATCAGCCAGACTGCCGAATGAAAAAAGAAGGTGCCGAGATGGCACCTTCTTTTTTGCTATATGGGAAGACTTGCAATAACGCTGTTATAAAGCTTCAATCCCGCATAAGCGACAATTGAAATCAGTGCCGTCCAAGCGAAGATTGGAAAGAAGACCAATCCCACCAGCCTCGATAAGTCCAGGCTTAGGCTTAACTTATTGACAAAATAAATTAAAGCCACAATATTCGTTGCGATAAAGATCGACCCAAGCCCGATGATGAATTGAACACTGAACAATGAACAGGTACCGCCAATCACATATATGACCGCTCCCTTTCTTACACTGGTAAGGGCTTTACCCTCCGAATCCTTGGAAAAGAATAATAAAGACAGCTCCAATATCGTATCGGAGATCAGCTTCAATGCAGCGAAAACCATGAAGAATGATAGGAGCAATACGATCAGCAGCGCCAGTTTGATGCCGGTTTCAGAAAAGAACTCAAGCATCCCTTGGTAAATTCCCAAATTACCAAATAACTTGAGCATTTGCATTTCCCCATAAATGGCAAAGGAGAGGCTGAATAATAAGATTGAAATGATTGGTAAATAGCTAAGTAAATATGTGTTTTTCATGATTTCTCCATCCGCGCGTCTTTTACCCTATATTATGCTAGGTAATCCACTATTTCACAATGGATATTCTATTAATTCACCCTTAAAAAAATTTTTTATAAAATTTTTCAGGTTGGTTCCCCCTCCTTTTCTACCTATATATAAAACTTCGTTCAAGTTGGCCTTCACCGTTTTCAAAGCCATGCAAACCCACATAAATTGCGTTATACTTTTAAGCGAGGCAAGTATTCGATAAAAAAATACATATTCAGCGAAGATTTCCTAACGTCTAGAATTGCTCAAAAAAAAGCATAATAAGACGGCTGAGGTTCGTTTTAAAAAGGGAGGGAGTTTATGTCTTTACTTCATTGGGCGGTATTATCACCGTTTCTATTAGCAATCATCGTACCAATATTATACAAACTATTTCGACAAATACATACAGGATGGTTTGTATTGATTTTACCGATTCTCCTTTTCACGTATTTTTCAAGGTTCATTTCCTTGACCAAACAAGGGGATATCATTATGGAAAGCGCTACATGGATTCCTTCTCTCGGAATTCACGTTGATTTCTATATAGATGGACTAGGCCTTTTGTTCGCCTTGCTCATTACAGGTATAGGTTCACTCGTCGTTCTGTATTCAATTTTCTATTTATCGAAAGAGAAAGAAAGGCTGAACCAATTTTACGTCTTCCTTTTGCTTTTCATGGGAGCGATGCTTGGTGTCGTCTTATCCGATAATCTAATTGTTCTTTATTCATTTTGGGAATTCACGAGTTTATCATCTTTTCTCTTGATAGGATATTGGAATGAAAGGGAGCGTTCACGTTATGGGGCGCAGAAATCCCTGTTGATCACTGTGCTTGGCGGCTTAAGCTTGCTTGGCGGCATCATTCTCCTTTCCATTATGGGGAACACATTCAGCATTCGTGAATTGATTGCCCAAAGCGGGGAACTTATGGACCACTCGCTCTTCATTCCTGCACTTTTGCTTGTGCTGCTTGGAGCGTTCACCAAATCTGCACAGTTCCCGTTCCATATTTGGCTTCCTGACGCGATGGAAGCCCCGACACCGGTCAGTGCTTACCTTCATTCCGCCACAATGGTCAAGGCCGGAATTTATTTGGTAGCCCGATTAAGCCCTGTTTTTGCAGAATCAGGATTATGGTTCTGGCTCGTTTCGATCGCCGGACTGATCACCCTGTTCTGGGGCTCATTCTCAGCAATCAAGCAGACTGATTTAAAGGGTATTCTCGCTTTTTCCACCATCAGTCAGCTCGGATTGATCATGTCGCTTTTGGGACTTGGGGCAGCGGCCCTCCACTATGAATCTTTTGGGGAAAATATATACTTGGCAGCCACGGTTGCTGCAGTATTCCACTTGATTAATCATGCGACCTTTAAAGGCAGCCTTTTCATGGTTGCCGGCATCATTGACCATGAAACAGGTACACGTGATATCAGAAAGCTCGGCGGATTGATGCAGGTGATGCCGATCACTTTCACCGTCGCTGTCATAGGCGCTTTTTCAATGGCTGGACTTCCGCCCTTCAATGGTTTTTTGAGCAAGGAAATGTTCTTGGCCAGCATGGTGAATGTATTGGAATTGAATATCTTCAATATGGAGACATGGGGGGTCCTTTTCCCTGTGGCGGCATGGGTAGCCAGTGTATTCACTTTCATATATAGCATGATCGTCGTGCTCAAACCCTTTACAGGCAAACTTCAGTTGCAACTATTGGACAAGAGGCCCCACGAGGCACCGGTCGGGATGCTGATATCCCCGATCATCCTTGCTTCGCTGGTCATCGTTTTCGGTATTTTTCCAAACTTGCTATCTTCCCGGATCATTGAACCTGCGGTAGCCAGCATACAGCCTAGCTTGGCGGGTCCCGATTTCCAAGTCCATATCGCCTTCTGGCATGGATTCAAACCTGAAGTATGGATGACCGTCGGCATCATAGCATTTGGAATCCTTTTATACAAAACGCTTCCGAAGTGGCAGAAGATCACTAGATGGATTCCTGAACGCATCTCCCTGAATGCTTTGTATGATAACGGGGTTAGAGGGCTCGATCGCTCAGCATCATCAGTCATGAAATTTTTAATGACAGGTTATATTCGGACATATCTGCTTTCAATCTTCCTTTTCTTCATTCTCTCATTGGGCTTTACGCTTTATTGGAAGGATGCATTTAAATTGGATACAGGGAACTTTGCCCGGATTGGCCTATATGAATTGATATTGGCTGCGATCATCGTAATTGGCTCGATCGCCATTCTGTTTGCAAGATCCCGTTTAACTTCCATTATCATCTTAGGAGCGGTCGGTTATACGATTTCCTTATTTTTCGTTTTGCTGCGGGCACCAGATTTAGCCCTGACCCAACTAGTCATCGAAACGATTTCGGTATCCCTGTTTTTGCTCTGTTTCTTCCACCTTCCATTAATGGCAAGCAGAAAGGAAGAACGGATGACATTCAAGTTGAATAACGCGTTGATATCCATTGGTGTAGGAGTCATCGTGACATTGATTGCCTTATCGGCACATAGCAATAAACTATTTGATTCCATATCAAATTACTATCTTGAAAATGCTTATAAGGAAGCAGGCGGAAAAAACGTCGTGAACGTCATTCTCGTTGACTTCCGCGGACTTGATACAATGTTTGAAATCACTGTCCTTTCCATCGCTGCGCTCGGAATATTCGCGATGATCAAACTGCGTTTGACGGGGAGGAAAGATAAATCATGAAGCAAAATGACCTAATTCTTCAAACGGTTACGAAAGTCGCCGCCTTTGTTATCCTGCTGTTCGCGGTTGCCATCTTTTTAGGCGGGCATTATTCGCCAGGAGGCGGGTTTGTCGGCGGTTTAATGACTTCAGCCGCCATAGTCCTGCTGTTGCTCGCTTTCGACATTAAGACCGTTACCGGCATCTTGCCGATTGACTATAAGTTAATGATCGGTTCAGGCTTGCTCATATCAAGCTTGACCGTAGCCGGTGGGCTGGTGTTTGGGGTGCCCCTCATGACACATGTTTATCATTATGTTGATTTACCGCTTCTTGGGCACATTTCGCTTCATACCGCGGTACTTTTTGATCTGGGTGTTTATCTTGTGGTTGTTGGTGTAACGATGACCATTATTCAAACGATAGGGGAGAGTGAATAATGGAACTTTTAATGGCCATTGTCATTGGAATACTATTTATGTGTGCAACATATTTAATGCTTTCCAAAAGCATTTTAAGAATCATAATCGGTACTGGGCTGCTTAGTCACGGCGCCCACCTTTTGATATTGACGATGGGCGGTTTGAAAGGCGGTTCCGTTCCATTGCTGAGTGATGAAGCCGCATCCTATGTCGATCCGCTTCCGCAAGCGCTTATCTTGACGGCGATCGTCATCAGTTTCGGGGTCACATCATTTCTGCTGGTACTTGCATACCGGACCTACCAGGAACTCGGTACGGATGACATGGATGAAATGAGAGGTACGGAAGCGAATGAATAATCTAACTTTCATGCCTGTTTTATGGCCGCTTTTCACAGGCATCTTTCTCATTTTCTTTGCAAAAAAAATCAAACTCCAAAGAGGGATATCCCTTTTTTCTTCTCTAATAGGAATTGCGATTTCCCTTTATCTAGTGTTTACGGTCCATACTCAAGGGATCTTGACTTTAGGTGTCGGCAGCTGGGATGCGCCATTCGGGATCGTGATCGTCGCAGATATGCTTTCTTCGCTGCTCGTACTGACCACGAATATCATTGGATTGGCCATACTGCTTTACTCGTTTTATTCCATAGGGGAGGAACGTGAAAGACATTATTATTATCCTGTATTTCAATTTTTGCTGATTGGTGTAAACGGTGCCTTCCTTACGGGGGATCTTTTCAATCTATTCGTTTTCTTCGAAGTCATGCTGATGGCTTCCTACGTGCTGCTTGTACTGGGAGGGACGAAAATCCAGCTGAGGGAATCATTGAAGTATATCATCGTCAATGTGCTTTCTTCTTCCTTTTTCGTCATCATGGTGGCGTACCTTTATTCAGTTCTAGGAACATTGAACATGGCGGACATCAGCCAGAAGATAGCGGAAGTCAACCAGCCTGGAATCGTCTCGGTGATAGCGATTGGCTTTTTGATCGTATTCGGTTTGAAGGGAGCCATTTTCCCGCTCTTCCAATGGCTCCCTGGGTCCTATTATGCTCCGCCCATTCCCGTGATGGCCCTATTCGGGGCATTGCTGACAAAGGTCGGGATCTATTCCATTTTCAGGACCTATACACTCATGTTTTATCATGACCAGGATTTCACCCATACTTTCCTTGCGATACTTGCCATCTTGACCATCATCATCGGTGTCATTGGTGCGATAGCTTATTGGGATGTAAAAAAAATCATCATTTACAATATCATCATCGCTGTCGGGGTTATCCTGTTCGGCATCTCCGTCATGAATGAACAGGCTTTATCAGGCTCCATTCTATATATCATTCATGACATGCTGATCAAGGCTGCACTCTTCCTGCTGGTTGGCATCATGATCAAAATCAGCGGATCGGATGATTTGCGGGACATGGGCGGCTTGATCAAGCAATACCCGGCCGTTGCATGGACCTTCTTCATAGCTGCCATATCATTGGCGGGAATCCCGCCGTTCAGCGGTTTCGCCGGCAAGCTCCTGATTCTTCAGGGAGCTGCCGAAAAAGGGGCCTACTTTGGAATGGCCATTGTCTTACTTTCAAGTTTGATGGTCCTATATTCCGTCATGAAAATATTCATGAATGGCTTTTGGGGAACTCCGAAAGCTGATTATACCTTAACTAATCAAACGGTTAATAAAATGCTGGTCCCTGCCGTCATTCTTGTGATCATTTCCGTCTTATTCGGAGTAGGGACTGAATCGATTTACCCATTCATTACACAAGCTGTAGATTCATTAATGAATCCCGAAATCTATAACAAAGCGGTTTTAAAGGAGTAGTGCCTGATGTCATTCCAAATTTTATTGAATGTGTTCCTTGCGGTTATCTGGATGTTTTTGAAAAATGAGTTTAATGGGAGCACTTTTATCATCGGATATATATTGGGGCTCGGCATCATGTTCGTCTTCCGTCATTTTTTCAATGAACGTTTTTATTTGAAAAGGGTGAATGCCGTCGTTCTATTGCTCCTCATATTCGCAAGGGAACTCATACTTTCCAACATTAGCGTCCTGAAGGCCGTGCTTAAACCGAGCCTGGATATGAGACCTGGCATATTCGCATTTGAAACCGTGCTGACCAAGGATTGGGAAATTACGATACTATCGAATTTAATTACACTTACACCAGGAACACTTGTCGTTGAGGTATCGGAAGATAATCGGATTCTTTATATCCACGCGATGGATATTGCCGACAAAGATGAGGCTGTGGACAGCATTAAGAATACATTTGAAAAAGCGATTATGGAGGTGGGCAAATAATGTTCGATCTAATGCTTAAAATCGCGTTGCTAGGTGTTTCGCTTTCCATGATTGGATTCTTATACCGTTTAATCAAAGGGCCTTCCGTACCGGATCGGGTCATCGCACTCGATGCAATGGGAATCAATCTTATCGCGATCGTTGCACTTGCCTCCATTGTCATGGATACAAGCGCATATCTGGAAGCCATTCTACTGCTCGGGATCCTATCATTCATCGGAACGGTCGCTTTCGCCAAATTCCTTGAGAAAGGGGAGATAATCGAAGATGACCGCAATCGTTGAAATCCTATCGGCCCTATTCCTATTGATGGGAGTCTTTCTCTTTTTAGTCTCGGCTTTCGGCATCATCCGGCTGCCCGACGTCTATACCAGAAATCACGCTGCCTCAAAGAGCTCGACACTTGGAATCATGTTCATCCTGATCGGCACCTTGTTATATTTTTACTATGAACATGGCCATTTCGATTTCCGGGTCGTGCTAGCAATCATCTTTATCTTCATGACCAGTCCTGTTGCCGGACATTTAATCATGCGCTCGGCTTATCATACTGGCATAAAAATGTGGGATCGGAGTATCCAGGATGATTTAAAGAAAACCCAGTGATCCCTGCCATGAAAAAGAGCTGCCCTGATTACAGGAGCAGCTCTTTTCTGTTTCAATCCTTTAAAAATACTTGGTCGCCCACTCTGATTTCACCTGTTTTGATGACTGAGGCATATACGCCAAAATGATTGTTCCTTTCCTTGACGACAGTTTTCAGGAGAGTTGGATCCCTATGGGAATCGCTTGGATCGACCGTTATGATCATACAACGCTCACAATGCCTTTTGATCTCCAATTCCACTTCATTTCCGATTAGAATCCTTTTTCCGAACCATTGCTCTTCTAAAAAGGGCGTTTTGTTCACTAAAGATAGCACCAAATTTTGCCTGAATCTCCTGCCATCCAGTTCTTTTCCCCAAAGCTTTGTCAATTCGCCAATCGAGGCATCACTGACAAGCAGGATGTTTTCTTCTTCAATCGCACCTAACGGAATATGTGCAGGATGATAAACAACTGGTGCTGCCTCCTGTTTCAACAACCGCTCCATTTCCTCCTGAAAGGCTTCCTCTCCCCATGTCAGCACCTGTCCTGTTGGGGTCTTCACCTTGATTTCCGGATATTGGTCAACGGTTTCCTCACCAGAAAAAGCAGCTTGATAACGGACCATTTCCGGGACTTGGGTTATCGTCAGGAATTTCCCATTTTTGCCTTTAAAGGCATGGCTGCGATCTCCATATAATCCATAATCCATCACCCTTGTTTTCTGTACCTGTTCACCAGTAAATGATTTTACAGGATGACGGGTGATTTCTTGTATATGACCAACCAGCATAAAAACACCTCTTCTCATACAATAATCTGCTGCCATATTATACTTAAACCGGATACTAATCATTGCGCTGCGATTGTTCTATTGATTCATTTTGGTTTTGGTAAGTCGATAACGGCCAATGTACAGCGTGAAACGCAGATAAGATGACTCTCCTCATCACGGATTTTCACGTCCCACACCATCGTCGTCTTCCCGCGATGGAGGATGTTCCCTTCTGCGGTAACAAAACCGGAACGGACGCCCCTTACATGATTGGCATTGATTTCAAGGCCGACGACAGCCTGTTTTGCACGATCCACCAGCTGCATGCCGCCAAAACTTGCAACAGATTCAGCAAGGGCAACGGACGCTCCCCCGTGCAATAAACCATACGGCTGCCTAGTTCGTTCATCTACAGGCATCTTCGCAATGACTTTCCCATCACCGACTTCTTTCATTTCTATCCCAAGCGTGCCGATCAATGACTGTTCAATATTTCTTTCCATCCCATTACCCCCAACTTTTTTCTGTAAATAAATGAATCACTATTCATATCAGTATACAAAAAAAGGATGACCCAAGTCTATCAAGTCATCCCTCAATAATGTGAATTGTATTATTTGGAGAGGATTTCTTTTAATTCAAACCAGCTTGTCAGTCTTGGAATATCCAATTCCCTGTTATAGGAATTATCTATTGCATACACTTTCGTTGGAATATCCAATAAAGTTTCCAGCACTGCCGGTTTATCATCAAAATAATAATCCAGTTCCAATTTGCGGATCGTTTCAATTTTTTCATGATCCTTCATACCGCAGTAAAAATGGTCATCCTTAACCGGAAAGCCGTTTTCAATCAGCCATTTTTTCGTCCGTTCACCATGCTCCGCTTTCCTGGCTGTGATGTAATAGACTTCATGACCATCGCGTTCAAGCTCCTGCAGCGTTTCCACTGCGCCCTCGAAGGCTGGACAGGATGAATAATAAACTTCCTCGGCAAGGCTGTTCCACATCTTGCCCCCAGCCTCTTTATCAAGCCCGAAAGCTTCATGGATCTCCAACGTCTTTAAAGCTCTGAATTTCGATATCTCTATATTCGTATTAAGCTTTTCATTATAAAGATGGAACGCAAACTCCCTCAAGTTAATAAGGGTATCGTCAATATCAAAACCAAATTTCATATCCTTCACTCCCATTCAAACATAAGCGGCGGCAAACTGTGATGCGAAGGAAATTTCCTTGTCCACCTGAATGGCCTGTAATCTATCAATTTCGGCTTTTCTTTTTGGCTCAGCCATTTTAAGCCCAAGGAAACCAGCATCCCCCTGCAGGATGCATCCAGAAATAAGCTCGGCTAATATATCTGCATCCTTCATGGCACAATTGAGTCCGAATGCACCTGTAGGCGTCATCGTATGGGCTGCATCACCTAATAAAGCAACGCCATCCTTTGTCCATGTTTCACAATAGCTACTGTAAACATCCAATAAAATGAAGTCATGCCAAGAGCGGATATTTTCACCCACAACCTTTTTTAATTCAGGAAAGGCAAAAAGCAAATCTTCGATGAACGGATCAAAATGCTGTTTTCGCAAATGCGGAAACGAACCATGTTCTATATTCCAGCCAATTTGGATGAAACCTCCAGCCTGAGTGAAGAGGGCAACCTGTGAGCCATTGACCAATGCCATCTTGATCGAAGGCTTCCATCCCTCGGGGGCTGGAATTTTTGCCCACAATAAATCATAACCATGATTTTTTATCACGACTGGAATCCCCGCTTTTTTTCGAACGATGGAAAATCTGCCGTCCGCCCCGATTATCAATGAACTTTGCACTTCCAGGTCATTTCCGCCATTTCGGGCCTTGACACCCGTAAAACGGCCCATTTCATTCTGTATCAAGTCCGTAACCCTCGTATTCATCATCAATTGAAAAGAGTCCAGCTTTTCGGCTTCATTCAATATAGCTGTAAGCAGATGATTTTGAGGGACATGTATCCCAACATGATCGACAGGCCATTCAGGGAAAATCCTTTTGAATATTTGGCCGTCATTCCAATATTCAATTTGTTCCATCCTAAGCAAGCCTAGTCTTTCCACACTCTGGAATAAACCATGTTTTTTAAGAATGCCCTCTCCTTCATCGTTCAAGAACTCGCCCCTGAACTCCCTTGAAACCTCAGAATGCCTCTCAAGCAATACGACTGAAATGTCCTGCTTGGCCAATAGGTAGGCCAGCAGGGCTCCTCCAGGTCCTGATCCTACTATGCATACATCTGATTTAACCAACATGCCTCTTCACCTGTTGTCTATTTTAATTTAGGATAAGCCGTGATGCGTATGTCCTCGCCAAACGTTTCCACGCCAGAGAAGGAAACATCCATCGCTTCATCCATCGTATCCACATTCATTCCAGTAAACGGTGTTAATGAGTTTCTTCCGCCCAATAGTTTAGGGGCTATATAAATCAAGTATTTATCGATGAGCCCTTCCCTAAGGAAAGAGGCATTCACTTCGCTTCCACCTTCCAGCAAGACATCCGTAATCCCCTTTTTATACAGCTCTTCCATCAAAGCCCTTAGATTCAGTCCCGTCTCGTTTTTGGGGATGAAAATGAATTCGATTCCTTTTTCACGTAAAAGGTCCATTTTATCCGCAGGTGCATTTTCCTGTGTTACGATCAAGGTTTTTGCATCTGATACTTGTACAACATTGGCATCCAAGGGAACCCGTAATTCACTGTCTAAAATGATCCGAATCGGATTTTTCCCTCCGCCTTCCGGAAGTCTGGTCGTCAGTGATGGATCATCGGCCAATACTGTCCCGATACCAACAAGAATGGCATCCACCTCATCACGCAGCAAATGAACGGAATGACGTGATTCTTCCCCTGTTATCCATTTTGAATGGCCTGTATGGGTTGCAAGTTTTCCATCGAGCGTCATCGCATACTTCGATATGACAAATGGCCGATTCGTCAGCATATTGTGAATGAAACGCTCATTCAGCCTTTGAGCTTCCTTTTCCAGGATGCCAACTTCCACTTCAATGCCCGCTTCCTTTATGATCGATATCCCTCTGCCGGCCACTTCCGGATTCGGATCTTGAGTAGCCACTACAACTCTCCGGACACCTGATTCTTTCACCAAGTTTGCACAAGGAGGGGTCTTTCCATAATGTGAACAAGGCTCAAGAGTCACATATAGCGTTGCACCTTCTGCATACTCACCCGCCATTTTGAAAGCATGCACTTCCGCATGCGGTTCACCCGCTTTACGGTGGATCCCTGTCCCGGCTATCACGCCGTCTTTGACTATGACTGCACCGACCACTGGATTCGGATTCGTCTTTCCTTTTGCACTGGCCGCCAAATCCAGTGCCAGCTTCATGTAATATTGATCATCATTCATACTATAGCTCTCCTTATACAATCAAAGTTGGCTTCTTTTGGGGAATATGTCCAGACTTCTTAACTTTTGTATCCAGATAGAAACTATTATCTTCCGTCAAACCGCCCCAAAGCGGAATATGGTCCTTTGCCGCAAGTCCATGCTTCATGAGGGCTTCCAGCTTTTTGGGGTTGTTCGTGATTAAAGTCACCGGATTCTCGCGCAGTGCACTCAACACTCGAATGGCTCCCTCGTAAGATCGCGTATCATCTTCGAATCCTAAAGCCTCATTCGCCTCGACCGTGTCATAACCCTCCTGCTGAAGCAAATAGGCAAGTGATTTGGAAAACAGGCCGATCCCTCTTCCTTCATGGTCTGCAAGGTAAAAGATGGCCCCGCACCCATGTTCGGCTATCATTTTCATCGATTGGTGGAGCTGGTAGCCGCAATCACAGCGTTTACTGCCGAAGATATCACCCGTGTGACAGATGCTATGCATCCGGACAAGTGCATCCCCCGAATTTTTAAAATCTCCATACACCAATACGGAGGATTGCTGTCCAAAAGCGAGGTTGGCTTCCGAAAGCGAATCAAGCACCGCTTTCTTGTCATTATCCGCGCCGTCAAGCTGAAGCCATGTATACCACTGGAAAACCGTTGAGAAATCTCCTTGTTCAACAGGCAGGTTCACAGGTCCCACAAGACATATATCAGCTTTTCCCGGGGTTTTGATGATATTCATTTTATCTATTAAAAGGTTTTTTGTTTCCTCGGTTATTTTCATGTTAACATCACCTATTTTATAATTTATAGTGTGCCTTCTCCTTACTTTAGGTAAGTAAGTATATTACTATACACTATACCTGTCAATGAAGCAGTTTACAAATAATAGTGTGTCTTTGATCATAATTTTCAGGGAAGTTTGTTTGCAGGCGAAAGGTCATTCACAAACAGCAATCATATCGGCTGGCCTATATACATATTTTAACGTATAACGAAAACGTGTCTATAGACAGACTTAAGGAAAGGACGGAAACCTTTTGGAGGATTTCCCTTATTTTTTATATGACCCCATCCTATTTCCGCCTCACGCCAGGGCAATGAATCTGAATCGGGAACGGGAAGGAACATTGCGTCCCTACTCGGCAACCAATCCGGATCTGCTGGTTAAATCGGCAAAGACCTCGCAATTTTTAATGCTTGATGTAAAAAAAGTCATGGATACTTTAGCCACATCCAAGCCTTTCTCGAACCGGTTGATGACCGCAGCCCAAGCATCGCAAAAGAGTGTCGTGATCGATATGATCCGAAAGATAGGAATTAATAACGAGCCTGATATCACGTATAACCCCGATGGGATCCGTTTTGATTTTTATCCTAAAGCGGGGGAAGAAAATTGTCATATCATCGTCAGTTTGAAATGGAGGGATGTATAACGTCCACCACCCTCTTTTGGTAAAAAAACCGAAGCCTATTTTCGGCTTCGGATATTTGGGTTCATCTTGTTTTCGTTTCAAAGGTTTCAACCAATAGTGCAAGCGTTCGTGCCATGACACCGGTAGCCCCCGCCGTGCACAATTCGGAGTTGTTCGAGGTTGTGGAGGTTCCGGCAATATCCAGATGGACCCACGGAGTGCCTTCAGCAAATTCGCCGACGAAGGCACCGCCCATGATTGCATGTCCTGCCCCTCCAGGTGAATTATTCAAATCCGCTATTTTACTATTCCGTACCCGTTCTTTATCCTTTTCTGTAATCGGCAATCTCCAAATGGGCTCTCCGGCCTCCTCTGAGGCGTTGGCCACCTGCTCATAGAATTCCGTGTCATTTGTCATTGCACCCGTCATATCCATGCCCAGCGCCGTTATTACACCGCCCGTTAAGGTGGCAACGTCAATAAGATAGTCAGCCCCATGATGTTTAGCGTACGTCATGGCATCCGCCAAAACCAGCCGGCCTTCCGCATCCGTATTCAACACCTCTATCGTCTTACCGCTCATGGCAGTGATCACATCATCCGGCTTGAATGCATCACCGCTGATCATGTTATCAGTAGATGGAATGACAGCCACGACATTTTGATCGGGACCTAATTCGCCGATAATTTCCATTGCACCTAAAACAGCTGCCGCACCGCCCATATCCGTTTTCATCCCAACGATTCCAGCCTTCGTTTTCAGTGAGTATCCACCCGTATCGAATGTGATGCCCTTACCGACCAGCCCGATAACATCCTTCCATTCATCCTTACCTTGATACTTCAGGACGATCATTTTCGGAGGTTCGGCCGAACCTTTATTGACAGCAAGTAGTGCGCCCATTCCCAACTTGAGCATATCTCCCTTCTCGAGTATCTCCACTTCAAAACCATAACGTTCGCCCAAGGCGGATGAATAATCCGCCAAATCCGTGGAAGTCAACAAATTGCCTGGTGTGTTGACCAATGTTCTGGCTGAGTTCGTCGCCCTTCCGAAGATTCTCCCTACATGAAGCGCGGCACCGACCTCTTCTTGACCATATTCACTGTAAACCGTGATTGATTCGAGGCTTTTTTCAACCTGATTCGATTTTTGCTTGTATCCATCAAATTTATAGGAAGCAAGTTCGAAAGCCTCGGAACAAGCATGCGCTGCGTCCAATGCATCCAGATTTTCAGTCGTGAATGTATCCAAAGCGATCGAAAGAGTCGTAACCTTGGATTCTTTAATCGTCTTACGCGCTTTTCCCAACGCTTCGCGAAGGGTTTCAAATGATAGCTCCTTTTCCTTGCCCAACCCTACGAAAATCAATCTCTTTACACTTAATTTACCTAATGTATGTATTTTGACCACCGATTTTTTCTTAGAAGAGATTTCTCCCGCTTTCACTAACTCTGTTAGCTGGCCGTCCAATCGCTCATCCGCTTCTTTTCCTATGCCTGTAAATTTAACGGGTCCTTCAAATACGCCTAGAATCAGGCATTCGTCAATCAAATCTATATTCAAGGAATCTTTTACTGTGAACATCCTGCTACCTCCTCCATTCAATTACATTCATTATAACGAAATCTTCAAACATTTTCGAATAAGGCCTGCGAAAATAATAATAAAAAGGGATATAGTTTAGATTGGGTGACTTTAGAGTAATAGTATAAGAAAGATCATATTTATACTATTACCAGCAGGGAATCGACAGGACTGAATGGAACTAATAATAAGGGCCTTATTCCGAGCAGGATGTATTTACCCAAATATGGTTTTCATCTTTACTTATAACTAGAAAGAAGGCTGATACTCTTGGAATTATTACTCAACTTCCCTTTAATCGCAGCATTGATTGCCATTTTCTTTGCTCAATTCATTAAAGTGCCCATCCACTTCATAGCATTTCGTAAAGTGAACTGGTCACTCATTAACTCCACAGGCGGTATGCCAAGCTCCCACTCTGCGGCCGTGTCAGCCCTAACCGTAGCGGTAGGAATCGAAACCGGAATGGATTCCCCTGTATTTGCGGTTGCCACGATCTTTGCAGTCATCACGATGTTCGATGCAACAGGAGTGAGACGGCAGGCAGGGGAACAGGCAGCTGTCCTGAACCAGCTCGTTACCGACTTCAATACATTTGTCGAGCAAGCAAAGAACTGGCAGAAAAAAGAAGATAAACAGAAACAACAACAATTAAAGGAACTGTTGGGCCATAAACCAATCGAGGTATTTTTCGGAGCCTTGACCGGAGTATTCATTGCACTGGCACTTCATTTTTTCATCTTTCAAGGGTAGGTGTTCAATTTGAAAATAATCTCTCTTTGCCCCAGCAATACGGAACTATGCACATATCTAGGGATTGAAGATCAGCTTATCGCCATCGATGACTACTCTGATTGGCCTGAAACCATACAGCACCTGCCCAAGGTGGGGCCAGACTTATCGATCGACATCAATCATGTTGAATCACTAAAACCCGATTTGGTGCTGGCTTCCCTGAGTGTACCGGGAATGGAAAAAAATATTGAAGGGCTAAAAGAAAGGAACATCCCCCATATCATCTTCAACCCGCAATCACTTGAAGATATCGCAAAAGATTTAGTGACCTTGGGCGAGGCCATGGATCTTAAGGAAAAAGCAGAGGAACAGGCTGCCAAATTCCGTCATGCCATCCTTCAATATAAAAACGTCGCCGACAAAATCGAAATAAAGCCTTCCCTGTATTGGGAATGGTGGCCTAATCCCTTATTCAGCCCAGGGGGAGTTAATTGGTTATCCGAGATCAGCACGCTTGCGGGAGGATATAACCTTTTCGAAGATGTCGACATGGCAAGCATTCAAGTCACTTCCGAAGATGTCAAAAAAAAGGATCCCGACCATATTTGCTTAGCTTGGGTCGGTGTCCCTTTACGAAAAGTAAACCCAGAGCTGGTCAAGAAACGGAAAGGGTGGTCTGATATGAAGGCCGTCCGGGATAACAATATTCACATCATGGAAGAACCATTATTCTGCCGGCCTTCTCCGCGTTTACTGGATGGGCTTTCCAAATTGGCAAAGACCCTGCATCCTGAAGCCTACAAAAGCATGGCCTAAGGGCGTCACAACTGAAACAGACAATCAAAAAGGCTGCCTCAATCGAGGCAGCCTTTCACCTTCACTTTCTCCGATTTGTCTATCAAACATTAAAAAGCAAAGGAAGCTACATTCTCGTTCAATGTTTTCTCAGCGATTTTCGGCTTGAATACCTGCTTGATCTTTGTTTCATTCAACTTGCTTAGCTGTTCTTCAGATAACTCGCCATTCCCTTTTTGCACAACATATACTTCAAGGGTTTTCTTGCCCCAGTTCTCATATACATCTTGTACCGTTTCGTAGTATAGGTCCAGGTGGTTTCCTTTAATCGCACCACCCTTGTCCGCTACAACCCCATAGCCATAGCCCGGAATCCAAAGGATGGTTCCGAGAGGGAATACGGCAAGATCGGCGGCAATGGTGGAAAACAGATCCCTTTTCACCTTCACCCCTGAATATGTGATTCCATAGGATGGGCTTTCCGGGTACTTTCCTGTCGATTCATACCCTGCTGTATATCCTGTAGCCAAAACTTCATGCTTCGGGTATTTCGAGAGCTCGATTGCCTCCGCTATCGTCGTCGGACCATTGCTCGTGGATGCCGATGCCATTAGCGTTGCAACTTGGCCTCCACTATGGATCGCTTTATATTCAAGACCAAGCATTCGATGCTGTCTCATTGCCTGGTCAAAAGGATGGCCTTCAGGCACAGCTCCAAAAACATGATTCAAGGTTGATTCGATGGCCAAGATAAATAATATGATAATAGCAACCCTCAGAAATAATGCCTTTACAATCTTCATATGTATTAATTCCACTCCTCTCACAAGGATATTTGTTCCCTTTCCAGAGTGAAAGTATTCATAAAGCATGGAAAGATCCAATTTTTCTTACAAAAAGGCTCTTTTCGTAAAGGATTGTTGTTTTTAAACGAAACTATTTAAGGTTGATTGGAGCGGAAGTGCGAGACTCCTGCGGGAGTAACGGGACAGGTGAGACCCCACAGGCGTTTACGCCGAGGAGACTCACCGCCCGCCCCGCGGAAAGCGAGCATCTGGAGGGGAAATCAACCACACCGCACTACTTGGTAAATAGCAACAAAGTATGCGAAAACAGCCTACAAAAAAAGGACCGTCCATAAATGACGGCCCTTTCCATTATCAAAACATTTGATATCCTTTTTTCCTTAGAATCTTGATGACCACACCCGCTAAAACCGCACCAAGCAGCCCGCTTGATAAAATAATGATGTCTGCCGTATGAAGGGATGTAAGGTTCGTTCCAAGATTGGAAAAAGAGATTCCCGGATTTCTAAAATATTCTATTAGCTTTGTTTCATTGACAATGATGATGAAGACGATTGGAAATAAGATGACCATGATCCACGAAGAACGAAAAAGCATATTCAGCAAAAAGCCAATTCCGAAAAACAATATGAAAAATAAGAGTATTGAGATAATTAAAACAGGCAATGGCATGTTATTCTTGACCCTCCTTAAAAGCGACACCTTTAGTTTACTGAAAAAATAATTGCTGCGTCAACGACTTATACCAAATAATGCCGAAGAAAAGATAATTACCCAAATCACATGAATAATTTATATGATGTATATCCAAATTGATCTCCCGGGTTCAACCCGTCAAGCATCGTCTGCATTCTTTCCTTTTTAAAAGCTAAAAGCTGTTCCAATAGTAAAGATTGCTTCCCCTCCTGCATGAGTAAATCAGGGTCATAAAATTTAGCTTCATATAATTCATCCAATTGAGCGGTTACTTCAAAACTGACTGGTTTAAGTAAAAATATCAACATATTATCACTTATATCCCCTTTGATGACTCCGCTTCTCATACCTACAATGCCTTCAATTTCTGTTTGAACACCCGTCTCCTCCAACACTTCCCTTACGACAGCTTCATCGACGGTTTCATCATTTTTGACAAAACCTGCCGGAAGCGACCATTGCCCTTTCAATCCGCCATACCTTTTATTCACGACCAGCCACTCACCTTTATCAGATATCACAAGGCCGGACACTGCCAGCCAAACATTTTTGCATCGTTCCACCAAAATCCACTTCCCCCACATTCATTATAATCAGTATAACCTCCAAACAGCAGAAGAACATATGGTACCAAAGGTAAGGACTTTCTTGATGCAGCTTCGCCATCCTTATCCCCATCATATTCCACATAAGAAAGGAGCATACTCCACTATGACACGCTCATCGAAGGATGAGATTCCAATGAAAAAGCCATTCAGGGACAATCCCCAAATGGCCATTATTTATATATCGAAAAAATTAAAGGACGTTGAATTTACCTTTTTTAGCAACAAGGGAAGCTCCGCCAATCAATAACAATGCTCTGTTATCAACCATTTTCTTCATGAATGATGCAGTCTTACCTGTAACTTTCTTGCCGAAGACAACACCAATCGCGTTGTCTTCACCAAGTGAACATACCGTTCCTTTGTTTTCGAAAGTGAACGTTTCAAGGTCGCTTTCATTACGAACCAATTTAGTCAGGTTCTTCGCAATGACCTCACCTTGCTGCATGGCGATTTGGGCAGTAGGTGGATATGGACGATTAATTTCCTCGTTGATGATCAAAGCGCAATCCCCCACGATGAAAATATCGTCATGACCCGGTGCCCGCATGTCAAGGTTCACTTTGATGCGTCCGCGCATAGCCTCAAAACCGGAAGCCTCTATCACGGAATTTCCACGTACGCCAGCTGCCCAGACAACGGTGCCCGCTTTGATTTCTTCCACTTCATCTTCGCCTTTTGCCACGATGATGCCTTCGGGAGTCGCCCCCTTGATCGGTGTACCGATCTTGAATTCCACACCTTTTTTCTCAAGGTAAGATACTGCATAATCCACCAATTCCGGATCAAAGCCAGGAAGGACCGCTGGTGCTGCCTCCACACAGTACATACGGACCTTTTGGAAATCGATGTCGTACTCTTTACATAGTTGAGGGACACGGTTAGCCAATTCGCCAAGGAATTCGATACCCGTAAATCCTGCTCCTCCAACAACGATCGTCAAGCGGTCATCATTCTTCTCGACCTCAGTACTGTACGTAGCGAATTGCAATTGGATATGGTCACGGATTTTTCGTGCAGTGTTCACGTTGGAGATAGAGAAAGCATATTCTTTTAGCCCTTGGATTCCGAATGTTTCCGATTCAGGTCCAAGTCCAATCACTAAGTAATCATAAGAAATTTCGCCGTTTTCAAGGATGACTTTTTTGTTTTCTGTTTTCACTTCCAAAACAGAGTCCTGGATGAATTTAACTTTGCTGTTAATGACACTTTTGATTGGATAGCGCACACGATCATGATGTAGAGTTCCAGCGGATGCTTCATGTAGCCATGTTGTTTCATAGTGGTAATCATTTTTGTTAACTAATACGATTTCTGCTTCATTTTGACCTAATGCCTTCTGTAAGCGAGTAACAGTCATCAATCCACCATAACCTGCTCCCAAAACAACGATAGTTGGCTTTTTCAAAAGTATTCGTCCACCTTTACGATATTTTCTTGTGGTGCTTTCCATAACTAAAATATATTGTCTATCTTATTAATTTCCATTATAAAAAGCACTCTTATACATTTGTGACGTATTTCACGTAACACTTCATAAATGTCATAAAAAATTCATAAAAATTTTACCAAATGATGTCTAAGTAAATATTAGTCTTTTTCCATACCTTTTTCAAGTAACAAACCGAACTATTTCGGGTTAAAATTAAGCCGAAAAGCATTACTTTTCACCCAGTTCCGAACCATATTTATACGAAATGCTTAAAGAGTAATTTTACCCACTTTTGAAAGAGAATGAAGAACATTCATCGTAAAACCGCCCATATATAGTCGAAACTTTCCCACTTTTCTAACTTTACCCGTTTTTTAAAAGATCATCTATGTTAAAATAAGAGAATAAATTTCAGCAAACCTAGTATATCGGAGGGATAACGTTGGAAGTTAATGAAAAAGTTTATGATATTACCATCATTGGCGGAGGCCCAGTTGGATTATTCACTGCATTTTATGGGGGAATGAGACAGGCATCCGTAAAAATCATCGAGAGCCTACCACAATTAGGCGGACAATTGTCTGCCCTTTATCCTGAAAAATTCATCTATGATATCGCCGGTTTCCCCAAAGTGCGCGCACAGGAGCTAGTGAATAATTTGAAAGAACAAATGGCAAAGTTCGAACAGGATGTTGTCTTGGAGCAGGCCGTTCAAGAAGTGGAAAAGCAAGCCGATGGAGTTTTCAAGTTAACGACTGATAAAGAAATCCATTACTCCAAAACAATTATCATCACAGCTGGAAATGGGGCTTTCCAACCCCGCCGCATCGAGATTGATGATGCAAAAAAATATGAAAGCAGTAACCTTCACTATTTCATCGATGACCTCAATCATTTTGCCGGCAAAAAAGTGGTGGTTTTCGGAGGTGGAGATTCGGCGGTGGACTGGGCCCTGATGCTGGAGCCAATCGCCGAGAAAGTGAGCATCATACACAGAAGGGATAAATTCCGTGCCCACGAACATAGTGTAGAAACACTTAAGAATTCAAAAGTTGAAATAAAGACTCCTTACATACCTTCAGAGTTGATTGGTACAGACGGACGCATCCATACAATAGTCATCAAGGATACAAATGGTGAAGATACAGAGACGATGGAGGTAGATGCAGTCATCGTCAACTACGGCTTCGTTTCTTCCCTTGGTCCCATTAAGGAATGGGGACTCGATATCCAGAAGAACAGTATTTTGGTGAATTCCAGAATGGAAACGAATATCCCTGGAATTTATGCAGCAGGTGATATTGCAACATATGATGGCAAAGTAAAATTGATTGCAAGTGGTTTTGGTGAGGCTCCCACTGCCGTCAATCACGCCAAACAATATATTGACCCAAAAGCAAAAGTCCAGCCGATGCACAGCTCTTCCATGTTTTAAAATCACGCAAAAACCCGGCTTTCACAGCCGGGTTTTTTGTTGTCCCCAATTCGATGATTGTGGATAACTTATTTCCATTAGTTATCCACAGTGCTTATCATTGTCATTCTAAGGGTAAAGAGTGTGATAAGCCAAGAAAGGGGAATGCATATATATGAATATTTTAATTGCAGGAGCCAACGGAACGACCGGGAAACAGATCATTAGGGAATTATCAAAAAATCCGCAAATGAATGTATACGGGATGATCCGGAAAGAGGAACAGGCTCAAACGATAAAAGAACTCGGCGGACATCCAATCCTTGCCGATTTAGAGGGAAATGTGGATAAAGCAGTGGATAACATGGAAGCCATCATTTTTGCCGCCGGATCTGGACCAAAAACAGGTCCGGATAAAACGACAGCTGTGGATAAGAATGGGGCCATTAAACTGGTTGATGCGGCCAAGAAGAAGGGTATCGAGCGGTTTGTCATGTTAAGCTCTGTCGGTTCCGATGATCCGGAACAAGCCCAAGAAGGAATGCGCCATTATCTCGAAGCAAAGCATGATGCCGATGAACATTTAAAAGCAAGCGGACTGACCTACACGATTGTCCGGCCGGCTGCTTTGACAAATGAACAAGCCATCGGAAAAATCTTTGCGGATGAGAAAGTGGATCATACTAATAAATCCATTCCAAGGGCCGATGTCGCCGCCGTTCTTGCCCAATCAGTCACAGAGGAAAAAACATTCAATAAAACATTCGAGATTTTCAGCGGCACCCTCCCAATCAAAGAGGCCCTTTACAATATGTAAGGCAGTAAATAAGCATAAAAAAGGGAGCACTTGTTAAAGTGCTCCCTTTTTTTATGCTTTGGAGTTTCTTAGCAGTTCTCCGGCGTACCGGCGTTTTTTGCCGTTTTAAAGGAAGACCCGCAACCGCATGAAGCGATAGCATTTGGGTTTTCGATCGTAAAGCCTCCGCCCATCATCGTTTGTTTATAATCAATTACCGTTCCATTCAATATATCTGCATCCTCGGCATCAACAAGGATCTTGATTTCAAACTGTTCCAGCTGGCTATCTTTTTCCCCAGGCTCTTGTTCAAAACCCATTCCGTAGGACAATCCGCTGCAACCTCCGCCTTTAACGGCGACTCTTAAAAATGAACCCTCTTCGCCATTATGTTTCATCATTTCTTTTATCTGAAAAGCGGCAGCTTCCGTTATTTGAACAACTTCACTCACAATAAATCCCTCCTTCTTCTGATATGTGAGATAGAACTATTCCTCTTTATAGTATATACCAAAGAAATTCCCACGCTCAATTTTCCAGCTTGGAAAAATTCATATTCCTCCACCTATTTTACCAACAAAAATTAGTTTATAATAAGATTAATGGGTATAATGAACCAATCTATTGGACCCAATCCCAAATTACAATAAAGGGGGTAATCACCATGGAAGGTATACATCCTCTATATGACAAAAGCATGGAATGCCTTTTATGCAAGCAAAAATCAACCACTAAAAAGGTACGGTCGCGTTTTGTAAAAGTAGCTAAGTATGACACGGACTTTCACCCCATTTATGAAGATTCAACCGTTAACACACTTTACTATAATATTTTTGTTTGCCCTCACTGCGGCTTTTCTTATTCCGAGGATTTCTCCCGGTACTTCCCCCCAACGACAATGGAAACCATTATGGAAAAAGTCAGCTCCCAGTGGGTTCCACATCATTTCAGCAAGGAGAGATCCATTAAAGATGCGATCAATACATACAAGTTGGCGAGTTATTGCGGAGCTTTAAAAAAGGAAAAACATATTATCCTTGCCGGAATCTGTTTACGGATAGCCTGGTTATACAGGATCAACCAAACCAAGGAACAAGAAGAAAGATTTTTGAGGTTCGCCCTGAAGGAGTATGAAGCATCCTATTCAACAGGGGACTTCAGCGGCACCCAGGTATCTGAAGCAAGGCTCCTCTATCTCGCTGGCGACATTTCTAGAAGGATAGGAAATGAAAAGGCAGCCATCAAGTATTTTTCATTAGTGTTCGAAAGACAAAAAAATGCCCGGGAAGCCTCCATCATCCAGATGGCCAGGGATCGCTTTCAGGAACTCAAGCAGAAACATGAAACATCCCGTCCGATGCTGCATAACTGAAAATTAAAAAGGCTGTTCCATTGAGGAACAGCTTTTTTATTCGCCGTTGATGATTAGAACATTTCATATTCATCAATGTACTTATATATTTTATCCACCAATTCATCCGTAGTGTCACCAAAAACCACTTCACCGTTTACAAGTGCATATAAGTTACTGGAGCACCTACCGCAATATCCCAGACAACCATATTCTATGATATCTAAATTCGGATCCTGCTCTAATCTTTCCAGAGCCTCCTGAGCGCCACTGGCCAGATTGCTTATACAAAATTCAATAATCGGGTACATTGTTTCACCTCACAGTTACTAACAAACCATCTTATTACTTTTCCCATAAACAGTCAATATTTACGCATAAAAAATCATCCGATTTCAAGATATCGGTTGTGATTTCCTTTTATATTCGTTATACTTTTGTCGGGGTACGTAAAAAAAGAAAATTATCTAATTTTTTTATTCTTGTTACTAATTGGGGTATATATATTTATTTACACTTTAAAGGGGACCATTTGGGGGAATCCTATCGTTAAAAGCTAGTCAAATTTTCAAGAGATCAAATAAAGGGGAAAAATCATATGAAGAATCTAGTCATACTTGGTGGCGGGTATGGTGGTATGCGCATGTTGCAAAGATTGCTGCCTAATCAGCTTCCTGAAAATGTGAGCATCACGCTTATCGACCGTAATCCTTATCACTGCTTAAAAACGGAATATTATGCTTTAGCAGCAGGTACCATTCCAGATCAGCACATCCGTGTTGCATTTCCTGAACATCCTCGCTTGAAGAACGTATACGGAGAAGTACTTTCCATCGATATGGAAAATAAACAAGTCATTATAGAAAATCAAGATCCTGTCGTTTATGATGATTTAGTCATTGGCCTTGGCTGCGAAGATAAATACCACGATATTCCTGGTGCAGACACACATACTTACAGTATCCAAACAATCGATAAATCACGCCGCACATATTCAGCTTTGAATAATTTAGGTGCCGGTGCAACCGTTTCTATCGTTGGTGGAGGATTGAGTGGTGTTGAGCTTGCAAGTGAATTGATTGAAAGCCGTTCAGATTTAAACGTTAAGCTATTCGACCGTGGACCGCATATTCTATCTGCATTCCCAGAAAGATTAAGCACCTTTGTTGAATCATGGTTCGATAAACATACAATCGAAATCGTCCATCATTCAAATATAACGAAAGTTGAGCCAAACCTTCTTTATAATGGCGACGAAGCCGTTCAAAGCGACGTCATTGTATGGACAGCTGGAATTCAGCCAAGTAAGATCATCCGCGATATGGATATTGAAAAGGACCGTCAAGGAAGAGCTGTCCTGACTCCTCAGCATTTCCTACCTAATGATGACAGCATCTTTGTCGTGGGCGACTGTGCGAGCCTGCCTCATGCGCCAAGTGCTCAATTAGCGGAGTCCCAAGCAGAGCAAATCGTCCAAGTTCTTGTGAAGAAATGGGCAAATGAACCACTTCCGGAAAGCTTCCCTACAATGAAATTAAAAGGAACATTAGGTTCCCTTGGGAAGAAGCAAGGTTTTGGTCTTGTTGCAAATCGCCCAATCACAGGCAGAGTGGCACGCCTAATGAAATCAGGCATCCTCTGGATGTATAAATACCATAACGGTTGATTCCAACCATGCTACATTAAACTGGCCCAATGAGCTGCATGCAGCTCATGGGTCAGTTTTTCTTATTTCTTCCATTATATATCACACTTGCATCGTATATCCGTATTTTTCCATAGTTTCCACCACTTTTTTGAGACGCACATTTCCTTCTGCAATGATCTCGCCTTCAATGAGGACCAATGGATAAAATAAATCTTCTTCGATCATCTTCGCGGCAAAGCTCTTTTGCTTCAACGTTTCTGGGGGATTATACATATCTATATAGGATATTTTGAATTTCTGCTCAGGAAACTTTCTCGTTAAAGCGGCTTCTAGCCACTCGCAAGTATCTTTCGAAGAAGGGAGATTCACACAACTCGCGCAAATTTGCTCCGCTCCATACACTTCTATTTCGATTTCTTTCATTACCATCTCTTCCTCCTTCATTTTAGTATATATACTTCATTTTGAATACTTTTTAGAAACATTCACCTGTTTCCATCATACCAGAATAATATAGATTATATTTCCGCAAAGTTACAGTTGGATTTTTTATTACCTTCGCATTATAATATGATTAGGAAAGGAGTCGATTGCAATGTCCGACCAACAAACAATGGAAGTCCAAGTTCAAGAGGTTCTAGATAAGCTTCGTCCGTTTCTTCTTCGTGATGGCGGTGACTGTGAACTAGTTGACGTAGAAGATGGAATTGTAAAATTACGATTACTAGGCGCCTGCGGAAGCTGTCCAAGTTCGACCATTACGCTAAAAGCTGGGATTGAGCGTGCCCTTCTTGAAGAAGTTCCCGGTGTAGTGGAAGTTGAACAAGTTTTCTAATAGCCCTTTAAAATAACATGCAGCGTATGGATGAAGGATCACTTCATCTATAAACGTTCAACCTTTTTCATGCAGGCCGGAATTTTTTCGGGCTGTAATAAAAATAAAGCTGACTCGGCTTTTGCCCTATCAAATGAATTGATACGGCTTGACGCGAGTCAGCTTTTTTATTTGGACGGCAAATGAACATGGCTTACGATTTCAAAAATTTCAATTCCTTTTTTTCCTGTTCTGAAAGGATTGCCGTATAACTGCCATCATTATCGATTTCCAATTCTTTCACAAGAAATTCCGGAAACCTTTCCTTCATTCCAGTGAGCAATCCTTCACTTTTTTCTGCCGATGCCAAGCATAAAACAGTTGGTCCCGCTCCGCTTAATGCTGCACCAAATCCGCCTTCATTAAGGACAACTTCTTCTATAAGCGCTAAATGAGGGACTAACTCCGCTCTATATGGTTGATGGAAACGATCACTTTGCATCATTTCACCAACAAGCTTCCAATCTTTTGATAGAACACCCGCCAGCAAAACATTTGCGGCTGCACTTCCACTTATTGCATCTTTATAGGAAAGCGAATTCGGAAGGACATTTCTTGAATCCTCAGTAAGCAATTCAAAATTGGGAATGACAGCAATCACCTTAACTCCCTCGATTGGAAACGACACGACATCCGTTCTTTCATCCGTATGAAGGCCCACGACCAATCCACCATAAACAGATGCCCCCGCATTATCCGGATGCCCTTCAAAGAGGGAAGCATGCCTATTCTTCTCATCATCGGATAAGTGCAGTTCACCAACGATGTTCGCCAATTCAATCCCCGCCACAATGGCAGAGGCACTGCTTCCAAGACCCCGCGCCAGCGGAATTTCGCTAGAGACGAAAAGCCGGCATGGGGATAGTTCCTTTCCATAGTAAGCCGCCGTTTCCTTGGCAATCTGGACGATATAATTACGATCATCCCTTGGAAAAACAGACATTTCCTCTGAAAGCGGAACGACTTCCCAATGATCTGATGAAGATCCGTGTATTTCCAGGTAAAGCCCTAACGCCAAGCCGATGGAATCGAATCCTGGGCCTAAGTTGGCCGTACTTGCTGGTACACGGATCAAGAACATCTCCGATTCTGCACTCATGCCTGCTTCACACCCTGCAGATGTTCTAAAATGACTTCTTCGTCCATTGGCAGCAATGTCGGCTGAATCGTACTTGTATCGACAGCCACATTCGGATCTTTCAATCCATTTCCAGTCAATACAGCAACAATCTTACTTCCTTTTTTGATTTCACCGTTTTTAAGTTGTTTATAGATACCTGCAATGGAAGCACAAGATGCCGGTTCTGCGAATACCCCTTCTTTTTTAGCAAGGAAATGATAGGCCTCCAGAATTTCTTCGTCTGTCACCTCATCAATTTTGCCTTTGGATTCATTTGCTGCTTCCACAGCAAAGTTCCAACTTGCGGGATTTCCAATCCGGATGGCTGTTGCAATCGTTTCTGGATTTTCAATGATGCTATCCCGGACAATTGCAGCCGCACCTTCAGCTTCGAACCCTCTCATTTCAGGAAGGCCCGTTTGTTTCGATTCGTTATATTCTTTAAAGCCTTTCCAGTAAGCAGTTATATTACCTGCATTCCCGACAGGAAGCGCCAAAATATCCGGTGCCGAGCCGAGAGCATCACAAATTTCGAATGCCGCTGTCTTCTGCCCTTCAATCCGGTATGGGTTGACCGAATTCACAAGAGTTATCGGTGAGCTCTCACTAAGTGAACGAACGATTTTTAAAGCTTGGTCGAAGTTCCCTTCGATCGAGATGATTTCCGCTCCATACATAACGGCTTGGGCAAGCTTGCCCATGGCTATTTTACCTTCCGGGATGACAACGATACAGCGCAGGTTGGCACGGGCCGCATAAGCTGCTGCTGCTGCTGATGTATTCCCGGTGGAAGCACAGATGATCGTGTCGCTGCCCTCTTCTATCGCCTTGGCGACAGCCATGACCATTCCGCGGTCTTTAAATGATCCAGTCGGATTTGCCCCTTCATACTTTACATGTAAGTCGATTCCCCACTCTTCGGATAATCGATTCAGTCTGATTAAAGGAGTATTACCCTCCAAAAGAGTTAGTGCAGGTGTGTTTTCATTAACGGGTAAAAAATCTTTATACGTGCTTATAAGTCCTTGCCAGCTCATTTGATGTCCTCTCCTTCAACTCTGTATGTGCTTTTCACTTCTCTTACCATATTGTAATCATTTAGTTTCTGTATTATTTGCTCAAATGCAGCCTTTGTGGCAGTATGCGTAACCAATACGATTTCGGAAGATTCCTTTTCATCCAGGGGCAATTGAAGGATTTTATCGAATCCTACCCCATGCTCGGCAAATAAATTCGTGATTTTGGCTAAAACGCCGACTTCATCTTGAACATGTAATCGAATGAAGAATTTAGCGAAAATCTCAGTACCATCTTTCAATTGTTTCGGGTACTGAGGTGAAACGGCACTGCGGCCATTTACGCCCAGCCTCATATTCTTAATGACCGTCACCATATCCGAAACGACTGCAGTCGCAGTAGGAAGACTGCCAGCCCCCGGTCCGTAAAACATCGTTTCCCCTACGGCTTCCCCATAAACGTATACAGCATTATACTCATTATTTACCGATGCTAGCGGATGTGCTTCAGGAAGCAGTGCAGGCTGGACACTTACTTCGACCCTATCCCCTGCCCTGGAAGCGACACCGATCAATTTCATTGTATAACCAAGCTTCTTGCTATATCTCAAATCCTCTTCGGATATCTCGGTAATGCCCTGTACCTCAACATCATTCAAGCCAATATTCATGGAGAACCCAAGTGTGGAAAGGATCGCCATTTTACGGGCCGCATCCAAACCGCCTACATCGGCTGTCGGATCAGCTTCAGCAAATCCCAGTTCCTGAGCTTCCTTCAATACGTCATCATAAGCTCTGCCTTCCTTGCTCATTTTCGTTAAAATGAAGTTTGTCGTTCCATTGACGATTCCCATCATTTTCGTGATGCGGTCAGAAGATAATCCATCCACAAGTCCGCGTAAAATCGGGATTCCCCCTGCAACACTTGCTTCATAGAACAAATCACATTGATTCTCGGTGGCCAATTCCAGCAATTCCGGTCCATATAAAGCCATTAGGTCTTTATTGGCCGTAACGATATGCTTTTTATTCTTTATTGCCTCTATCAGATAACCGCGTGTTTCTTCGATTCCACCCATCACTTCTATTACAACATCAATCTCGGGATTCGAAAGGATATCCTCAGGATTGTCCGTTAATATACCTTTATCGATCTCGATAAGCCTCTCCTTCGTCGTATCTTTGACTAGTATCTTCTTAATGGATATGGAACAGCCCACTTGGTGCATGAGCTTGTCCTGATGGCTTTCAATGATTTGTACGACTCCTGATCCAACTGTACCTAACCCCAATAAACCGATCGAGATGGCTTTCATATTTCTGTTCCCCCTTAAAAACTGTTTGCCTGAAGAAGACGTTTGTATTTGTATAGTAGACATTATAAGTTTAATTCATATAATTATCAATAGTTAGAAAAGATGGATGCACGAACTTTTTTCGTCCATCCCTTGAACGAGTAAGGACGGGTAAAGCTAAATTTTTTATAGGAAACCATTTTGATGATTATTACTTAACACTCTTCAATGAATCATTAGTGCCCATTACAATATGTGGCTTTTGAACTGGATCCATCCATTTCAGTATACTGACGACATTCTTTTCGGCCGTGGCTGTACATCCAGCCGTCGGTTTTGTACTCCCTCTCCATATATGAAGGAAGATTGCACTTCCTTTTCCTTTTACGATGGGATTCGTATTATAATTGATGACTGCCCCATACTTATAGAGTTCATGATTCATCCTTTCGAAAGACTTCCATTTAACTGCAGGATTTCCTTTGTAGGTTTTCCACTTGTTATAATCCGTGGATGTCTGATCATCAACCCAGTAGTCATATTTAGTCGTTTTCTTATAACTCATTTTCACTCCTGCCGGCTTCGTTTCGCTTCCAAAGGCCGTACCAAAGGAATAAATCCCGACCGGGGATTTCCCATCACCCTCTTTTTTGCTCTTCGTGAAGCCATTCTTCCCAATGACACCCTCCATCTTCTTCAATGCCCGGCGCCATTCCCCTTGTTTCTTCTCATAAGTTTGGATCGTGACCTTCGTATCACTCATCGCTTTACCTGTCACAGATACAATTTGGTTAACGCCTTTTCTCCCATCGATTTTCTTCAAAATGGCTTTTTCGCCGGAACTGAAAACCTCTTTTGCATCTGCCATATTGATATATGCAGTCCTATTTGAGTGACAGACCTTATACCAACTACCGGTTCTTCCGCTTGCCGATAATTCTTTATTTTTCTTGTAAGTTTTTAACGTTTTACTTGCAGCCGACGCCTTTTCCTTCACATCCGCATCAGACTTCGTGACAATCTTGAATAGAGTTGCTTCGCAGCCTGTTTTCGTTTCAGCTTTCGCAAAATTTGCCGTTTGGATGATTAAAAGGGCTATAAAGGCGGCCATCATCAATTTTTTCATGGTCCCATCCTTCCGTAGTGATCAATATCTAATTATTCTAAAAAATCTTGTTATCATCATAACATAGTAAGTAAGAATGAATCATATTTCTTTCCCGTTTTATCTAAATCCAGTCAATTTTAGGCAAATCATATTGCTTGGCAGGGACCTCTGCCAATTCATAAAAATGTTTGAGGAAAGACTCATATTGTTGGGAGGATTTCGTGATCGAATATATTTTATCCTCCAATTGATTCGACCTTGATTCCGTCGTTTTTGAAAAATACTCTTCCACCGTTTCAAAATAATGAATGGGAAATAGCATCCTTGAATATAATAACCGGGCCGAAAAGCTGGAGAACGGTTCTATGGACTGATATTCGTGAAAGAAATGGGAAATTCCCCGCTGATGGGTGTGCACATTTTGAAAATAATGTTCCCTCACCCATTCCGCGACATCCCTGGTTCCGTGGTCAAATACCCAATCGAACGGATTTTTCATCCACTTATTGCTTTTCCACGTATCATGTAAAAAACGTTCATAACATACCGTTCCACTATCGACAATTTGCGGGGTATCATCGATTTCCGTGTCGACTAAATATTGAATCGCATTTTCACCTAGGACCATATAATAGGGAAAGGTTTCTATAAATAATTTTTCAAACTGGTTATCAGGATGGGCGATGAGCTTATCCCGCCAAATCTTTTCTAACTGATCGATCCTTTGTTCCCAGAGTTCTTTCCATTTACCGATCCTTGAACATGTTCGAATCGTATCATTAATCGTTCTCCCACGCTGATGGAATCTTGCCAGACGCCTTCCTGGGTTGAAATTTCTCGGACCTTCCAATGCCTGATTGGCAAGAAGGACGAATAATTGTTCATCCGCTTCCGAAACATAGCTTCCATGATTGGCAAGGACAAAGGCGGATACGTGACGATCACCTTGTGAAATCAGATGTTGAGACATTTTATAACGTTCCACTAATTCCTCCTGCTCCATATTTTCAATGGGAACGATACTGTACACCATATTTCCTGAACGGAAGCTTGGAAACCTGACATTGGTTTCTTGGAGCTCCACCTGTATCCCATAATTATTAAAAATGATTTCTTCTATCATGGAATGGCCCCCTTCATCAAATGGATATAATAGAAATATTGGACATCATACTCTTATATATATGTGGAATAACCCGTTTTCTGAATGATTATCGAAACCTTATTAGAAATTCCAATCAAAACGTTTAATCAAATCAAACTATCTGCATTAGAACCTTCCCTTTAAAATATAGAGAAATGGGTGATGACATGGCTAATATCGAACAATCAATGTCTGAAAAAACGGCTCGAAAATGGCTAATTGACCGAGGAGTGAAATTGGAGGATATCGCTGAGCTTGTCATGTATTTACAATCAGGCTACCATGAAAATCTCCAAATGTCCGATTGCCTTCACAACGTCGAACGGGTCCTTTCAAAACGCGAAGTCCAAAATGCCATCCTTACCGGCATTCAGTTGGATATCCTAGCTGAGAAAAAACTGCTCGAGGAGCCATTGCAGAGCATCATTGAAATAGATGAAGGCCTATATGGGGTCGATGAAATATTGGCATTTTCAATTGTGAATGTTTATGGATCCATCGGCTTTACCAATTATGGTTTCATCGATAAACAAAAGCCGGGTATCTTAAAATATTTAAATGATAAAAGCACGGGTAAGGTGAACACCTTTTTAGATGATATCGTTGGGGCAATTGCAGCTGCCGCTTCAAGCCGGCTTGCCCATAGAACCGAAAATGCGGAATAGTGAACTAATGATATTCATGACAAAAAAACCAGGGCTGCATTCGCAGGCCTGGTTTTTTTCATTCGAAGCGCCATAAGTCGAGGGTGTCCACCACATGCGTCGGCTGCTTCTTATATTGCTTTAAGCGTTCTTTTGTCGTTACGCCAGTATGTACAAGCAGTGTATCAATCCCTGCATTGATGCCGGCAAGGATATCCGTATCATAGTTATCTCCAACCATGATTGTCTCTTCTTTAGGTACCCCTAGTACTCTTAGTGCTTGCTCGACTATGACGGATTCAGGTTTTCCGATGAAAATCGGCTGTACCTGGGTCGAAACGGAAACTACTGAGGTCAAGGCACCATTCCCCGGTAAAAGGCCTTGCTCTGTAGGAATGGCAATATCACCATTGGTCGAAATGAAAACAGCGCCATTTCTTACAGCAAGACAGGCTTTTGATAACTTTTCATAATTGACCCCGCGGTCGATGCCCATTACCAGAAAGTCTGGATGCTCTTCCACAAGCTTCATTCCTTTTTCCTTAAGAGCCTCGATGATGCCTTCTTCACCCACCACATAAACCGATGCATCTTTCTTTTGTTCAGCTATGTAATTGGCAGTGGCCATGCTTGTCGTGAAAACCTGGTCATCTTCCGTCGATATGCCGATGCTTCTCAATTTATCAGCCACCTGTGCCGGAGTCCGGGATGAATTATTTGTGACGAATAAATAAGGGATATCCCTTTCCCTTAGGTCATTAATAAACCCTGCGGCTTCCGCAATTTGTTCAGTCCCGCGATACATGGTGCCATCCAAGTCAATTAAATATCCTTTATACGACTTCATTTGAATTCGCCTTCCTAACGCTGCTAGTTTTTAAAAGCTGATACAGGTCCCAATTCATTTGTTAAATAGTTCCTCACCAAATCCGGGAATTGCTTGAATGCCTCGATATTTTCCGAAAATACGGCATACAGTTCTTCGTGATTCACTTCAATGAAGTCTTGAACCAGCATTTTCCTTAGCGGCAAAACCTTTTTGAACTGTATCGCTTTTTCTTCAGAAATGACTTTTTCATCTTGAAGGATATCGATAATATCTTCATAACTTCCTGGATCACGCATAATAAAACCATCAATTACCGCATTTCCTACGTCCAATACGGAATCGATGGAAGTTTGTATGAGCCTTTCAACGATAAGTTCCGAAAGATCTCCATCCCAATTATCATGCCCTTCAAAAAGTCCAAGCTGCTTTTCAAGAAAACCTAATATTTGTTCAATCTTTTGGCGGTCTACAAAGTACATTTTTTTCCAGATCCTTTCTGATCTAAGATGATATAGGGAATCATTGGTTGAATAAGCGGCATAATAAAACCCTGTGCCGAACCAACCTTATTCCTTGATAATACCATAGCTTCTCCCTTACTCTCAATTCCTTCAACCACAACCATTGTACCATCCAATAACTAACAGAAGCGGGTGTGTTACACATTGCCTTTTCTATGGGTGCATTTCCCGAGATCAACTCCAAGAAAAACAACTCACGATCCCATTTATATTCTTACCATTTTCATTTAATCGATGAACACTTATGTTTGCCGGAGGTTCCTAAGGCTCATGAGGAGCAAAGCGGTTCTCAGGCAGAAGCCTCGTAAAATGTCTGTTCCCCTATTGAAGTCACTTTGTTATGATGGAACTACAAAAGTGAAGATAAGAAGGGAATGATACTATGGAAGATCGTTTTTATTTATACAATGACGTCGTTGATTCAAAAACCCGGTTCATAAGCTTCATGGGAGAGGAATCAAGATTCGATCTGGCCATTACGACCACCGATCGTTTTTATGGAAAGAAGCTTGTTTTAAATATGCAGAGTAATCGTTTCGCGATTATTGGGCCTGATGATTTAGAAGAGGAAGGCTATCTTGAGCATGCCTTTCAGTTATCAGAAGCGGAAGCCGAAGAGCTGCGTCACTTTTTAATGGAAATCGTCTGAGAGCTGAAGTTTTTTATCTTAAACGGGAAACCTACTGAATGTAAGATCGATTACATGAGGGGGGATTATCTTGGACAAAGAAGAATACCACGATTTTTCCAATGTCGAAAAACAGAGGGATTATTTAATTCCTGAAGAATTTCCCGAAGGGCCTTTTGGATCAGCCATAGCAAAAGATGCACCAGTTCAGAATAAAAACACCCCTTGGCAGGAAGGGCAACGATATCAAAGTGCCTTTAATTATGAAAATAAAGCGTTGCACGAAAATTTACCTCGAAAATATCCTGGTGCTCATCCGACACATGATGATTCAGAAAAAGATGAACAGCCTCCATATAAAGGATATGGCAGCTCTTAACACGGAAAGGCCAGAGAGAATTCTGGCCTTTTTATTTCTTTATTTTCTTTACGACGAAATAAGGACAGCCAAAATTGCAGTATTCATATAAATATTCACTAAGCGTGCTTATTTTCGTATCAAAGGTAGCTTTCTGATTATTATCGTCAAAAAATCCACGCAGCCTCAATTGCCCATAACCCCAATCACCCACTATATAATCATACTTCGTTAAAATCTCACTGTATCTGGCCTTAAACGCTTCTTCGTTATAGCCTTCCCTTTCATTCTCAATTATTTCATAGGTCATGTTATTGATGTTAATCATTGTTTTCACCTCTCATATATACATTCCTTCTTTAAATTATAACTGATTCCCCATCAATTACTAAGCGAAAAATAGAGAAATATGTTCATCCTAAAGTTATGGGGGTGTTATTGATGAAAAAAACAATAATAACGATAGGTTTAAGTTCGATTATTGCACTGACCGGATGTGCCGATAAAGCAAAAGATCAGGGGCTCGGCGCAAAAAACAATGCCGGTAACCCAACAAACGTAAATAATCCAACTCAATATTATGATGAGGATTATCGTAATAATGACAATAAAAGTGATGATTTCGGTTTTACACGCACAAATAGTGCAACCATTGATGGCCGTAACATTTCCAACAAAGCTGCTTCCATTGACCGTGAACAACTATCTGATGTCATTTCTAAACTGAGTGTTCAAATTCCAAATGTCAATGATGCCGCTACCCTCGTTACTGATGAGGAAGTGCTTGTCGTATATGATACCAATACCAAGGATCGGACGGAAACCGCAGATCAAGTTAAACGCACTGCCATGTCCGTCGTGCCTCGCTATTATCATGTTTACGTCAGTGATGATTATCAAACCCTTGCCCAAGATGTCGAGAACTTCTCTACTTTGAAATCCGGCAGCAAAGGGATCGACTATACGATCGAACAAACCATCAAACGAATGCTGAAGTCGCCTCAAGGACACAAAATGAGTGACGAAGAAAATGAAAACGGGGAAATGGTTAACGATAAAAGAGATCATCACGATAACATCCATCAAAAAATGGATAACCGTTAATAAAAAAGGACCGAATTTTTTCGGTCCTTTATTTCACTCTATTTCAATAATTCTTCACCTTTGTTTTGCTTATGTTTTGCCGCAGCATTAACCTGTTCATCCGCATGGTAGGATGAACGGACAAGCGGACCGGACTCACAATGGCTGAAGCCTTTTTCCAATGCACGTTCCTTCAGCTCGGCAAATTCCTCAGGCGTGTAGTATTTCAGCACCTTTAAATGCTTTTTCGTCGGCTGCAAATACTGGCCGATCGTCATGATATCCACATTATTAGCCCTTAGGTCATCCATGGTCTCGAGGATTTCCTCCCGCGTTTCACCCAAACCAACCATTAAACTGGACTTTGTCGGGATTTCCGGATACAGTTCCTTGGCTCTTCTTAAAAGCTCCAATGAACGTTCGTATTTGGCCTGAGCCCGTACACGGTCGGATAAACTTCTGACAGTCTCTATATTATGGTTCAGGATATCAGGTTTAGCATCCATCAAAGTCTTGATATTTTCAAACACCCCGCCCATATCGGACGGTAATACTTCAATTGATGTAAAAGGATTTTTGCGTCGGATGGCACGGACGGTTTCAGCGAAAACTTCAGCGCCTCCATCCTTTAAATCATCACGGGCAACAGCTGTAATGACGACATGCTTTAAATTCATCAAAACAACGGAATCGGCAACACGCTCCGGTTCAGCCCAGTCCAATTCATTTGGACGTCCGGTTGTAACAGCACAAAAGCGGCATGCCCTTGTACAAATCTCACCTAAGATCATGAAAGTAGCCGTCCTTCTCACTGCCCAGCATTCATGAATATTCGGACATTTTGCCTCTTCACAGACGGTATGAAGATTTTTCTCGCGCATCATATTTTTTAAACCGAGGTAATTTTCGTTAGTATTAAGCTTTATTTTCAACCAATCTGGTTTACGAAGAATTTCTTTATTTGTAGAAGACATGAAAATGCCACTCCATTCTATAGAAATTAACACACCCTACTTTAACAATAAAAAAGCATTTATACAAGTTATAGTTGGTTTCCCATTATTTATTTTTCATGTTTATAGCTAAATCAGCAAAACTATAAAAGATGGATGGACTGATGTCTTTTAAATACGGAAAATGTCATGAAAGGAGCCTGCCCCATTGAAAAAATTATTCCTTATTACCATAACATGTTTGTTTATTTTGAATGCACCAGGCCAAGTGGCTGACGCTGCCGATACCCCGGATGTATATGCCGGGAGGATCGAGTTATATAAAAATATGGAGGCCACCCTTCAAATCCCGTGGTATTACCTTGCTGGAGCTGATCAATATGAGCACAGCCTCAGGGCCGCACGAAGGGATTTAGAGCCGGCAAAGGGTTTAATAGGCATCCACATTGAGCCTTCAAAGTGGAGCGGGGCCCTCAATCCTGATTTAAACGACGTGAACCCGCTCACGATCGCATTTTTTGATGGGTTGGGACACGATGGTAATGGTGATGGCAAAGCTGATATCACGAATGATACAGATCGATTGTATGCGTTTTCGAGGCATCTCCAATCTTATGGTGCTGATGAAGATAATATCCGGATCGGCTTGTGGAATTATTATAAACGAGATAAAGCCGTCAGCATCATTATCGGCAATGCCGAGATCTATAAAAAATATGGCCGGTTGGATCTGCATGAAAAGGCCTTCCCGGTTCCAGTACGCACTCATTATACGTACTTAAATACATGGGGAAGCGCTCGTGGATGGGGCGGAAGGAGAATCCATGAGGGCACTGATATTTTTGCGGATTATAGCCTTCCCGTTCGTTCCACGAGCTATGGGATCATTGAAATGAAAGGCTGGAATAAATTCGGCGGTTGGCGGATTGGGATACGGGATTTAAATAATACCTATCATTACTTTGCCCATTTAAGCGGCTTTGCCAAGGGGTTGAAAGTCGGACAAATCGTCGAGCCAGGACAAGTCATCGGAGGTGTCGGCAGTACAGGTTACGGCCCTCCAGGAACTTCCGGAAAATTCCCTCCACATCTTCATTACGGAATGTACAAAGACAACGGAATAACAGAATGGAGCTTTGACCCTTACCCCTATTTAAGATTATGGGAAAGGAAGGATCTGGCTAAAAAACAAAAGTGAGCGGCGTGAATTTTACGCTGCTTTTTTTGATTCGAACATAACATAAACCCCCAAACTTGATGCATAGTTATTAGTAAAGGGGGCTAAAGCGTGTTCCGAAAAAGATTTCGAACGAAGAAATTCCGAAAAAAGGGGCCTCTTCCCACCCGAAAAGTATTTCTCTATTCATTTATCCTGTTTATCATATCAAGCATCATGACCCTTTGGTACGTGGACAAATCCATCGAACCCGTGATCATGAGTGTAGCCGAATATGAAATCAAGCGGATTGCAACGGAAACGATTCATGAATCTGTCGATGAGAATATAGCGAAGGTTGATATGAACAAAATCATCACCAGCACCAAGGGCGGTAAGGACTCCAGCTCTTCCTATAGCTTCAATCCGGTCATATACAGTGAACTGCGGGCTAACATTACGAATGATATTCAAAAAAAACTTGGCATCAAACAAGGAAACCCTTTTAAAACAGGTTCAGCCAAAATAAATGATGAACAATATAAAAGTGTGGTCTATTATATACCATTTGGTGTCGTGACCGGGAATAACCTCCTTTCCAATTACGGCCCTGAAATCCCAGTGAAAATGTCGGTCATCGGGAATGTTGAATCGGATTTGAGGACAAAACTGACAAACGCAGGCATCAATAATGTTTATTATGAATTGATTGTGGATTTCGATGTCAATATTCAAATCGTCATCCCCTCATTCACAAAGGAGACCAAGGTGAGTCAAGAAGTGACAGTCGGAAGCCTGCTGATCGAAGGCGATGTTCCAAGTTATTTTAGTAACGGAAACGGTTCGGTGGCACCTCCCATCATGAAGGAAAACAAGGAATGAAAAAACCAGCTTATCCTTGAGGTTAGGCTGGTTCTTGTATATTAAGACATTTCATGATAAGCAAATGCAGGTTTTCTTTCAAGTCCACTTCATACGGCTCTTTGATTTGCTCCCCATCTTCTTCAAGAATTCTTATCATGGGCCGGTCTCCTATCCCCTCGTTCTGAGCGGATACTACCCCTTTCCTCCCATCATTCAATTCAACGGATAGACCATTAGGATAAATGGCAACCGCCCGGCGGAAAGCCTCGATGACCGTATTGTCGAACTTTTTCCCTACTCCGGCATAAAGGACTTCCAATCCTTGATGCGGCAGCATGGCCTTACGGTAAACCCGGTTGGAAGTCACGGCATCAAACACATCGGCAACGGCAATGATCTTGCAGAAATAATGGATTTTATCTCCTTTTATCCCACGGGGATATCCTGATCCATCTAACCGTTCATGGTGCTGATAGGCACAATTCGCAACTAAAAGGGACACGGTATGAACATTTTTAATTAGATGGAAACCGTAATCGGCATGTTTTTGGATTTGTTCAAACTCCTTTTCCGTCAGCTTACCGGGTTTATGGAGGATTTCCAAAGGCACGAGCATTTTGCCGACATCATGTAGAATCGCTCCCAGCCCAAGAATTTCGAGATTCTTATCATTGATTTTCAATTCCATCCCGATCGCCAGGGTATATAAGGTCACATTAAAGGAATGAGTAAAGATATAGTCATCGTATGTATAAACGTCGGCCAATAAAGTCATTAACTCCTTATTCCTTTTCAGCTCGCCCATGATGTTCCGAACTATTTGAGTGAACTTGACGTTAGCCTGCTCTATCGTGAATGACCCAGCAAGGTTCATTTTGTTCTTCATGTCCAGGAAAGTGGTTTCAATCGTATTAATGGCTTCTTTTCGTAGTTTACCTGACACTGGAGGCCTGGGAATAATGTCATCCGTCCTGGAATCTTGAATGTAAACAAAGGGAATATTTAGGGACACCAGTCGATTGATCATTTTCTGCGTTAATGTAAGACCCTCGCACAATAGGATATGGCCCCGCTCATTATAGATGTTTTTACCGAGCATCGCTCCAGGGCTTAGGGACTTTGTAATAGCTAGCCTCATACTTGTACTCCATTCCCCCACTCAATATTTGTAAATCAATCCGTTTCTTTCCTTTATAAGGATTATCGGAAAATATTTTGATAAATGAATCTGTTTGAACGCATTTATTGAAAAATTATCAGCATTTTCTTTGATAAAAAAATAAGGCCCCCTTCAAAAAAAAGAAAGCCCCCCTTTTCAAATCATTTTGATTAATGCCTCTTTACCAATCATTCCTGGATGAATGCCCTTTTCCACAGCCTCCCAGGTAACTGATTCAAGCGGCGCTTCCAATAGTTCTTCAATCGATTTAACTCCTGTGGCCCTTCCTGCAAGGATTTTTCGATCTCTCAATTTATCATTCAGCAGTCCAACATCTAACGCACCGCACATTATATACCCTTTTTCGGACGCGACAGCAAGTAAATTCGTTTTGGGAAGTCGGACAGAAATGGCAAGGAATGTATGATTATCAAGAATGATTGGTATCATGTTAATCAAATGGTTTCGCCCCTCTCTTCCCCATACTTTATGAAAAAAAGGGCGAAACCGTGATTTAGAGTTTGGTGTTTGCGTATATTTTTTCCAGCTTCCATAAAAGGATATCCCGTAAGAATTCCGGTAGTAAGTATTCCTTGCGATTGGAACGCTGGATACTTGGAAAGAAGTGCCCAAACGTGAACATATCAGGTATTGCCAGTTTATAGGACTTATCCGTCTGCAGTTTCTCCCCTTTTATAAATATCCCTTTTACGATCCCATTCTCCATTACGTTAAATTCAATTTGATCATAATGCATGACTCCCATGATTTTTCCGCGGAAACCGAAACCTTTCACCTGTACATGAGGCCACTCCTCATTTCTCGATTGCATTAAGATTTCTTTTAATTCATTCCCATTAACTTCAACGACGCAAGGATTGATGGGGTGTGGACAGATTCTGTGAATATCCCCTTTTGTGACAGGTCCCTTTGGCAGCCCTTCGAGCAGAAGACCGGCATTCAAAAAGGAACAATCCGCCTGAGTCCACTCCCTTAGGGCATCCCCAAGGAGTTCAGTCAAAGGACTTCCTTTGAACCAATCATTATCCAGTGCTTCGGGTAAATCCACTGCAACCTGTTTTAGCGTTTCCCCACCGGCCTGGTATATCTCTTCAATCCATGATCGTTCATTCTCCAATTCCAAAAAGTCATTGGTATCATAAAGAATGGCTCTCTTCTGGCTAATTTTCTTTTCCTGATTGACGGTCATTTCCACCTGTCCAATATAGAAACCATATTTCCCTGCACCGCAAAGGAGTGTATCATTGATCAATTTACCTTGGTGGAGGATATGGTGGGTGTGCGCGCCAAGTATGATGTCGATCTCCGGAAAATCCTCTGCCATCCTCTCATCATCATGGATGCCCAGGTGGGAAAGGATGATGATTACATCCGCCTCTTTTTTGACCTTTTCGAGCTGTGCCCTTAACTCCACGAATGGGTCTGTTATTTCCCACCCCATCGCAGAATAAAACTTTTGAAAAAAGGCTGTCAAACCTATCATGGCAACTTTGGTGCCTTTTACCGTCGTATGTATCCAATATGGCAGAGCCCATTCCGGCCTTTCATAATCATCGTAATAAATATTCGCTGCCAAGACCTTGAACTTTGCATGATCATACAAGGAGTCTAACGCCTCATGAGGTAAAGTGATTCCTTCATTATTGCCGATGGTCACATATTGGTAGCCCGCTTCATTTAACAGTTCAATATTTCCTTTACCCAACGTACCTTCTGTATATGGATGCCAACGGTCCACATGATCGCCTATATCCAGTATGATCGCTTCTTCTCCCGTTTCTTGATGAAGTTGTCTTCTTTCCTTAAGAAACTTATCAATACGAGGCCAATTCTCAAAATGACTATGGAGATCATTGGTGTGATACAAATGGATGATTTCTGACATCATTTCTCCTCCTCGTTTATCCTGTAATACCTTGATATATAAGACGCAAACCAATGATTATCAGCACTATTTTCAACATATTTTCCAGCGTCGCACTCTTTAGGCGCGTATTGATGAATGCGCCCAATTTAGCACCGAACCAAGCACCAGGAATCAGGGCAAAAGCATATGGCCAATTTACATTTCCAAGGGAAATATGCGTAATCGAATTAGTGATGGAAGATAGAAATACCATGAACATCGAAGTCGCTACAGCCATATGCGGAGGGAAGAAGAATAGAAGCATCATGACAGGAACCATTAAGGCCCCACCGCCAATTCCAAATAACCCAGAGCAGAATCCCACGACAAAAGAAATCAATACAGCCAACAGGGGGTGGTAACCATAGGAAAATGAATGTCCATTTTCAGTTTTATACGTCTTTACAATTTTCCCTTTTCCAGGCTTGAAAAGCATTGGCTTCAAACGATTTTTCACTAATAACACAATAGCCATGAAAACCATGAAAATTCCAAAGTACAATGAAAAAGCTTCGGCGTTAAGATTTTTATTCACATAAGCCCCTATTATTCCACCAGGAGCACTGCCAATAAAAAAGATTAAGCCGGCCTTATAATCCACCACTTTATGTTTTAAATAAGATAAAGTAGAAGAAAGGCCGGTAAAAATCATGATGACTGTTGAAATACCTACGGCGACCTGAGGAGTCAGCTCATCAATAATATTCGTAGATGTACCTAAATATAAAAGAGAAGGCACAATGATAATGCCGCCGCCCAGACCGACTAGAGCGCCTATTGCTCCCGCTAATAATCCAATCCCAACTAATACTAACCATACCATGAAGAAATCCGCCTTTACCTGTTTGTGAGGATATTACCTCTCTAGCTTGTCACATCATCTCTTTATTAATTATATAATGCCCCTTAAAACAAACCAAGCTGCTTAGGAGCCAGTCCTTCATATTCTATACCAAGCAACTCAATCATTTGTTTGGCATTATCAGCAGCGTCTCCGCCAGAGTTATTATTGAATAGGACATATATCTCCTTGGATTCCTTTTCCAATTTCCTGATTTTCTCCACCCATTCTGTCAATTCCTGATGATTATATCTATATAAGTACCTGACCTCACGCCAGTTATCACCTGAAGAAGGCCTTTGCCAACCATGCAGGTTACGGCCATGAAAGCGTATCAGGGTTTTATCTTTATCGGCGGCATGCAGAACGACAGGAATGGACCCCTCTCCAGCCTGCGGCTCATCGCATACAGTATGGATCCAGCCTTCCTTTTCGATAAAGTCCAAAGTTTGCTGAAATACATTGGGCCTGTACCAGCTTTGATTCCGAAATTCAATGGCAACTGGAATATTGCCCATTTCAGCTTTGCACCATCGCAGGTAATTCACATTTTCCCGTTTACAATCAAACCATGGCGGAAACTGAAATAAGACCATCGCGAGCTTACCGGACTTCTGATAAGCTTCCAGAGAGTCGCAAAATGCCTTGAACATTTCCTTCTTGCTTTCAAATGGGATTTCCCCACGCTGATGTCCAGTCATCCCTTGATAGGCTTTAACGACAAACTGGAATGATGCAGGCGTCTCGGATACCCACTTTTCACTGTTCCTCTTTGGCTGGACTGCATAGAATGAGGCATCCACCTCCACAACGGGAAAATGAGCACCGTACTCTTTGAGTTTATCACGCTGGGACACACCGCCATGATACAAACTATCATGATCACCCCAACCGGTCACACCAACATAAATCATCTGCATCATCACTCCTTTGGGACAGGCCCCAATTACTGGACTTCTTCTTTTATTATTTTTTACCCTTATGGAGCCATATCTAATCTTTGGTATAAGGGCGTGAATCAAAAACAAAAAGCCTGCCAGACAGACCCGGCAGGCTTTTTGTATGAATGGTTATCCTGAATCGCCTTACAGGCAGGCCAGTCGGTTATTACCCGATGGATCCTTCCATTTCGAACTTGATCAGACGGTTCATTTCAACCGCATATTCCATTGGAAGTTCTTTTGTAAATGGTTCGATGAAGCCCATTACGATCATTTCCGTTGCTTCTTGCTCAGAAATTCCGCGGCTCATCAAGTAGAACAATTGTTCTTCAGATACTTTGGAAACCTTCGCTTCGTGTTCAAGGGAAATATTATCATTCAAGATTTCATTGTAAGGGATCGTATCAGATGTAGACTGATTATCCATGATTAATGTATCACATTCAATGTTGGAACGAGCTCCATCCGCTTTACGTCCGAAATGAACGATACCACGGTATGTTACTTTACCGCCCTGTTTAGAAATTGATTTTGATACAATCGTTGAAGATGTATTAGGAGCCAGGTGAATCATTTTTGCTCCAGCGTCTTGGTGTTGGCCTTTGCCGGCAATGGCAATCGATAATGTCATACCGCGAGCGCCTTCACCTTTTAAGATGACAGCAGGATATTTCATTGTCAATTTAGAACCGATGTTACCATCGACCCATTCCATTGTTGCATTGGCATCACAAACCGCACGTTTCGTAACCAGGTTAAACACGTTGTTTGCCCAGTTTTGGATCGTCGTGTAACGGCAGTAGGCATCTTTTTTGATGACGATTTCAACAACCGCACTATGAAGGGAGTTAGTCGTATAAACAGGTGCTGTACAACCTTCGACATAGTGAACGGATGCGCCTTCATCAACAATGATAAGCGTACGCTCGAATTGCCCCATGTTTTCAGAGTTAATCCGGAAATAAGCTTGAAGCGGAGTATCCACTTTTACGCCTTTTGGTACATAGATGAAAGATCCGCCTGACCAAACTGCTGAATTCAATGCAGAGAATTTATTGTCAGTAGGCGGGATCGTTTTTCCAAAGTGCTCACGGAAGATATCTTCATTTTCACGAAGTGCTGAGTCCGTATCTTTAAAGACGATACCCAAGTCTTCCAATTCTTCTTTCATGCTATGGTAAACCACTTCTGATTCGTATTGAGCAGAAACGCCGGCAAGATATTTTTGTTCGGCTTCAGGAATTCCCAATTTATCAAAAGTCTGTTTGATTTCATCAGGAACTTCATCCCAAGATTTCTCTGATTTCTCTGATGGCTTAACATAGTATGTGATTTCATCAAAATTCAGGCTCTGCATGTCGCCGCCCCATTGAGGCATTGGCATATTGTAAAAATGCTCCAATGATTTCAAACGGAAATCAAGCATCCATTGCGGTTCATCCTTCATTCGAGAAATTTCTTCCACGATTTCTTTTGTCAGACCACGCTTTGAACGGAAGATGGAAACATCTTTATCCGCAAAGCCATATTTATAATCGCCGATTTCAGGCATTTTCTTTGCCATAGCTCGTATTCCTCCATTTCAAATGGCTGAATGACAACAGCTCATTTTAATTTAATTATTCCTTCAATCCCTTTTCCATGGCTTTCCAAGCTAAGGTAGCACACTTGATTCGGGCTGGGAATTTAGAGACACCTTGAAGGGCTTCAATATCCCCAAGGTCAATCTCATCGTCGTATTCTTTTCCCTGGATCATTAAGGAAAAAGTCTCGGATATCGCTAGGGCAGTATCAACGTCTTTGCCCTTGATGGCTTGAGTCATCATGGAAGCCGAACTCATGGATATCGAACAACCATCACCATCGAATTTAACATCGCTGACCTTGCCATCTTCAATCTTCATCGTTAAACGAATCCGATCGCCGCAAGTTGGATTATTCATATCGATAGTCATGCTGCCATCCTCTAGCATGCCCTTATTACGTGGTTTCTTATAGTGATCCATAATGACTTGTCGGTAAAGTGTATCTAGGTTATCAAAAGACATTACTGAAATACTCCTTCGTTTTAACAAGCCCGGATACGAGCTTATCAATATCTTCTTCCGTGTTATATAGATAGAAACTTGCTCTTGCCGTCGATGATACGTCCAACCATTTCATTAATGGCTGTGCGCAATGATGACCGGCGCGGACAGCAATTCCATCTGCATCAAGAACGGTAGCGACATCATGTGGATGTACGTCATTAATATTAAAGGTTATTACACCCGCACGCTTTTCTGCATCTTTAGGACCGAATATGGTCAGCCCTTCGACTGCTGACATTTTTTCCATTGCATAAGCGGCAAGCTTATGTTCATGCCGTTCAATATTATCCAAGCCGATTTCTTCCAAGAAATCAATTGCAGCACCAAGGCCGATGGCGCCGGCAATGATTGGGGTACCGCCTTCGAATTTCCACGGGAGTTCTTTCCATGTAGACTCTTGTAAACCTACAAAATCAATCATCTCTCCGCCGAATTCAATCGGCTCCATTTTTTCCAGAAGTTCTTTTTTGCCATATAATACGCCGATACCTGTTGGACCGACCATTTTATGACCTGAGAAGGCAAAGAAATCACAATCCAGATCACGGACATCCACTTTTAGGTGCGGCGTGCTTTGCGCCCCGTCGACTACCATTACAGCACCGTGTTCATGGGCAATTTTCGCGATTTCCTTCACAGGATTGATGACACCAAGTACATTCGAAACCTGCATGATGGAAACGATTTTCGTTGCGTCCGTAATCGTTGCCCTGACATCATCAAGGGAAATCGTGCAATCCTCTTGAAGCGGAATATACTTCAGTACAGCGCCTTTTTCTTTGGCAAGCTGCTGCCACGGAATGATATTACTGTGATGCTCCATGTAGGAGATGACGATTTCGTCACCCTCTTTAATATTTGCACCACCGTAACTTCTTGCTACAGTATTTAAAGAAGTCGTTGTGCCTCTTGTAAAGATGATTTCTTCTGTAGAAGAAGCATTAATGAATTTACGTACCTTTTCACGTGCACCTTCATACGCATCCGTAGCTTTTGTTCCAAGTGTATGCACCCCGCGGTGAACATTCGAGTTGTATCCGCGGTAATATTGCTCAATCGCTTCAATCACTGCAGCCGGTTTTTGAGAGGTTGCAGCACTATCTAAATAAACTAATGGCTGACCATTGACTTCTTGATCTAATATCGGAAAAAGCTTACGAATTTCGTATGGGTTCATTACTGTACTTTCCTTTCAATGACCGCTACTAATTGTTTTTTAACTCCCTCAATTGGAAGCTGGTTAACAACAGGGGCCAAGAATCCGTGAATGACAAGTCTTTCTGCTTCTTTCTTAGTAATACCACGGCTCATTAAATAATACAGTTGAAGCGGGTCGACACGACCGACGGAAGCAGCATGGCCAGCCGTTACATCATCTTCATCAATCAAGAGGATTGGATTGGCGTCTCCGCGTGCTTTTTCACTTAACATCAATACGCGTGATTCCTGTTCGGCATTTGACTTTGTAGCGCCATGCTCTATTTTCCCAATTCCATTAAAAATGGAGGATGCAGCGTCTTTCATGACACCGTGCTTAAGGATATAGCCCTCAGAGCGTTTGCCATAATGAATGATCGCTGTCGTAAAGTTCTGCTTTTGTTCCCCGCGTCCGACTACAACGGATTTAGTATCACCGTGAGAGCCATCGCCCATTAGATATGTTGTATTATCTGATATCGTATTTCCATCGTTCATCATGCCAAGTGCCCACTCAATACGAGCGTCACGCCCTGCCACCCCACGGCGGTTAACGTACGTCGTGAAGCCTTTAGAAAGGGTATCGACCGCTCCGTACTCCACTTTGGCATTCGCATTTGCAAATACTTCCGTTACGATGTTGGCAACCCCTTCGTTAGACTCAACGCTTGAGAAGTAGTTCTCTACATATGTGACAGAGCTATTATCTTCCGCTACGATCAAGACATGGTTGAAAAGTGTAGCATCTGGATTATCCAATAGGAATACAGACTGGATCGGCTCTTTGATTTCTACATTTTTCGGAACATAAAGGAATGCTCCCCCATTAACTAATGCAGCATGAAGCGCCGTTAAACGATGTTCATCTATCTTAACGCCGTCTTTCATGAAATATTTTTGCACGAGCTCAGCATGGTCGCGAGCCGCTGTTAAAATATCCGTGAAAATGACGCCTTGTTCTTTCACATTTGCTGACAGATTGATATGTGCCGGCGTATTATTGCGTTGAATGTATAAGTTTTCATTTTCTTCAATGATGGATTTAATTTCTTCCGGAAGCTCCTCTAAAGAAGCAAAAGCTTCACTTTCAACCGTATGAGTCTGGAATGAAGTAAAATTCCATTTATCGATTTTCGTTTTATCCGGCTTTGGCATCGGGAGCTTTTCTAATTCAGAAAACGCTTGAATCCGAAGCTCGGATAACCAAGCTGGCTCATTATTTTTAGTTGAATAGGAGCTTATATCCTCTTGTTCAAACGGTAATTTCGTTTCTGTAGTCATTGCAAATCCTCCTACTTACGCTTCTTCGCCAACAGTTTCGTCTTCAATGCCCAATTCTTGTTTAATCCAGTCATAACCTTCCGCTTCCAAACGGGCAGCAAGTTCAGGACCGCCTGATTTAACGACACGTCCTTGCATCATAACATGTACAAAATCAGGAGTGATGTAATTTAATAGACGTTGGTAGTGAGTGATGATCAAGCATCCAAAGTCTTCTCCGCGCATTTCGTTGATTCCTTTTGAAACGACTTTAAGTGCATCGATATCTAGACCTGAATCAATTTCATCCAAGATTGCAATTTTAGGTTGGATCATCATTAATTGAAGAATCTCGTTACGTTTTTTCTCTCCGCCTGAGAATCCTTCATTCAAATAGCGTTGCGCCATATCTTCATCCATCTCAAGGAACTCCATTTTTTGGTCCATTTGACGGATGAATTTCATCAATGAAATCTCATCGCCTTCTTCACGGCGTGCATTAATGGAAGAACGCAAGAAGTCAGCATTTGTAACACCGCTGATTTCACTTGGATATTGCATAGCTAGGAATAGGCCTACACGAGCGCGCTCGTCTACTTCCATTTCCAATACATCTTCGCCATCGAATGTGATGCTTCCGCTAGTCACTTCATATTTAGGGTGACCCATGATTGCTGATGATAAAGTGGATTTACCAGTTCCATTTGGTCCCATGATCGCATGGATTTCTCCACCTTTGACTTCAAGGTTTACCCCTTTTAAAATCTCTTTACCTTCAATTGATACGTGAAGATCTTTAACCGTTAATGTAGAAGCTGACATAATAATACCTCCGTGAACTAATTCCAATTTTATTACCAGAAAGTAAGGATTACTTTCTTTACTATAATTTTGCGTAAAAGCATTCTCACTTTATTCTCATTCCAATTTTATAACAAATCCAATTTGGAATCAACTAAATAGATAGGGGTTTTCACTTCCGCCATGTTTAAAACCCTTCCTATTCTTACAATACTAACAGATATGGCCTGTTTACTGCATATCTATACTTATTTTAGTTTTTGTTAAAATTATCTTATTATTCAGCAATCATCCTTATTAATATATGCTCAAGGAATTCGATTGCAAGGTATGAACGTTCTCTTTAAAAGAAAAAATCGGACTGACAGGCACTATGTAAGTTTATCCAATAAGGAAACCCTTATTTATGGACCACTTTCCATTTTACCTCTACAGACCGATCTTTTAAAGAACTCTTTTATATGCTTATCCGTGAATTTTGCTTTGTAGGTCTCGGACCATTTTATTGCACTTTACATGTTCCCTATCCCGTTCTTTCTCAACCTCGATACGGAGGTCTAAGTTTCTACTGTACTCACTGTAGCCAATCCCATGTGAAGACTGCATCGCCTTTTCCATTTCGCTTGTTACATTTAAATCTAGAGTATTGATAGTGAACCATCCTTTCGAATTTGTGTATCATTTTAATTCCTTCATTACCTCTATACCCTTCACTTTCATGATTAAACATAAAAAAACGGCCTGAATTAAATCAGGCCGCCATTCTTGAATTATTTATCCGCCGGTACAACCGCACCTTTGTATTCCTTAAGGATGAAATCTTGAATTTTTTTAGAATGCAACACTTCTACAAGCGCTTTGATTTCTTCTTTATTTTCATCGCCTTTGTTTACAGCGATGACATTCACATAAGGTGATTCGGAATCTTCAATCGCAATTGAATCTTTCAATGGGTCCAAGCCAGCGTCGATTGCATAGTTAGAGTTGATCAAAACAGCATCGCCTTCGCCGCTTTCATAAATTTTTGGAAGTAATGCCGCTTCATATTCAGCGTCGAATTTAAGGTTTTTCTTATTTTCAATGATGTCTTTCGTTGTAGCTGTCGTTTTATCGACGCCCTCTTTCAACTTGATGAGGCCATTCTTTTCCAACAGTGATAAAGCACGCCCATGGTCAGCGACAGAGCTGCTTAAAATGATCGTTGCTCCCTCAGGAAGTTTATCGATGCTTTTATATTTTTGTGAATATAAACCGATAGGCTCGATGTGGATCCCGCCCGCATTGACGAAATCATATCCATTCTCTTTAATTGCCGACTCTAAGAAAGGTATGTGTTGAAAATAGTTGGCATCCAATTCCTTATCATTCAACGCCTTATTCGGTAAAACATAGTCCTGGAATGTTTCGATTTCCAAATCGATTCCTTTTTCTTTAAGAAGCGGCTTAGCTTCTTCAAGGATTTCAGCATGCGGAACATTGGATGCCCCTACAACCAATTTCTTCGATTCTTTTTCCGTATCGCTGCCGCTTTTATCCTTTTCACTTCCACAAGCAGCCAAAGCGATAGATAACACTAAAATTAATGCAAATCCTAAAAACTTTTTCATCCTATTCATCTCCCTTTATCTTTTATCCAATTTAGATGTAATTACATCTCCAATAATTTGAATTATGAAGACGATAATTAGAATAACGATAGTCGCCACAAGTGTAACGTCATTATGATTTCTTTGATAGCCGTCCAAAAAGGCTAGATTACCAAGTCCGCCTGCGCCGATGACCCCGGCCATTGCGGTATATCCAACCAATGCAATCGATGTTACCGTAATCCCGGAAATAAGGGCAGGCATCGACTCTGGAAGAAGGACCTTCCAAATGATCGTGCTCGTTTTTGCCCCCATGGATTTAGCGGCTTCAATTACACCTTTATCGATTTCACGAAGGCCGATTTCAACCATACGCGCATAAAATGGGGCGGAACCGATAATAAGTGCCGGCAGTGCAGCGTTCTCTCCGATCATGGATCCGACGAGTGCTTTAGTGAAAGGAATGAGCAGCACGATCAAAATAAGAAATGGAATGGAACGGAATATATTAACGACTGCACTCATGACCCCGTTGACTACCCGGTTTTCCCACATATTACCCTTCCCTGTCAGGAACAGGATCAATCCTAATATTATGCCTATAAAAAAGGTTGCCACTACAGAGACGCTTGTCATGTAAAGCGTTTCTTTCGTTGCTTCAATAATGTCTTCCCAATCAACATTCGGCAATAATTCTTCAAGCATGAGTAATCACCTCCACGCCTACCTGCTGTGCTTTAATGAATTCGATTGCGCGGAGCATTTCATCCTCAGTGCCATCAAGATGGATAAACAATGTTCCATATGAACCGCTTCTTGTTTGGGATATCTTACCTTGAACGATATTGACATCCAACTCGAAGTTACGCACAAGCTTGGTGATCAACGGGCTTTCTGCATGATCACCTACAAAGGTCAATTGAATCACTTTACCTGCAGGATAACGTTCGAGCAAATGGTCCATCGTTTCTTTCGTTTCTTCTGGTTCCGTTACCTGCTGCACGAAACGCTTTGTCATTTGTTCTTTAGGATTCTTGAAAACATCCAGGACAGGACCCTGTTCAACAACTTGCCCGTTTTCCATCACGGCGACGCGATGACAGATTTTACGTATTACATGCATTTCATGTGTTATCAAGACGATCGTCAATCCTAGGCGCTGATTGATGTCAACAAGCAATTCGAGTATGGAGTCGGTAGTCTGCGGATCCAAGGCAGATGTCGCTTCATCACACAGCAGCACTTTAGGGTCATTTGCCAAAGCCCTCGCTATGCCCACCCTTTGCTTTTGCCCTCCGCTTAATTGTGAAGGATAGGCCTTTTCCCTGCCTTCCAGTCCGACTAACTTGATCAATTCGTTCACACGCTTGATCCGTTCCGCTTTAGAAACACCAGCAATTTCCAATGGGAAAGAAATATTATCCTGAACGGTCCTTGACCATAATAGATTGAAATGTTGGAAAATCATGCTGATTTCTTGACGTGCCTTACGGAGCTGAGCCCCTTTAATTTTTGAAATTTCCTTCTCAGCCACCACAACGGATCCCTCTGTAGGAGTTTCCAATCCATTGAGCATTCTGATTAAAGTACTTTTCCCGGCTCCACTGTAACCGATGATACCGAAAATCTCGCCTTTATTTATTTCAACATTCACATTATTTACAGCCTTGATCGTCTCACTGTTTCCTTTTCCTGTTCGGAACAGCTTACTGACTTTCGTCAATGTAATCATTAATCCTCACCTCTTTTATCCAATAAAACCTATGAACTTAGTTGATTTCTTTACATTATTAGTCTGTTTCTCATAACATGCACATGTTTTCCCCATTAAAACTGAAAAAACCTTTCTGCATGAGCAGAAAGGCAGGTGAAGAAACAGGCCTTTCTCTCATCTTCCAAAGTAATTAAACTTTGTGTGAATTGGCACCTTTCCAAGGAAATCTCCTTGTCGGTTGCCGGGTTTCATCGGGCACATCCCTCCACCTCTCTTGATAAGAGCTAATATATAGAATATTTGTACATCATTAAGTTCTTTAGTATGGAGAAATTTTATCATAGATAAAAAAGGAGCGCAATGTATATTATTTCTAGTTCAAGAATGAACAGAAACTTTGCTTAAAGCGTTTTGGAAGTCAAGGAGACGATATTCGTCGCTTTTTCAATTGCCTGCTCTAAATCTTCTATTAAGTCGTCTACATTTTCAATCCCAATTGATAAACGGACTTGATCGGCACTTACACCCGCTTTCGCAAGACCCGCCTCATTCAATTGTTGATGGGTCGTACTGGCTGGGTGGATGATCAAGCTCTTCGCATCCCCTACATTCGCCACATGGGACCATAATTCCACCGAATTGATAAGTTTTGCCCCAGCTTCGCGATTACCTTGTATTCCAAAAGTCACGACAGATCCAGCTCCCTTAGGCAAATATTTATCCGCAAGGGCCTTATCGGGATGATCCTCATCACCAGGATGCGAAACCCAAGTCACGGCAGGATGGTTTTTTAAATATTCAATGACAGACTTGGTGTTTGATAGATGCTCTTTCATCCTTACATGCAGCGTTTCAAGTCCAAGCGTAAACTGGAATGCACTTTGGGCACTTAGCGCAGGGCCTAAATCACGAAGTAACTGGACTCGGGCTTTCGTTATGAATGCGGCAGGTCCAACTGCCTCGGCATATACCAGACCGTCATAACTTGGGTCAGGCTCCGTGAAGCCAGGGTAGTTTGGCGAGTTCCAATCGAACTTCCCTCCATCCACGATGACACCGCCTAGTGTCGTTCCATTTCCCAGAAGCCATTTTGTAGCGGAATGGATGACGATGTCCGCGCCAAAATCAATTGGTCTGCAAAGATATGGTGTTGCAAAGGTATTATCAATGATTAAAGGTATGCCGGCTTCATGGGCGATTTTCGCTACCGCTTCAATATCAAGCACCCTCAAACTTGGATTACCGATCGTTTCGGCAAAAATGGCTTTAGTTCTTGGCGTAATCGCCCTTTTGAAATTTTCAGGGTCATCGGGAGAAACGAACCTCACTTTGATCCCATATTTAGGAAGAGTATTTTCAAAAAGGTTATACGTACCGCCATATAATGTAGAGGCTGAAACAATCTCATCACCTGCACCGGCAATGTTCAGGATTGAAAGTGAGATGGCAGCCATTCCGCTTGCTGTTGCCAATCCGCCGATGCCACCTTCCAATAAGGCCATTCTTTCTTCAAAAACGCTGACCGTGGGATTATGAAGCCGTGTATATATATAGCCATTCTCCTTTAGGCCAAATAAATTCGCTGCATGGTCGGTGTCTTTGAACAAGTATGCATTGCTTTGGTAGATAGGAACGGCACGGGCACCTGTTTCATCAGTTTGCAGACCGCCATGAACACTCAATGTTTCAAAACGCAACTTTTTCCCTGACATATGGTTTCACCTTTTTCTATGGATTTAGTTGGAATTTTATGATATCTGGCCTTTTATAAACAAAAAAACCACTTCAACAAGAAGAGGTCTCAAGAACACACCTCATCTACCAGAGCCAACACTCTGCTGGAATTAGCACCGTATATAAAATTTATACCGGTTGCCGGGCTTCGTCGGGCCAGTCCCTCCGCCACTCTTGATAAGAACTATTAAATTCTGCCATTACTTAATTCAAAATATATCATTTTAGAATAAATCAGTCAATGAATTGTTAGAATATTCTTTGTTTAATTCCAATCTCGCATTCAAATGTCCGCAACAAAGAAACCAACCACGGTTCTGATTGGTTTCTTAGCTGATTTCCTTAAGCAATCCGTACAAATAAGGAACGGATTGAAAGGCATATATTTTTTTGTGCAGCTTTCCTTTTTTGAAAAGCAATAAACAGGGCACACTTTCGATTTCATATGATTCGGCAATTGCTTGGACATAGTTCATATTCATTTTGCCTGCCTTCAATTCCGGGAACAGCTCCAAGGATATCGTCAGCATCTTGGAGGCAACCTGACAAGTGCCGCATAAAGGCGTATATAAATATAAGCAAAAGGTTTCCCCTTTTTCAACAGCAAGCTTACACTCTTCTTCTTTCCATTCCTGCATCAATTAGTCGTTCACCCTTTGACTTAAAAATTTCATTTTCACATTCATATTGGCAGATAGTAGCACAGTTGCGATATGATGTTCGGGTGAGCTTTCCACTTCTTTGTACATTTTATTAATATACAGGTGGTTTGCTTCCGGCATTTCCCTTCGGAACTGCTTCCGCAGCTTTTCTCCTGATTCATCTGCGTCAAAAAGGAGATAAACATCACGATCCATCAATTCATCAACTAATTCATCCAGCTTAGTTAATGATATGGTCCCATTTGTACATCTTATTTCCACATCTTCATTTAAAACGGAGGCAACTTTTCTTCTATCGGAACTGCCTTCTACAATAATCACTTTATCGAATTCGCCCCACTCCATGCCATCACTCCATCTCATGAATTATGTGCGCAACTGCCGCTGTATAAAATGAAAAAGAGAGCAGGCCCATTCAGTCCCCCCTCTCCTTCTTTTTAACCGTTGATTAAACTCTCATACTCTTCAGCGCTCATCAAGTTTTCAATATCACTGCTATTAGATGGTTCAAGTACGACCATCCATGCCTTTTCATAAGGAGACTCATTTACATATTCCGGGTTGTCACTTAAATCTTCGTTTACTTCAACAACCTTGCCACTGATAGGTGCATAAAGCTCAGAAACTGTCTTAACGGATTCAACACTTCCAAATGGTTCGTTCGCTTTCAATTCATCGCCGATTTCCGGAAGCTCAACGAATACGATGTCCCCAAGCTCGGACTGTGCGAAAGCTGTAATCCCAATGCGCACTGTTCCATCTTCCGTTTTGACCCATTCATGTTCTTTAGTGTAACGAAGTTCTTTTGGTGTTGTCGTCATTATTAACCCTCCATATGTACATCTTATTTTATCTATTTCATTATAAGGTAGATAGTGTGTTTAAGTAAGGAATTAACCAAATATTTTGTGAAATTTCAGTTCCAAACCTGTTCGAATTGCTCTTCTTTGAAACCTACCGTCACTTTAGTGCCATCTGTAACAATCGGCCTTTTCAGAAGCATTCCATCCGTGGACAATATATCAAGCATCTCTGCTTCAGAAGCTTCTTTCAGCTTATCCTTTAAGCCCAGCTCCCGATATTTTTGACCGCTGGTATTGAAGAACTTCTTCAATTCCAAATTGCTGATTTTATATAGTTTTTCTATTTCTGTTCGCGAAGGCGGATTTTCAGCTATATGGATCGCTTCATATTGCAGTTCATGATTATCCAGCCACTTCTTCGCATTACGGCATGTGCCGCATTTTGGGTACCAATATAATGTTAAGCCCATCATTTCACCACCTATCAATAGAATACCCGTTTTCAGCACGCAATACAACGAAATGTCTTTTGAATTTCCGTTGCGATTTCATCAAAGGAAATAAAGGGAATGCCTTTACGGGCATTCCCTTTACAGATTCTGATTCATTGCTTATAGAGCATATTTTTCCGCTTCGATCACTTTTACGGAGGCTTCACGTTTTTTCGCAATGACATTGATCGGATTGTGTCTTGTCAGCTTGCGGAGCGACGAAAGCATGATTCGAAGAGTATCGCCTGTTTCCACCGCAATTAACGTTTCTTTTGCATGCTGTTCTATTTCATTGAAAGCTTCCTGAACGAAGATTTCAGTGTAAAGCACTTTTTGTTTGTTCTTCTCCAGGCCTGTAGCTGCAATAGCTTTCTCCGTACGCAATACCACGGATTCAGCTGCATAGGCAAGGGATACGATATCGGCAATGTTTGAGAGGATTTCTTGTTCTTGATCAAGAGTTTTGCCGTATTTCTGTGCCGCTAGGCCAGCCGCCAAAATACCGATTTTCTTAGCGTTCCTAACAAGCATCTTTTCTTGTGCCAGTGGCTCATCGCCAGGCTCTTCCGGCATCATCATCATTAATTCCTCTTGCAGGCTTTGGGCTTTTTGAAGAAGCGGCAATTCCCCTTTAAGTGCTTTTTTCAGGAAAGTTCCCGGGACAAGCAATCGGTTGATTTCATTTGTACCTTCAAAGATCCGGTTAATACGGGAATCGCGATATGCTTTTTCAATTTCATACTCCTGCATGAAACCATAACCGCCATGAAGCTGTACGCCTTCATCTGTAACATAATCCAATACTTCGGAAGCGAAGAATTTATTCAATGAACACTCAATGGCATATTCAGCAACTGCGGCCGCCATTGATTTCCCATCTTTCACTTGCTCATCCGTCAATTTGCTTTGTCTCTGATCATAAAGGCCAACGGTACGATAGACAGAGCTTTCTGCTGCATAAATTTTAGCGGCCATTGTTGCAAGTTTTTCTTTCGTCAAGTTAAAATCGGAAATTTTCGTTTTGAACTGTTGACGTTGATTCGTATAAGCAGCTGTAATCTCAAGAGCACGTTTAGATCCGCCGACCGCACCAACGCCTAATTTATAGCGGCCGATATTCAGGATATTGAAAGCGATGACATGCCCTTTTCCGGCTACACCCAAAAGGTTTTCGACTGGTACATGTACGTCTTCAAGTATTAATGTACGTGTTGATGAGCTTTTGATTCCCATTTTCTTTTCTTCAGCGCCAGTTGATACGCCTTTATAATCACGCTCAACAATGAAAGCCGAGAATTGTTCGCCGTCGATTTTGGCGTATACACAGAAGACATCTGCAAAACCTGCATTTGTAATCCATTGTTTTTCACCGTTTAAAATATAGTGTGTTCCTTCTGGATTCAATTTCGCCGTCGTTTTTGCTCCCAAGGCATCTGAACCTGAGCTTGGTTCCGTTAAGGCATACGCAGCAATCTTCTCACCTGTCGCCAGTAAAGGGAGGTATTTTTTCTTTTGTTCTTCATTCCCGAATAATACGATCGGCAAAGATCCGATACCTACATGTGCACCATGTGTAATTCCGAACCCGCCTGCAAGCGCCATTTTTTCCGTGATCAATGCCGAACTGATTTTATCAAGACCCAATCCGCTGTATTCCTCAGGAACATCAGCACCAAGTAAACCGATTTCTCCTGCATGCTTCAGTAATTTAACGGAACGGTCAAATTCATGGTTTTCTAAATGTTCAACCTGCGGCAGAATTTCATTCACTACGAAATCCTCGGCAGTTTTGGCGATCATTTTATGCTCATCAGAATAATCTTCCGGTGTAAACACTTGATCATACGTAATATCTTCTACTAAAAAAGCTCCGCCTTTAATGAGGTTATCTGTAGTTTGATTTGACATATTATTTCCTCCTAAGTATTTAAGATGGTAAGCCCGCCGGAAGCATGAGATTCCGGGAGGCGTGGGATTACGCCAATAATTCAAATACTCCAGCAGCACCCATTCCGCCGCCGATGCACATTGTCACGACTCCGAACTGTTGGTTTCTGCGCTTCATTTCATGAAGCAGGCTTAATGTCAATTTTGCTCCCGAACATCCTAGTGGATGGCCTAAAGCGATGGCTCCGCCATTTACATTGACAATCTCTTCATTCAATCCGAGCTCACGAATGATTTGGATGGATTGGGAAGCAAAGGCTTCATTCAATTCAAATAAACCAATATCCGATAACTCAAGACCTGCCAGTTTCAAAGCCTTAGGAATGGCTGCAATCGGTCCGATGCCCATAATTTCAGGCGGTACTCCTGCTACAGCAAAGGAAAGGAACTTACCCATTGGTTTCATCCCTAATGAAGAGGCCTTTTCCCTATCCATGACCATGACCGCGGCTGCACCATCACTCGTTTGTGATGAATTCCCTGCTGTTACGGATCCTGTAACAGAGAATGCGGGTCTCAGTTTTTTCAACACTTCAGCAGTCGTGCCTGGACGAACGCCCTCATCCTGTGTAAAAGCAAATGACTTTTCCTTTAATTTAAGATCTGGTCCCACTGAACGGAGGGTCACTTCAACCGGTACGATCTCATCGGAAAACTTTCCTTCTGCAATGGCCTTAGCAGCCTTTTGATGACTTCTAACAGAAAATGCATCTTGATCTTCACGGGAAATTCCGTATTTTTTCGCAACGGCTTCAGCAGTATGTCCCATGCCCATATAATATTCCGGTGCCGTTTCCGCAAGTCTCGCGTTCGGACGTGTTACATGGCCCATCATAGGCAAAAGGCTCATGGACTCCGCTCCGCCTGCAATGACTGTATCACTTTGGCCGAGCATGATTCTTTCCGCTCCATAAGCGATACTTTGCAACCCGCTTGAACAGTAACGATTAATCGTTATGGCCGGTACTGAATAAGGCAATCCTGCCAATGCTCCAATGTTACGCGCCATGTTCAATCCTTGCTCCGCTTCAGGCATTGCACAACCGATAATCAGGTCATCTATGTTGCCTTCATAATTCCCTGCCCGCTTTAACGTTTCCTTTACAACAAGAGCCCCTAAATCATCAGGACGTACACTAGCAAGAGAACCTTTTTTCGCTCTTCCTACCGGAGTCCTTGCTCCAGCTACTATTACCGCTTCTTTCATGAGGATCCCCCTTACTCATTTTTAAGCTATCGATCTATTAATCTTCGTTTTTTGCCATATCATCTATTCATCAATTACGGAGCGGTTTACCTTTAACAAGCATGTGCTGCATCCTTGCCTGGGATTTCGGAGTCGAAATCAGTTTTAGGAATGCCTGCTTTTCTAGATTCAAGATATACTGTTCATCTACTTCCGTGCCAAATGGGAGTTTTCCTCCTGACAGGACGTATGCAAGCTCTTTGGCTATGACAAGGTCATGATCTGATAAGAATCCTGAAAGGCGCATGGATTCCGCCCCTAATAGAAGTGTGGCATATCCAGTTTCACCTACGACAGGAATCTTTGTGCGGGCTGGAGCTGTATAACCTTGTTCATGCATGGAAAGTACCGCCTGTTTCGCATCATATAGCTGATGATCCGCATTCACGCTTATTCCATCAGCTATATTAAGGAAATTATTCTCTCTCGCTTCCTCGGCTGATGTCGAAACTTTTGCCATGGCGACCGTTTCAAATACTTGGTTGGCCACTTTCTGTAAGTCGAAGTCGACGCCCTTCGGCATATTCTTCAACGTCTTCACATAAAGCTCCTTAGTTCCGCCGCCGCCTGGGATCAACCCTACGCCAGCTTCCACTAATCCCATATATGTTTCAGTCGTTGCCTGGATGCGCGCTGCCGGAAGTGACACTTCAGCACCCCCGCCAAGTGTCATATTAAACGGGGCAACCACTACGGGAACTGCACTGTACTTAATTTTCAGCATCGCCTTTTGGAATTGGCTGATGACCATATCGAGTTCAAGAATATTGTCATCCTGCGCTTCCATCAGCATCATTGCAATATTAGCGCCTACACAGAAATTCTTTCCTTGGTTTCCGATAACCAGGCCTTTAAAATTCGCTTCCGCTTCGTCGACCGCCGCATTGATCATTTGTATGATATCCAGACCGATTGCATTATTCGGTGAAGTGAATTCAAGAAGAGCCACTCCATCGCCAATATCCATCAAGCTTGCACCACTGTTTTTCTTGATTACGCCTTTTTGCTTCTTGGTCGCTTTAAGATTGATCACTTTAGGATTTTCGACAAGTTCTTTATATTCACCATCATCATAATAGTGAACAATGCCATTTTCTTCTTTATAGAAAGAAGTGAAGCCTTTAGCGAGCATATCCTTCACCCATTGTGGAACGGCGATGTCTTCCGCTTCCATTCGGGCTACCGATTTTTCTATCCCTATCGCATCCCAGGTTTCAAAGGGACCTGTGGACCATCCGAAGCCCCATTTCATCGCTTGATCGATCGCCACGATGTCATCCGCGATGTCCCCAAGCAGCTGGGCAGAATACACAAGTGCCGGATTCAGAACATTCCAAAGTAATTGGCCGGCACGGTCTTCGCTATAAACAAGCGCTTTCATTTTATTTTCCAATCCCTTGGCCTGTTTAGCCATTTCAATGGAAGGCGTTTTTAATCGTTTTCGTGCATCATATTCAAGGGTTTCGGGATTCAGTTCAAGGATTTCCTTGCCTTTTTTCAAGAAAAAACCTTGGCCTGACTTGCTTCCAAGCCACCCATTTTTAAGCATTTCATTCATGAAATCAGGTATTTTGAAAACCTCTTTTTCTTCTCCATCCACCTGGTCATATACGTTTCTGGCAACATGTGCAAAGGTATCCAATCCAACTACATCAAGTGTCCGGAAAGTAGCGCTAGTAGCCCTCCCAATCAAAGGACCTGTAACCGAATCGACCTCACCAACACTGTATCCGCCTTTTTGCATTTCACGCAAAGTGACCAATAATCCATAAGTTCCAATGCGGTTTGCGATGAAGTTAGGGGTATCTTTGGCTTCGACGACACCTTTTCCCAGTACATCTTCGCCGAATCGTTTCATGAATCCGAGCACTTCTGGTGAAGTTGCTTTAGTAGGGATGATCTCCAATAATTTAAGATAACGCGGCGGATTGAAGAAGTGGGTTCCCAGGAAGTGCTTTTGAAAATCCTCCGAACGGCCTTCTGCCATCGCTTCGATTGAAATTCCGGATGTATTCGATGAAACGATGCTTCCCGGTTTACGATGCTGATCAACCTGGGCAAACACACTTTGCTTAACCTCAAGCTTCTCAACAACCACTTCGATGATCCAATCGACATCCTTTAAACGACTTATATCATCTTCCAGGTTTCCCGCCTCGATCAACGCAATGTTTCCCTTAACCGAAAGCGGGGCTGGTTTCTGTTTTAAAAGTTTTGTAATCGCAGTTTGGCTGATGCGGTTACGCACTTGTTTATTATCTAATGTCAGTCCCTTTTTCTTTTCGTCCTCAGTGAGTTCACGAGGTACAATATCCAATAGTAAAGTCGGAATGCCGATGTTAGCAAGGTGTGCAGCAATCCCTGATCCCATAACTCCTGACCCTAGAACAGCAGCCTTTCGTATTTGTCGAACCAAGTTTATATCCCCCTTACGCATTTTATTGAATGAATGCTCATTCATTTTTAATTCAAAAAAATTTGAATATTTTTTCTTATTACTAATATAGAATATATTTGGAAATTCCGCAATGATTAAACAGGAAAAAATATTTTTTTCTCCGGGTTCTTAAGGTTATTTCTCCTCCATTCAGCTAAAAATAACCGGGCAGGAGGTGACTTATATAATGAAGCGTAAAGATAATCCTTCTAAAGCAGCCGTGAGCGCAGCAAGCGTTAAAGGCAATGCCGGACCTGGCGCCGAACGTCAACATGGAATCAATAAAGTGAACAGCCAGAACAATCAGTTCAAAAGATAATCCTTCTTAATTTGAGCAGCCGTCTCTTTTCCGAGGCGGCTCTCGTATCTATTTCTTGAATAGGCCTTTTAAAACGAAAGCAATATTGGCCGGTCTCTCCGCAAGGCGGCGCATGAAATATCCATACCAATCCGTACCATATGGAACATACACCCTTACCTTATATCCTTCTTTAGCAAGTTCAAGCTGCTTTTCAGTGCGAATGCCATATAACATTTGAAATTCAAAACGATCCAGGGGAATTCCCTGATCTTTGACCAAGTCCCTCGTATAATCAATGATTTTATCATCATGTGTGGCAACGGCTGTGTAATGGCCATTTTGCATATGCTTCTTGATGATTTTCTTGAAATTCTCATCCACATCTTTTTTCTCGGGAAAAGCCACTTCCCTCGGTTCTTTATAAGCTCCTTTAACAAGTCTTAGATTCGGCTGGTATGCATCCAATTCCTCGATATCCTTCTCAGTCCGATACAGATATGCTTGGATGACAGTCCCCAATTCATTATATTCAGACTTAAGGTTTTTGAATACATCCAAAGTCGGCTGACAGCGCGGAAAATCTTCCATATCAAGCGTCACGAAAACATGATGGGCTTTAGCTTCTTCTAATATCCTCCGCATGTTATTCATTACGACTCGTTCAGATACATCTAGGCCCATCGAGGTCAGCTTCAGTGATAACTGTGAATCCAGTTCATTTGTGCCGATCATGCGGATCGCTTCGATGCACTCATCTGCCATCTTCCTTGCTTCTTGTTCATCCTCAATGAATTCACCTAAATAATCAATGGTGACAGCAAGCCCTTTCCGGTTAAGATCTGCAATCACTTCACATGCCATATCCAAGGATTCCCCTGCCACGAAACGAGATGCTCCAAACCGCAGCCCGTATTTTTTCGCTGCCTTTGTCATGCCTTTATTCTTTGATAAAAAAAGGAATAGATTTTTCAAAATTCTTTCCATCTGCATTCCCCTCCCAAATCATTTTGGAAAATAGATGCACAAGATTACTTTACCATTTAATTCATTTTTCAGATATTTAGAATCAAGAATAAAAAAATTCATAAAGGGAAAATTAAGCTCGTTTAAAGAACAAGTAAGGAGGTAGAATGATGGAACAGCAAAATTCATTTAATAACCAACAGCAATCCACCGGCTTTATGAAACAGCCGCCGGAAATGGTTTCGGTGAAAGATAGCCTATACTTAACCGATATGCTTGCATGGAATCTTAATGCGGTTAAAAAAGCACATTTTTTTGCCACACAGTGCAAGGACCCGCAAATCATTGATGCGTTAAATCGGTGCGGACTCATGCATCAACGCCATTACGATACCATTTTGAAACATTTGAATCCTGACCAAAACCAGGTTCAACAACAATACCAGTAAAGGAGTGTTCTTGATGCCCAATGAAAACAAAGTCCAAAATCCTGAATCTCCCGTGGCAAAGACACCGCAAATGAATGACAGGGATTTTATAAATGATATGCTCACAACTGAAAAGTACTTTTGCAACTCCCTTTCCGTTGCCCTGCATGAGATGAGTAACCAAGCATTATTCCAAGACATTTTCTCCGTTTCCAAAGAAAATCAGGAAATGCAGCGAGAACTCTATAACATTATGTTCGAAAAAGGCTGGTATAGTTTAGAAAAGGCGCAAGCAACAAGCTTAAACCAATCGTATCAACAATTTTCCGGTTATAAAAATCAATTTCCATCTGGAACGAATATTCAATAAGCAAACATTGAGGGGGGGGGGGTTCTGCTCCTTTTGTTTTTGAGCTACAAGTAAAGCCGGCCCATGGGGGGCCGGCTTTATTTTTAGATATCCGTTGAAAACATATACTTCTTATAGTGATACCGAATGCTGAATATTAAGCCCATGGCCATCATGTTCCCCATTAGCGAGCTTCCTCCATAACTGATGAATGGAAGCGGAATCCCCGTAATCGGCAAAAGCCCTACCGTCATGCCGATATTTTGAAAGACGTGGAACGTCAACATGCTTATAACACCAACACAGATATATGTATAGAAGTTATTTTTCGTGTCCATTCCCGTTTTTGTAATATGATAAATCAACAGGAAAAACAAGGAAATAATGATGCTTGATCCGATGAAGCCGAATTCTTCACCGATGATGCTGAAAATGAAATCCGAATGGCTCTCAGGCAAATACACTTCCCTCGAACCGATTCCCTTGCCTGTGGTCTGGCCAGAGCCGATGGCCAGTAAGGACCTGGTTAAGTGATACCCTTCGGAGCTGGCATAATTATACGGATCCAGCCAAGAATAGATACGGCCGAATTGATAGGATTTTACCCCTAGATATTTTTCCAGGATCTCTGGCTTCCAAAGGACAAAGTACAGGACCGTTGAAGCGACGACAATTCCTCCCGAAACGATCGGCAGGAGGATCTTCCATGTTACTCCTGAAATGAAAATCATTCCGAGCATGATGGACAGGATGACAAGCGCGGTACCTAAATCCGGCTGTTGCATGATTAACATTAAGGGGGCACCGGTCACAAGACCGATTTTAATTAGCAGCCAGATATCCGTTTGAATCGTTTTCAGCGTGTTTTTGAGATGGTGGTTCGATATGACATTGGCTAGAGCCAAAATCAGGAAAACCTTCATGAATTCCGATGGCTGAATCGAACCGACTCCCGGAATTTTGAACCAGCTTCTTGCACCATTTATATTAGGTACGATGCTACTTGGCATAATGATCAGCAAAAATAGCAAAAACAATCCGAATCCATAGGCGTACCAAGAAATTTTTTTCAGTTGGTCCGAATCCAGTGTGATGAACCCTAATACGATTCCAACCCCCACTATATACCAAAAAATTTGTTTAATTAAGAAGTTTTCAGCGTACTGTCCAGTCGTTTGGGCACTATAGATTGCTAAGCAACTTCCAACGCATAATAACAGCAATATTGTGACCAAAGAAAAATCTATTCGAGATGAAAATTTATTTTGTTCTTCCATACTTAACTCTCCCTTAAAAAGGCTCCTGCAATACATCTATAAATACACTTATTCATTATACTTTAAACAAATAAAATCACAACTATATCGAAGAATTGTTTTAAGGCTTCTTGGAGTTATTTCCATGAAGCCCGTAGGGCAGGGGAAACTATGCATGTGATTCCTTTGATTTTCTTCGTTTCAGCAATCTGCTGACCAATCCATGGCTTGGGGAAAAGAGAAAGGCCAATCCGAATAATATGGCGGCCGATCCCACCATGCAACCTGATATCGAGGCATCCAAAATGGTGGCTGAAAAGTAGCCGATGACGGAACTTAGCACCCCGACCCCGATACTGACCCATATCATGCGGCTTAAACGGTCTGACAGCAGATAAGCCGTCGCCGCGGGTATGATGAGCATTCCAACTACTAAAATGGAACCTACACTATCAAAAGAAGCTACAGTTGTCAGTGAAATGAGGCTCATCAATAAGTAATGAAAGAACAGTACAGGAATTCCCATTGCAGCCGCAAGTGATGGATCAAATGACACGAGTTTAAACTGTTTGAAGAAAAGGAAGATCAGTATGAGGTTCAGGATAAAGCAACTGCCGACAATCCAAACAGCTTTTGGTCCAGCTTCGATTCCCGCGATTGTCATCGTGTTCCAGGGAGAATAGGCTATTTCGCCATAAAGGACATGTTCCAGGTCAAAATCTATTTGTTGCGTAAACAAGCTCACGAGTACGATCCCCGTTGCAAAAAGGGAAGTGAATACAATCCCGATCGCTGCGTCAGATTGAACGCCCGACGATTGGAAAAGCTGGATCAAGAATACGGTGAGCAAGCCGAGCGCAGCTGCCCCTATCAGCATCGGAACAGAGTCACGAGTCCCGGTTATTAAAAATGCTAATACGATTCCGGGCAAAACGGAATGACTGATGGCATCCCCAATCAACGTCATTTTCCTGACTATCAAAAAACATCCCAATACACTACAAGCACTCGCCACCAATGCTCCGACTAAAATAATCCAAAAATCATTCATGATGAGTGGCTCCCTTTCCTTCTATTCTGTTCGAGAGAATATTTCTTTTTCGTCGATCCCCTTCTCCATATAGATGAAAGCACTCCGCGTTTAGGTGCAAATAGCATGGAAAAGAAAAACCATACCGTCGCGGATATGACAATTAACGGTCCTGTTGGCAAATCATTGACCGAAGTACTGATCAACGTTCCAGACACACCGCTCAACATTCCGAATATGCCAGACAGGATGACCATGATATGAAGCCGCTCAGTCCAATACCTCGCAGAAACCGCAGGCGTGATCAGTAAAGATGCCATTAATACGACACCTACAGCCTGGATACCGATCACCACAGCTGCCACGATCAGCATCATGATGAAATAATCCAGAAAAACGACCGGTAATCCCATCCCCTTAGCAAACCCAGGGTCGAAGGACAGTAATTTGAATTCTTTAAAAAATACGGTACAAGTGAAAATGAGAAAAAAGGAAACCGTCATCATCATATATACATCAGACATGACCATTGACGCCGTCTGCCCGAATAAAAAGGTATCCAATCCACTCTGGTTTCCATACTCACTCTGCTGAATCTGTGTAAGCATGACAATTCCGAAGCCAAAGAAGGAAGATAAGACGATTCCCAAGGCCGCATCCTGCTTGATCTTACTGTATCTCGTAAGCACACTGATCAAGAAGACAGCCACTAAGCCAGCTAGGGCCGCACCTATTAGAAAATAAGAAGTGGATTTCACTCCAGTTAAAATGAAGGCGACACAGATACCGGGTAACGCTGCATGTGCGAGGGTATCGCCAAGCAAAGATTGTTTTCTGAGGTAGGCAAAGCTGCCGATGACCCCGCTGCTTAATCCGAGGAACATCGTGCCAAGCAATATCCACCTTGTATTTGGATCAGTAATAATATCCAGTATGTTCATCATGTACACCTCATTTTAATAAAAGGCCGGATTTCGTGTCTGATAGTATCGCTAAGCGTCCTCCATATGTTGCCTGTAAGTGTTCTGGAATGAATACTTCCTCCGTCGGACCTATTTTCATCACCTTTTTATTCAATAACATCGTCCAGTCGAAATATTCCTTCACGGTCGATAGATCATGGTGCACAACTAGAACGGTTTTGCCTTTTTCCTTCAATTCCATCAGCAATTGTATGATTGCTTTCTCTGTTGCGGCATCCACCCCTACGAACGGTTCATCCATAAAATAAATATCCGCTTCCTGTGCCAATGCACGGGCCAGGAATATCCGTTGCTGCTGTCCACCTGATAGCTGGCTGATCTGGCGGTTAGCATATTCAGACATCCCTACCTTTTCCAGGCACTCCATCCCCTTCTGCCTTTCGGACTTTCCTGGTCGCTTCAACCATCCGAGATGACCATATCTGCCCATCATTACGACATCGAGTGCGTTGGTCGGAAAATCCCAATCCACTGACTCCCGTTGTGGAACATAGCCGATACTCTTCCTCATCGATTTATAAGTAGAACCCCTTATTGTGATTTGCCCTGATATTTTGGGGATCAATTCAAGTATCCCCTTTATCAATGTGGACTTCCCTGCTCCATTGGGGCCAATGATCCCGATTAAATTCCCTTCCGGCACCTCAAATGAGACATCTTCGATAACAGGCTTCTTATGATAAGCAATCGTTAAATTCTCGACCTTCAAAGCTGCTAGATTCATAGTTTCTCCCCCTTATTTCAAAGCACGGACGATTGTATCGGTATTATGACGGACCATTCCGATATACGTTCCTTCTTCCGTCCCTTTTTCACCCATGGCATCCGAAAACAATTCACCGCCGATTTCCACTTTGTGACCCTGCTTACCTGCTCCTTGAATGACAGCCTCGATGGCCTTCCTTGGTACGCTTGACTCAATGAAAATCGCTTTAATTTTGTTCTTCACAAGATAATTCCGCATATCCGTCACATCTTTTGATCCATATTCCGATAATGTATTGATCCCTTGGAGCCCTCTTACGTCCAGGCCGTATGACCGACCGTAGTACCCAAAAGCATCATGTGCTGTAACGAGCACCCGCTGATCTTTTGGTATTTTATTAATTTCGTCTTGAACATATTTATCGAGTTCCTCCAATTGCAGAACGTACTCTTCATAATTTTCGCGAAACTCTGTTTCATGGTCCGGATCATTGGCAATCAATTCTTTCTCCACTGCCTCCGCCGCAACGATCCAAAGCTTTACATCAAACCATACGTGGGGATCATGTTCCGATGCACTCACTTTGCGAAGTTGGTTCTCCTTGAAGCCCTCCGTTACGGCAATCGTCGGTTTATCCTTGCTCATCATTTCAAATATATCCGTCATTTTCCCTTCAAGATGCACACCGTTATAAAAAATCATATCAGCCGAATCCAGTGTCTTAACATCACCCTGTGTCGCTTTATATAGATGGGGGTCAACTCCCGGACCCATTAAACTGGTGACCTCGACATGTTTACCGCCGATATTCTCAACCAAATCTCCAATCATTCCCGTTGTTGCAATGATATTCAGCTTACCATTGCCTTTATCACTTCCAACCGTATCATTGCCACACCCCGCTAAAATCAGCAATGCAGCAATCACGCTCCCAATAGATTTCAGAAAACCCATCCATACTCCCTCCCTTTTTCCTCTTTCTAAAATAGTTTGCCATGTGCAAAAATAAGTGTAAAAATTTTTACATTGTCGTAAACGCTAAAAAGTTTCCTCTATACAACTTATTTCATACTATACACAAATATACAAAAAAGTGCAACTATTTTTTCAAACACTTCAAAAAGGACAATGACTTTCACACATGAAAAAACTGTCAGGAATCTCTACTGGGGAGCTTCCTGACAGTTGGTCATGCCGTACATGAAACAAACTCTGAAGTTATATTTATATTGTGGGGTTCTAATGGTGAATATAAACTATGGGGGCTATTTCGGAACGTTGTGAAATTCACGGGTAAATGCGCTGATTTTACGAGTAAAGTGCCTAAATTCACGAGTAAACGCTGATTTTACGCATTCCATGTGCATTGCCACTCATTTTTTCAAGGAAATTGCCAAGTACGCAAATCCCAATTCGATTCCGCAAAGCACAAAAAGGGTGATTAAAGTTTGGAACATCATGGTCTCCTCCTCCTCTAAGACTTAAAACAATCTTAAAGGATGAAACCCATACCAGAACAAGACCTTATTTGAAGAAATCTTCAGCAGCCCCACACTGTTCTCTTGCCCTGAAATGGGTTTCATACTGTACAATATAAAAAAAGAAAAAACGGTGATACCATGACAAATATTAAAGAAATAGCTCAATGTGCCGGTGTATCTGTCTCAACAGTGTCCCGTGTATTGAATGATCATCCATATGTAAGCCCAGATAAAAGAAAGAGCGTCTTGGAGGCCATCGATCGTTTGAATTATACGAGAAACATAAATGCCATTCATCTTTCAAAAGGTAAAACCAATCTTATCGGCATCATCATCCCCTTCAACAATCACCCATATTACGGGGCAATCGTTAACGGAATCACTAAACAGGCAAATGCAATTGGCTGTCATATCGTCATCTTTCAAACAAACTATGACAGAGAGAAGGAAATCGAGGCTTTTAATATGCTGCAAATGAAGCAGCTCGATGGCATTATCGTTTGTTCAAGGATTTCGGAAATGAAAATCCTTTTGGAATATCAAAAATACGGACCAATCATTTTGTGTGAAGATACGGCCCAGGCTGAATTCTCATCCATCAGCATTGATCATTATGCAGCTTTCTCCTGTGCCCTTGAGTACGTGATTGCTAAAGGATATAAGAAAATCGGATACAGCCTCGGCCGTAAAAAGAGCAGAAATAGTTCCCATCGTACAAAGGCCTTTAACGATATCATGAGTAAACATCAACTGATAAACAATAAAGAATGGCTGTTTGAAGGCAGTTATCACATCAAAGACGGTGAGCAATTGTTTCAGGAATGGAATTCGATGATGGATAAACCTGAAGCCATCATCATCACGAATGATGACACGGCGGCTGGCTTCATTCTCACCGCTAAGAAATCGGGTATAAGGGTCCCGGAGGATGTGGCCATTCTCGGTTTCAATAATGATAGCCTGGGTGAAATGCTCGACATCACGACCATTTCCTTGCCGCTGGAATGGATTGGGAAAATGGCTGTGGACCTATTTGAGAATCCTGAGGTGGTCAAACATGTAAAACTGGACTACGCCCTTATAAAAAGAAGGACCGTTTAATGATCTCCATGCTTTATTTTGGTATATAGCCATTTGAATTCTTCCTTGCCGCCATCATTCATTAACTAGGAAAAAATAACCACATAAAATAATCATTGCGATATTCATGAGATTATTTTATAATTTTGATATAGTAAAGTTTACTCAATTACTAGCAATCTATTAGCGATTGCATGAATTTCATGAGAACTATCGTCTGACGTCACTTACAAGCTGGCGCAACGATTTTAGAAAATTGAATACTTCCTCATTTACCGATGAGTTAGAGGCTGCAGCTTATAAAAGTAAAACGGACGAGATTCTGGAAAATTCAAGACTCCGTTTGAAAGGATAAATTGCCGAAGTAAGGGTATATTCCATGTATATTCTTGCTGGCGGTGTTACCGAACAGGAACACCACTGTCACGCTTTTTCAAAAAAGCGTGGGGAGCTATCTTCGGAAGGATAAACGGGTTTATTATAAACAGCCGTCGATCTTTTTCGACTGCTGTTTTTTATTTTTCGTTCCCTTCCAATAAAAAGGAGTGTAACATCAATTGTCAAATTCACAATCAGCATCAAGCCCTACTGAACTGAAAAGGAGCCTGAAAGCGCGTCATTTAATGATGATTTCATTAGGTGGAACGATTGGAACAGGTTTATTTTTAGCAAGTGGCGGTGCCATTCATTCAGCCGGTCCCGGCGGTGCCTTGGTGGCATACGCAGTCATCGGCATCATGGTTTATTACTTAATGACAAGTCTTGCAGAAATGGCAGCGTTCATGCCAGTGGCCGGTTCATTCCGTGTCTATGCATCCAAATTCGTCGATCCGTCTTTCGGTTTTGCGATTGGTTGGAACTACTGGTATAACTGGGCAATCACCATTGCCGCTGAATTGGCAGCCGTTGTCTTAATTATGAAGTTCTGGTTTCCGGATAGCCCTTCAATTATCTGGAGTGCCATTGCATTAATCACTATGTTTCTTATCAATTACATGTCAGTTAAAGGTTTCGGGGAGGCAGAATTCTGGTTTGCCATGATCAAAGTCGTGACAGTCGTCATTTTCTTGATCACGGGTGTACTGATCATTCTCGGGATCATGGGTGGGAAAGACCCAATTGGTTTTTCAAATTTCACAATGGGCGAAGGTCCCTTTAACGGTGGGTTCTTCACGATCCTGGGCGTATTCATGGCTGCCGGCTTTTCATTCCAAGGAACGGAATTGCTTGGAGTGACTGCTGGTGAAAGTGAGGATCCAGAAAAAAATATCCCAAAGGCAATCAGATCCGTTTTCTGGCGCATCATCTTATTCTATATCCTTGCCATTTTTGTAATTGGAATGATCATTCCGTTTACCGATTCACGTTTATTGAGTGAAGATGTTGCCGTAAGTCCATTCACGCTTGTATTTGAACGGGCAGGCCTTGCATTTGCTGCATCCATCATGAACGCGATCATTCTATCATCCGTACTCTCTGCCGGTAACTCTGGCATGTACGCTTCAACCCGTATGCTATGGGACTTGGCACGTGATGGGAAAGCACCGAAATTCCTAGGCAAGTTAGATAAAAGAGGAGTACCCGTGAATGCACTTATCGTGACTTCTTTAGTAGGCTGCGTTGCATTCTTAGCTTCATTTTTCGGTGATGGCGTCGTTTATATCTGGTTATTGAACGCTTCAGGCATGGCGGGATTCGTCACCTGGGTCGGGATCGCGGTTGCCCATTATCGATTCCGCAAAGCTTACGCAGCTCAAGGCCTTGATATGAATGCTTTACCATTCCGGGCAAAAGGCTTCCCATTCGGGCCTATATTCGCACTCGTCCTTTGCCTTATCATTATCATCGGACAAGGCTATCAAGCTTTCAGCAGCGATGGAATCGACTGGAATTCAATGTTTGTTTCCTACATTGGCTTAATTTTATTTTTCGCCCTATGGTTCGGCTATAAAATCAAGCATAAAACGAAAATCATTCCCCTGGAGGAATGTGATCTTAAATCAAAATAATGCGTAAAGGACCTGTTCTAAGGAGAACAGGTCCTTTTTTCATTTCAAATGATAAACACGGCATTCATATGGACGCAGAGGTTTGCTGGAGATTCCTTCTTCTTCCTGATCATAATTGCCTATCAGCCTTGTGGCTGAATATGCATGCAGCTCTTCAGGCAAAGTATAGGAGGCATCCTCTTCTTTAAAGTTACATAGCACCAACAGCTTTTCTTCTTCAAACGATCTCGTGTAGGCAAATATTCGTTCATCATCCGGCCATAGCAGTTCAAAACGGCCATAAACGACGATTTCATGTTTCTTTCGTATTTGGATAAGCTTTTTATAAAAATGAAAAATGGAATTCGGATCATTATAGGCTTTTTCTGCATTAATCTCTGGAAAATTGGGATTAACCTTAATCCAAGGCGTCCCTTTCGTGAATCCTGCGTTCCGGGAGTCATTCCACTGAAACGGTGTCCTCGCATTATCCCTGCTTCGGGCGTGGATGGCTGACATCATCCGCTCTTTTGACCAGCCATGCGAATTGACGAGTTCTTCATATGAATTCAATGTTTCGATATCACAGTAATCATCGATGCCCTCAAATGCAACATTGGTCATGCCCAGCTCTTCCCCTTGATATATATAGGGTGTCCCTTGAAGCATATGAAGGCAAGCTGCAAGCATCTTTGCGCTTTCAATACGATACTTTCCATCATCACCAAACCTTGAGACAATCCGGGGCTGATCATGGTTGTTCCAGTATAAACTGTTCCATCCATCCCCCTCCAAACCAGTCTGCCACTTAGAGAGAATTCGCTTTAAATCGGTAAGCTTCCACTTATCATTACTCCATTTCCCTGCCGGTCCGCTCCCCAAATCCATATGTTCGAATTGAAAGACCATATGTAGCTCACCACGATCTTTACCTGTGAACAATTGCGCCTCCTCCGGTGTGACGCCTGGCATCTCCCCAACCGTGATCACGTCATGTCCAGAAAGTGCCCGTTGATTGATTTCCTGCAAAAACTCATGTATGCGCGGGCCGTTCAGGAAAAAGGGGCTTCCATCGCCATACTGTTTCTCATGATGAACGGCTCCATCTGAATAGCTTTGATCTTTTGAAAGGAAATTGATGACATCCATCCGAAAGCCATCGACACCCTTATCCAGCCACCAAGTCATGATGCTGTAGATCTCTTCACGGAGCTTAGGGTTCTCCCAGTTTAAATCCGGTTGTTTCCTGCTGAATAAATGTAAATAATATTCATCGGTTCCTTCATCATATTCCCATGCTGAACCTTTAAAAATGGATTCCCAATTATTTGGTTCTTTTCCATTCCTTCCAGGTTTCCAAATATAATAATCGCGTTTCGGATTATCTTTTGAGGATCGGGATTCCTTGAACCACGGATGTTCATCAGAAGAATGGTTGATCACCAGGTCCATCATGATCTTCATTCCACGTTCATGAACCGCCTTCAACAACCTATCGAAATCAGCCATGGTCCCGAATTCAGTCATGATCGATTTATAATCACTGATATCGTACCCATTGTCATCATTGGGAGATTGATAAACAGGGGATAACCATATCACGTTCACACCCAGCTCTTGTAAATAATCGAGTTTCAACAAGATCCCGTTTATATCCCCTATCCCATCTCCATCACTATCCATAAAACTCCTTGGATACACTTGATACACAACTGCCTCTTTCCACCATGCTTTGTCCATGTCTTTCCCCCTCTTTGGCCGCATTGATATGATCATTACACCAATACCCCTATTATAAAGGGAAAAACTTCAGAATATTCTCCTTTTATTCAGCTATTCCCGTTTGAATCATTTCAATATCCAGATCTACCTCGATTGAAATATAAGGATATGCCTTCTCCCAATGTTCCTGATCGAAATTTCTTGTACTACTTTTAGCATGATCACCGATTGCAATCGGATCGATATTGTTCTCCTGAAACATGGCTACCATCTCATTTAATTTTTTTCCAATGACATGCTCGGCCCTGGCCTCTATTTTATTCAGGTCGACCTCTTTGCCCAAGTCATAGCCTTGGACCTCCAGCAGACTCGCTTTTAATTTCACTTCAATCCTGACCTTAGGGTCTTGATTTGCATCCGAAATATGATAATGGACACGTGACTCCACGTTATTGATATCTGTAAAATCATTTTCCTTCCATTTAATTTCATAACTCCCCATCCTAAAGTTTTCAGTAAGGACTTTAAATAAAAATCCGTCCTCATATGGAATATATTTACCAATATAACGATCCTTTTTAAACAGGGCGATCCCTTTTACCCTTATTTGGTCCCCTGCCGTTTCCAATAAGGGCAAGACCGGATCGATTCCTTTACCATGACACGCATATAAATACCTGTGAAGATCCACATTAGGTAAATTAGTCTTTATATTCTGTTCGATCAGTTCTTTCACTTGAACCCCTGGAGTTTTAATCAACTTCGGCTCCATTTTAACTACATCCTCCGCTTTGCCATGAACGACCGCTAAATACAAATTCCTTCCCACCATTGGGTCACGCCTATATGTATCGACATAATCATTCAACCCATTGCCTGCCAATTCTTCACCATAGAGAATGACCGTCAGTCTACCACCGACAATCGGGTATGGCGTTTTTGCATTTTTCTGCTGACGGGCTGCCTTTATATCATGGGAGACCGCTTCATATACTTCTTTACCTAGATTTGCTTCCTTCCCAGGCTGAGGCACGCTGACAACGACCGTACCTTTGATCTTTTTGCCTTCGGCATCATCATAACCTACGACTTCAGCAATTAAAATATCTTCTAATATTTGTTTTTCCACGCCGCAAGCCGTCATCAGGAAACTTGCCAATATTATCAAGATAAGTGGGATTTTCACGATTTATGCCCCCTGACTTTATAGACAATCGACTGCCATATGAATAAGAGAGGAAGATACAAATAAATGATATAAAAACCAATTTCCGAACTTATCGTGTTAAACTTATCGATTCTATAGCGGTTATCCAAGAAAATGCAGGAAACTAAAATGATCAGCAGAATGAAGACCAACATCTTTCTTTGCCTTAGTCCAAATACTCTTTTAGCTGTCCTGCTCGCTGCCCAGACCCCTATGCAAACATTCGGCAGCACCATGAACAGCCAAACGGAAATCCCTATGTATTCGAACCTTTCAATGAATGGAAGGTCTACAATTTTCCATAACGTCAAAGTTGCCCATATAACATCTTTCAGTTGATCTTGATGATAGTAGGCTAATGAAACAATGATGGATACTAAATATATCGTCATAGTAAACACCGCCCCTAAATGGGCCCACTTTTGAGATTTTTCACGGTTTTTAATGAAAGGGTAATAAATGAGGAGTAATTCAAAACCAAGGTAATTCAGGGTCATTTTCTTACAGGCCTTCATGATTTCCAAAAAGGAATGATCAAGAAAAGGACCCAAATTTTCAAAGTGGGCGTATTTCAATGGGAAATAATTCAAAAGGAATAATGGCGATCCGATAATAAGTCCGATTATGCAAAAACCGGTGATGACCCTGAACCCTCCCTCCACAAAGCTATAGACGAGAATAAGAATGATGGTTATTAGCATCAGGATATTGACACCAGGGAACATCCAAACCTGAATGACTTCTAAATAAGTCCTGATAAGAATGACGGAAATCATTATAAAGTAGAGGATGAATAAAACATTGAAAGCATTTCCGACCCAATTACCGAACAAATCCTTGTGGATGGCGACTAAATCAAGGGTTTGGGGACCCCTGCCTAAAAGCTTGAAACACATCCAAAGCAGAACATTTATGATTAACCCTGATATGAGTACAGATAACCATGCATCTTGACCAGCCTCTTTCGCTATGACCCGTTCAAACCCCAATATCCCTACCCCAATCTGCATGCCGGGCATGAGAAAAAAAACAAAAAATGGAGATATTAGTTTAGTTTCATTTGGTTTGACTTCCATACCTTCTCACCGCTTTCTACACCTTATTCATCAATATCACCATGGGAGTTTCGCTCTTCCGCCTCCTTCCTTATCCTTAGTGGATTTTCCGTCCGCAGAAATTGCGGGCGTTTTTTCTGCTTTGAAAAAGGGAGGCGAATGAGACTATCTTTAAAGTCATGAATTCTTAATGGGTAAAGCGGATCTAAATAAGGACTGCCAAGCGAAGTCAATTTCAATAAATGACTTAAAATGAATGCACTACATAAAGCTATTCCAAACAGACCGTATAACTGGGCAGCAATTAGAAAAGGGAAGCGGATAAGGCGAATGGTATTACTGATTTGGTAAATCGGCACCGTAAATGAAGCCAAGGCAGCCAAAGCGACAAGCATCAGTAAGACATTACTGACAAATCCAGCTTCCACAGCGGCTGTACCGATGACTATACCGCCAACAATACCAATGGTGGAACCAACCTTAGCAGGCAGCCTGACCGCTGCTTCCCTCAGCAATTCAATTGTCCCTTCCAGCAAGATAGCCTCCAAGATCGGCGGAAAAGGAATCACTCCCCTTGATGAAATTAAGATTGGCAGCAAATCCGTTGGAATCACTTGATAATGATAGGTTAAAACGGCAACATACAGAGGTGAAGATAAAACGGAAAACAGCACTGCGAAAAGCCGAATCAAACGGAATGAGGTGCCGAGATTCCAAATTTGAAAATAATCTTCAAATGACGAAAAGAACGAAATGATGGTGTTTGGACCAACTAATGCATGTGGAGATCCGTCCAGCATGATCCCAATTTTCCCTTCCGATAATACACTGGCCAGATGATCAGGCCGCTCCGTATCAATCAGTTGCGGAAACATCGAATTTCGATTATCCGTGATCATCTGGCTTACAAACGAAATATCGACGATCGTATCATAATCTATATCTTCTATCCTCTGCATGACTGTATTAACGATCTGTTGATTTACTATCCCATCTATATAGAGTACCGCTAACCTTGTTTGCGAGATGCTGCCGACCCTTAATTCCTTGGACTGCAATTCAGGGGTGGGCAACCGGTTACGGATCAGATTCAAATTCGAATCAAGCGATTCAACAAATGCCTCCTTGGACCCAACGACCGTATACTCCGACTCGGGTGTGGAAACTTGCCTTTTCACACTATGAACACATGGAATCAACAAACACATTTCATCATCTTGCTTGTATTGAACCATGATTGTTCCTGCCAAAACCAACCTTTGGATGTCTTTTAGATCAGCTGTCAATTTCATATCTTCAATTGGAATATCGCCTTTTAATTGCTTAAGATCCTTCTTTGGTTGATTCGACATGACAGCCAATACTTGTTCATGAAGCTGTTGTACACTAACCAGTGAATTGAAGTAGGAAATAGTGTAGCCATCATCATTCGGGAATTGGAAGGTAAGAAAATCATTAGATGCTTTAAACTTTTTAAGGAGTTCCTGAAAATCCTTGGAAGTGACCTGAAAGGATGCTGCATCCATTTTCCTCCCGCCCTTAAAAAATCTCACCATCCCACCCCCATTTCCTTCTTAAAGTTTTTCGTTCATTCGATTATTGTAACCACCCTATTTAAAGTTAGTCATGATCCACCTATATCTTTAAAATAGGAAAAGACCTATCCGGAAACCACCGGATAAGCCTTTACGTTTTAATTCTTTAATGAATACCAATTACCTTGGACTTGGAAAAATGCGTGTTACTAAATCACGGAACTCATCAGCGAATCCTGCAACAGGTTTTCCATTCTGAATATCATTGGCATACCCTTTCATCCTTTGAACAAAGTCCGGGTTTGTCGACACATAAACTTGGTCCACCGAAGGATCGGCTCCCCTTACTGCATCAGCAATCCTATCTTTAAGGTCATTTGAGATATCCTTATCCCCGCCGTCTTTCAATACTGCCCCTACATAGGCATTATTATCAGTAACGATGACACTTGCGTTACTTACTTCCTTCAAGGCTTCGACCCGGTTTGAGATATCCTCGGAGACCCTCATATCGTTTATGCCATTATCATTGTTGTCATTATTATCATTAACGTTATCATTAACGTTTTGCCTTGTATCGCTTACATTCATCGGATTATCCAAATTATCTTGATGGGTACGATTCAGGCCAAGATTTTCACTGGCACCTTCTTTATTATTATATGAACAACCTGTAATCACTAAAGCCATCATCACACTTGATACTATCGCTTTATAATTCATAATCTTCACTCCTCTAAATCGTTTAACATTACTATTTACGAGGAGAGGATAGATTATTCAGAAGAAGTGATTTTCAAGCCGATAATCCCCACTAAAATTAATCCGACGAATACCAAACGCATCGCATCCTTAGGCTCGTTAAATACGATGATGCCAACCAGAACAGCCCCAAGAGCCCCTATTCCGGTCCAAATTGCATACGCTGTTCCCATAGGCAGGGTTTTTATCGCCGATGATAAAAAATAAAAACTAATGACCATACCGGCAATCGTTATGATAGAAGGCAATAATTTCGTAAAACCCTCAGTATACTTTAAACTTGTCGCCCATACCACTTCAAATAATCCGGCAATCACCAATTGAATCCAAGCCACCTTTTTTCCCTCCAATTACAGAAAAAGCCCGAAAGGTCATAATTCATAACCTCCCGGGCTTTTTTCCCTCCGTGTACGCAGATTCCTGCGCGTTTCTCTTGGACCATTCCGGTAAAATTCAACCGAGGAACCCTAGAAACTCATTATTCCCATACTATCATGTACATTTCAAATCGGTCAAACATTTATGCATTGCTTCTGTTTCTAGACTTCCACTTGTCACCTTTTATTGAAAACCAAATATTTTTAAAGGGTTCAGGTATTTCTTTAGCCGCATCAACCGTATATTGAACGGCCTCTTTTTTATATTGAACATCTTCAGTGATTTCTTGCTGTGTCATGGCGAGTTGGTCCGTCTCCGATTTAATTTGGTCCGTTTTGGCCTGGATACGCGTAACGGTTTCAGTCACATTTTCAATTGTCGGTTTGGAATCCTTAAATGTTTTAAAAGCAAAAAACGCTAAATAGATAATCGAGCCGATAAAGAGGGCAAGACTAATATATACAATGATCACCTAGATTCCTCCTTTTATTTTACCTTTACTATACCCGTAATAATTGGGCAGAAAACGAATCCCCATGTATTTTCTCTTATCCCTGCTCATATTATTGATAGAAAAAGGAGGAATGAAAATGAATCAAATGCCTCTGCTTAAAGCCTGTTTTAAAGCTGGAATGCACTACATTAGACATCTGACCATACAGCAGGCTGCCACTATTGCAGGAATCATTTTTTTAATCATTCATCCAGAAGTTTTCAGCCCGATTTGGCTTACATTGGCAACCTCCGTCTTGATTCTGCTCCTGCTTTGAAGAATATTAGTGACCTCCCGCACACTGGTTGAGTTATCGAGTTCTTCGCTAACATCCCCATCCAGATCAGGAGAACACCGAGGATATGCAACTACATTCCTCTCTTGATCTTAGAAGAACGTTCCTGCACGAATCAAGCTGCCATGGAGATTCGAAAAGTAGAACTGCTTCTATTCATACTATCATATGGAAGTATATACAGTGGAAAACACTATTTCCGCTCTTCTGAAATTTCGGCATTGAATTGAAAATCTGCACACTTAAATTTCAAACTCTTCATAATGATGGACTATTAAGTTTAATCAATCGATTGATTAAAAAGGAACCCCCTTGTGACATCAGCACTTCCCTCCCACTTATCTATTGAATACACTACATTCACCATTTTATCAAATGGAAAACTATTAGAAAATTAGAAAATTTGTGTATAATTAGGTTATATTCATTAACTCTTAAGGAGGAATCATAGTCATGGATACTCTCATTCAACAGTTCAGGAATTTGCCCACCACGGCGATTTCCGATGCAATGGAAGGGCTGAGCAATCTGGAATCAGCGATTAAACCCTTAAAGGAAGAATTTCATATGGCCGGACGAGCTTTGACTGTACAGATGCCCGTTGGTGATAATTCAGCCGTGTTAAAAGCGATCGGCGAAGCCAAGCCTGGGGATATAATAGTCGTTGACAGCAAAGGTGATACATACCGGGCTATAGCAGGAGACTTCGTAGTCGGCATGATGCAGACCATGGAAATTGGCGGCCTCGTTGTTGATGGAGTCATTCGCGATCTAGAAGCAATTAAAGAACTGAATTTCCCTGTTTTCAGCAAAGGGACGACGGTTGCCTCTAGCGGCAAGGCAGGTGTAGGCGAAACCAATGTCCCCATTTCCTGTGGAGGTGTCACCGTATTTCCAGGGGACATCATCATTGGGGACATAGATGGAGTCGTGGTCGTGCCGCAAGCCAAGGGTGAAGAAATCCTGGTCAAAGCAAAGGATAAAATCATGAAAGACGAACAGCGTGCAGAAAAATACGCAGGGAAGCCTGATGAAATTAGAAAGTATATTGCCATGATGACCAATAAAGGATGACGCATATAAAAAAACAGGCAGGAAGCGATGGCTTCCTGCCTGTTCTTTTCATTAGCCTTATTTAGCGGTCTTATCTTCCTTTGAAGCCTCTTCATCATAAGTGTAATCATAATCAGTAGGATCAATCGGTTTAAAGCCGTTTGGAGTATAGAAACGGAGTAAGTCACCGTTCACTACTTGGTCGGATAAATTGAGCATCGTTTCAGCTCTCTTTTTATAATTGAGGATGTCATCATTTTCCTCGACCAATTCCCCTGTTTTAGTATCGTAGTATTTCCCTTTAATGGCAGTGACATCCGGTGTAACAAAATCACCATTCCTAAAAGGTACCACTTCATTATGATCTTTTGACAATAAATCGGAACCGAATTGTACATAATCTTTAGATTCGATACCTAACAGATGCAATAAAGTAGGGAGAAGGTCGATCTGTCCTCCGTATTGGTGCATTTCCCCGCCTTCAACACCCGGAACATGAATCAATAATGGTACACGTTGCAATTGGGCATTCTCAAATGCGCCAACATCCTTGCCAAGCACTTTTGACATGGCTTCTTTATGGTTTTCTGAAATACCATAGTGATCACCATACATAACGATTACCGAGTTATCATATAGACCGGATTCCTTCAGATAAACGAAAAACTCTTTAAGCGCCTCATCGGCATAGCGTGCAGTCTGGAAGTAATTATCTACGGAAGCATCGCCTGTCGTTTGCTTACCGATTGTTGCTTTTTCCTGGTCCATCGCATATGGGAAATGATGAGATACCGTTATGAATTTTGTATAGAAAGGCTGTTTAAGCGTTTCTAACATTGGAATCGATTCCTTGAAGAAAGGCTTATCCATTAACCCATAACTCAGTACTTCCTCTTTATTTTCCATATTATAATGGTTAGCATCAAAGAACTGATTAAATCCAAGAGACTTATACATTTTATCCCGGTTCCAGAAAGATTTGTAATTACCATGGAACACAGCAGATGTGTATCCTTGTTGTCCTAAAATCGCTGGTGCTGCTTGATACGTATTTTGGGCACGGTTTGTGAATGCTGCCCCCTGTGGTAAACCGAACAGGGAATTTTCAAGCATGAATTCGGCATCCGCTGTTTTACCTTGGCCCACTTGATGGAAGAAATTATCAAAGCGCATGAAATCCGACTTATCATGTGCAAGTGAGTTCAAGAATGGAGTTACTTCCTCCCCATTCAACTTATAATCGATCAGGAAATTCTGCATCGATTCCAAATGCAGGTAGATAACATTCTTCCCTTTGGCTGCACCAAAATATTTAGGGTTCGGTTCAGCGCTAGTTGCCTTCGTATAGTTGACGACTTCTGCGATATCCGTGCTGTTTGCAGTCGCACGCTGAGCGTATGTTTTAGTATTCTGAACGGCATCATAAACCGTATAGTTGAACATGCCCAAATATTTGACGATATAATTCCGGTCGAATGTTCTTGATAATAATTGCGGGCGATCCTTTTCAGCAAGTCCCAAATTGATTGCGAAAATTGCAAGTCCCGCTAGGTAAACCAATCCAACTGTACGGCGTTTGACTTTGAAGTCTTCCACTTTAAAGTCTTTGAATCTGTACAACACGATCAAAAGAACCGTATCAAGGAAATAAAATACATCATGGCCTTTAAATAATTCTAAAATACTCGGCCCCAAATCCCCGGCATTTTGCACTTGCGTCAAGGTTGGCAATGTAATGAAATCGGTAAATGACCGATAGTATACAATATTGAAAAATAACCATAAGGACATCAATAGGTTCAACCTGATGATCCATTTAAACGATTTTTTGCCTCTAGCCAATAGCGCCAATCCAAAGAATAAAATGGCTGAACTAATTGGGTTTATGAACAGTAAGAACTGTTGCAGGCCATTTTCAATACCTAAGTTAAATTCAACTCGATATCCAATATAAGTTTTTATCCAAAACAAGACTACCGCAATAAAGAAAAAGCCTAGTATGTTATCTGCAAATAAATGCCGGCTTTTTTTTAGAAAATTATTCATGCTTTCACCTCTATTAATCTAGTGGTTTATTTATATAAATTTTTACAAACTTACAAAAGACGGAAAATCGGAAACCCTATAATAGCATTCTTTCACTTGGATAGTCAAGATTGTGATAACCACCTTTTGTCACATCCATAACTCTTCTATCCAGAACGCTTCTTTAGCTTATGAACAAGCCTTTGAAAAAATAACAGAGCTTCGCCCGTCTCGAATGTTCAGCGCACCTATAACAAATATATAGGAACTCCATGTCTTAATCCAATAAATATCACCGTAACTTTTTGTGAAGAATGCGGATGACAGTCGCTAATTAGTTTCACGTCCTTCAGGCTTTTACCATTATAAACGACTCTTTATAAAAAAACCAGTACATTACAAAATATGTAAAGATATAAAGCTTCAATTGTTTAAAGCCATGGATGGATCCAGGATTTCTTTCCCGATGATTCGACAGTTAAAAATGGTTGGCCGGTTACATGGATGCAGCTCTCCTCCGCACTTTTGATATCCCATCCAAAATCCACTCCTTCAAAAGTTTGACTAGCTTATTATTGGGTCCTGCCCCCCTTTGAATCCCATAAAACAACAAATTAGTTTCGCGTAATATCGACATCATTCCCCTTCGGGAAATTTAATTAGCTTTTTCAAATAATTTTTCCTGAAAGTGATGATTATATTGTGTTTATATTTTTACTTTCCAGGATAATTTATCATCCATAAAAGATTCAATTTACCAAATTTCGCTTAAATTACAATTTTAAAATCCCTCCTGGAAACGGAAAGGCTGCAAATGACATTATAATAGGAAGAAACCGAATTTTCCCATATCGGCTGAAGGGTCATTTTCTTTCGATAGCAGCCATATGACCATAGCTGAGCGGTAACAGGCTGAATTATAGGCCTTGTCTTTTCCATTCCCCTTAAGGGTGGTTGTGGCGGCTTATAAGCCTACCTGTTTGCAGGAAATCTTTTCGTCCCTCTGTTAGTATATTTGTTTCATCCAGCTTTATTATAAAAAATAAAAATCCTGTCCTCGATCGAGGACAGGATTCCTTATTCCTATTACTTGATGCCTTCAGAAATTTCTTTAACCATAGCGTCAACAGATTCTAAACCGCCGCCTGATAGGTACCAATAGTTAGGGTCTAGATAAATGATGTTACCTTCTTTAAATGCTTTTGTATTTTTCACAATGTCATTTTCAATAGTTTCTTTTGCTGCAGCTCCATCACCGGCAACCGCATCCCTATCCACAACGAATAGGTAGTCAGGATTCTTTTCAGCGATGTATTCGAAAGAAATACTTTGACCATGTGTCGATACTTCCAATTTATCATCTACTGCAGGCACTCCGAATACATCATGGATGATACCAAATCTTGAATCCGGTCCGTAAGCACTTACTTTTCCACCGCTTGAAAGAACGATTAAACCAGTTTTGTCAGTTGGGGCTTTTTCTTTCAAAGCATTAATGTTTTCTTCAACACTTGCCAATTCTTTAGCTGCTTCGTCTTTTTTATCGAAGATTTTACCTAAAAGTGTTACGTTTTCTTCAAAGGATTCCATATACTTTGTTGTATCCACACCCACAAAAACAGTAGGAGCAATTTTGCTTAATTCTTCATATGCTTCAGATTGACGGCCAGAAATAAGGATTAAGTCAGGAGCAATTTCGTTGATTTTTTCGAAGTCAGGCTCTTTTAATCCGCCGGCATTTTCAGTTGTACCTTCATATTTAGAAAGGTATTCTGGAAGGCCATCATGAGGAACAGCTGCTACGTCCACACCCAGTTTATCAAGAGTATCAAGAGTACCCATATCGAATACAACGACTTTTTCAGGGTTTGTTTTCACTTTCGTTTCGCCTAGTTGGTGCTTAACCGTGATTTCTTCGCTTTTAGCACTTTCTTTTTTCACACTTGATTCTTCTTTTTCCTTATCTGATCCACAAGCTACAGCCACTACAGCCAGCATTGCAATCAAAAGCAGTAAGGATAATTTCTTAATCATTATGGTCACCTCGAAAAATTTTTTATTTAGAATTACATGTTGAATCCTCACCTTCACAGAGTTCACCTTCATCACTTTCCCTGCCATATGAACAGGAGGCGGCTAAAGTCTTGGGCGCCCGCCAACTTAACTGCCTAAGAAGTGTATGAGGTGATTCCGGGAAGGCTGCGAATACTGAAGTAATTTAAAACCAAATGGCATGGTGTTACGTGAAGTACACACAGATCTTATTGTCATTGATGCTTTGGATTTCAATATCCATATCATAGATTTCCTTTAATACTTTGGAATTGATGACTTGCTCGGTAGGTCCATTATGAACAACCTTGCCATCCTTCAATGCAACAATATAGTCGGAATAGCAGGATGCAAAATTAATGTCATGAATGACGATGATGACCGTTTTCCCTAATTCATCTGCCAATCTCCTCAATACTTTCATGATTTGGACCGAATGCTTCATATCAAGATTGTTCAGAGGTTCATCAAGTAGTACATACTCCGTGTCCTGAGCAATAACCATGGCAATGAAGGCCCGCTGTTGCTGCCCGCCGCTAAGCTGGTCAAGAAACTTATCCTGCATGTCGGCAAGTTCCATATATTCAATCGCTTCATCGACGTGTTTCCAATCCTCTTTGGTCAGCTTTCCTTGTGAATAAGGAAAACGGCCAAAGGCGACAAGTTCGCGAATCGTTAAACGAATATTGATGTGGTTAGCCTGCTTTAAGATGGCAATCTTTTTAGCAAGTTCATTGCTATTGAATTCCCCCATATCCTTACCATCGATCAGGACTTCTCCCGAATCCCGGGTAATGAGACGGCTGATCATCGAAAGGACTGTACTTTTCCCCGCTCCATTGGGACCGATGAAGGATGTGATTTTCCCTTTCACTATTTCAATGGAAACATCCTCGACAACCGTTTTACTATTATATTTTTTGAATAACTTTTTCACTTCTACCATGATTTATTCTCCTTTAATAGAAGATAGATGAAATAGACACCGCCGACAAAGTTGATGATGACACTTAGAGTGGTGGAGAACGTAAAGACCCTCTCCACAATGAATTGGCCGCCGACCAGGGCAATCACACTGATTAGCATGGCACCCGGGATGATATGTTTATGCTGATAGGACTTAATGAATTCATAGGCCACATTTGCAACTAGTAATCCGAGGAACGTGATCGGACCGATCAGGGCAGTCGAAATGGAGATTAAAACAGTAACGACGATTAAAACCCGCTTGGTGACAAAATCATAATCCACACCCAAGTTTATGGCTTGGTCCCTCCCGAGGGACATGACATCTAAATATTTCAAAAATCTCATGAAATATATCATTGCCGCTATCATGAGGATAATAGCTAACGTTAACAGGTCCGTGTTGACATTATTGAAGCTGGCGAACATTTTATTTTGAATGATTTGAAACTCATTCGGGTCAATCAATACCTGCATGAATGAAGACATGCTGCCGAATAAGGTTCCGAAGATGATACCGATCAGCAATAGGAAGTAAATATTGCGGTTTTTTTTGAACATGAACTTGAACAGCAGGCTGGAAAAAATAAGCATGGCCGCAAGTGTAATCAGGAAATTGAGATTTTTATTCATGATCATGATATGCGTTGAACCGAAGATGAAAATCACTCCCGTTTGGATCAGCATATACATGGAGTCCAACCCTAAAATGCTCGGTGTCAGGATTTTATTATTCGTGACCGTCTGGAAAATCACCGTTGAAAAAGCTATTGCACAACCAACCACGATGATCGCGATGATTTTAATAACCCTTCTCGGCAGTGCATAATCCCAATTCGGGCCAAGGTCCCAAAAGATATAACCTGCCGTTAAAACTGCTGCAAGAACAGCCAATATAATGATCCTACTTTTATTATTCATATGCCTTTCTCCTCAGTATCAGATAGATAAATATGGCGCTTCCTATCACACCAACCACGAGTCCAATCGGGATTTCAAATGGATATATGAGGATCCTGCCCAGAATATCGCAGAACAATAGGAATACGGCCCCTAGCAATGCTGTATGAGAAAGACTCTTTTTCAAATTGTCACCAAGGTAAAGGGATACAATATTCGGTACGATCAATCCTATGAAAGGAATCGTTCCCACCGTTAACAAAACGACAGTGGAGGATAATGCCACGATGATCAACCCAAAATTGACTATAAACTTATAATTGATTCCTAGATTGATGGCAAACTCTTCACCCATCCCTGCCACAGTGAATTTATTGGCAAAGAAGTATGCGAGAATGACTAGAGGGATACTTACATATATAAGTTCGTACCTTCCCGACATGATCATCGAGAAATCTCCATTCATCCATGTGTTGAGGCTTTGAATCAAATCATATTTATAGGCAAAGAAAGTCGAGATGGATCCGACGATATTCCCAAACATCAAACCAACCAATGGAATGAAAATCGTATCCTTATATTTCACTTGATCAAGAATTTTCATGAACAAGAATGTACCTGCCAAAGCGAATATGAAAGCGAATGCCATTTTCTCAATAAGTGCTGCCGATGGAAAAATGATAATGGCAAGAAGAAGTCCAAGCCGTGCAGAATCCATGGTTCCGGCAGTCGTCGGGGAAACAAATTTATTGCGGCTCAATTGCTGCATGATCAGACCGCTTATGCTCATCACGATACCGGCAATGACTATGGTCACCATTCTAGGGAAACGGCTTTGCAGCATGATTTGCACTTTATCATCACTTAAATCCAATAAATCCAGGGGAGTAATATCTTTTACACCAATGAATAATGACGTAAATGATAAAACAATTAACGCCATGACTAGATATCTTATCTTCATCTACATTTCCTACTCTTCCTATCTCATTTAATACAGCGATAATATTTTCAATTAAATATATTTGAATGAAGACTATCACAAAGTCACCTATTAAAATGGAAATCATGAAGTTGCAATAGTTACAAGGTCTTCCCAATCGTGATAATGAGATTCATTATCATTAACTCTTATTCTATCATTTCTCGGACATGTGTCAATATATACAAGGGAATTACTTTGATATTCTCACAATAGTCATATTGTAATGAATTTGGATGAACCAATCATGCATTTCGTTACAGGAAGTGATAAAATCAAAATAACAAATATTTACTCTTCCAATGAAAGAAGCGATATGATGAAAAACTTGCTATCCAAAGTGTTCTCAAAAAAGGCGAAAATCCAGATTGAATTTTGCCAAAATAATCTTGACCGCTTCCTTAATGAAAAAACAGTTGCTGATTATGGTAAGTTCTTGGCGAATCCAATGATTCAATATAAGGAGTATGAATGTTTGAGTGAGTGTAAACTTTGTAAGAAAACCCCCTATGCGAAAGTGAACGGCCACGTAATGAATGGCGAAGATTCACAGGATCTTTTAAATAAGCTACATGATGAATTGAAATGATACGGGCCAAGCAAATTGCTTGATCCGTATCATTTTGACTTTCCACCTGTAATTATGCAGAATACAGGTGATGAACATCTATTAAAAGGAATTGCGAATCATGCCATGGAATCATTCATCTAGTCGTTACTTCCTGTTTTTCACTATTTCCTACGTTTTCACTGTATAAATTGCTTAATATATGATAATTTATGGAAAAAGATAGACAGGAGGACGTCCATGAAAAAAATCATTCCTACCATCGTTTCAGCCGTAACACTAAGTCTTGTCACTGGTTTGCCTGGCCCCATAGCCGAAGCAGAAGAATTCACCCCTTATTATGGAAATGGTCCAAGCTACATTCAACCAGATAACCTCTCCCACCTTTTCCCTGAACCTAATGTGTCTTTTAACACCCCTGCCTTTAAACAAAACAAAATCGCCTTTACGAGCCAGGAAGAAATGTTGGATCATATCAAGTCCCTTTCCCATAAAAACAAGTACATCCAGTTCAAGACGATAGGCAAATCCACAGAAGGACGCGACATCCCGATGCTTCTTTTCAGTAAGGATTCAAAAAGACCGAATAAGGATTCCCATAAGCCATTGGTTTGGATTCAAGGTCAGATCCATGGCAATGAACCCGCTTCAGGTGAATCAACATTAGTCCTTGCACAATGGCTGGCTGAAGGCAAGCTTGGTGATGTTCTCGATAAAGTGAATGTTGCCATCGTTCCACGCGTCAATCCTGATGGCTCTTATTATTTCAAACGATATACCGCAAATGACATGGATGCGAATAGGGACTACTTAAAAGTGGAATATCCAGAAGTACAGACGATTCATCAGTCAATCGATGATTATGAACCGGAAGTCATTCTGGATGTACATGAATATACAGTGAATCCCGCCCCCCTGAAAAAAGTGGGAGCAAAAGGATCGATCGCTTCCTATGATTTACTCATCTCCTCAGCCAAGAATTTAAATATTCCCAAACAGCTTCGAAAAGCTTCCGATGAACTGCTTTTACCTAATGTTTTTAAAGCATTGGAAAAAGAAAAGCTTTCGTACCACGATTACTATACACTGGCCACTTCTGATGATGGAGTCCTTACCGCCACGGAAGGAAGCACAGAAGCCCGGATTGGCCGAAATGCCCTCGGTTTGAAAAATACAATGACCTATTTAATTGAAACGAGGGGAATCAATATCGGCCGTACGGATTTTAAACGACGTGTTTTTGCTCAAGCTACTGCTCAGGCAGCCTTCATCAAAACGACAGCCGAACAGGCCGGTAAAGTTAAAAAGGCCGTTAAACAGGCCGAAACTGAAGTCGTCCAAAAAGGGCGAAAAGCAAATGATCATGATAAAATTGTCATCACAAGTGAAAATAAATTGGTTAAGGATCAAAAATTGACAGTAGTCGATTTAGCGACAGCTAAAATGGCCGATGCCTCCATCGATTGGCTGGATTCTACCGATGCCTACCCTACCCTTGTTAGGGATCGTCCTACAGCCTATATCCTTCCACCCGTATATAAAAATATCGCCAAGAAACTTCAGCTATTAGGAGTAGAAGTTAAACAATTAAAAAAACCTATGAAAATAGCTGTTGAAAGCTATAGTGTCAAGGATTTAAACGTTTCCGCTGAACTGGAAAGCGGACATTCCACAAGGGAAATCACGACCACCGTTACTTCAACAACCCGGGACTTCCCAAAAGGAAGCTATGTTTTCGACATGGCCCAGCCTGATGCCAACTTCATCCCCCTTGCCCTCGAACCTGAAGGCATTGACAGCTATGTGACATTTAATTTCATCCCGGCTGAAAAAGGAAAAGAACTGCCGATTTACCGCTATATGCAGCCGTCTTCCTTACCAATTAAATGATGCATAGTATCTAAATGGCGCTTTGGCAGCTTTCATTGCCAATGCGTTTTTTAGTTTTCACCCTCCTTTGTTCATGTGGGGCGATGCGCCTGACATGATTTCTTGAATGCGACGACAAGTTTTGAATATACATATAAACGGAAAATGTGTTTTTAGAGGAGGAAAATCATTGAACCAACATGTACAATTGGAAATCAATCGCCTTGTTCATCGCCTGAAACAAGACCAATCCGCTGATGGTTCGTGGAATTATCCCTTTGACACCGGGATAACGGCAGATGCCTATATGATCATATTATTGAAAATTTTAGATATGGAAGATGCTGCTCTTATAGATGCTTTAGTAAAAAGAATTGAAAGCAAGCAAACGGAGAACGGTTCATGGAAACTTTTCCATGATGAGAAGGACGGCAATGTTACGGTTACGATCGAGGCTTATTATGGCCTTCTTTATAGCGGACTCCGCAATAAGAACGATCCCCATATGAGGAAAGCCCAACAATTCATTCTTTCCAAGGGTGGCATCAAACAGGCCAAAATGTTAACGAAAATGATGCTTACTGTCACCGGACAATATCCATGGCCGCGCCTGTTCCCCATTCCTCTCGAAGTGGTCTTGCTTCCTCCCACCTTTTTCGTCAGCATTTATGATCTTTCCGTATATGGGCGGGTCAACATGATTCCATTGCTATTGCTAGGCCATAAAAAGTTTCAGATCAAAACCCCGGACACGCCAAGTTTAAAAGAATTATTTCAAACAAGGGAGGACCTTTCCGAAGAGCATGTGTGGGAAGAGTATCGTACCGAAGAATATCGTTCCTTCTTCTCCAAACTTCAAAATGGCGTCAAAACTTTGATTGGCTATCCCGATTATTTACATTCCCTAGCCTTGGATTCAACGAAAAGGTTCATGCTCGATAGGCTGGAACCAGACGGGACACTGTACAATTATTTCGGTTCAACCTTTTTCATGATCTTTGCCCTCCTTTCAATTGGATATTCAAAAAAGGATCCAGTGATTCTAAAGGCCATTGCCGGTCTGAAGGGGATGGCCTGCTCCATTGAGGGACACACACATATCCAGCTCACGACGCCCCAAGTTTGGAATACCTCCTTAATAAGCTACGCCCTTCAAGAAGCTGGCATACCTTCCAAAGACCCAACGGTCAAGGCCGCCAATCAGTACTTACTGTCACGCCAGCATTATATGTATGGCGATTGGCTGATCCATAATCCTAACGCGATTCCAGGCGGCTGGGGGTTCTCGGATTTCAATACCATGAATCCGGATGTCGATGATACGACCGCCTCACTGCGGGCGCTGGCTAAGCAACTTCAAGAAAAACCTGATAATCGGGACAGTTGGGAGCGCGGTGTCTCCTTCACGATATCCATGCAAAATGATGATGGCGGATTTCCAGCCTTCGAAAGGAATAACGATCATAAATGGTTGCATCTTCTTCCTATTGAGGGTTCGAAATATCTCCTGACTGACCCTTCTACCGCTGATTTGACAGGAAGAACGCTCGAATTTCTGGGGAACTATATAAATATGAAGAAGCCGGAAGAGCTCAGTAAAAGAGCGGTGGATTGGCTATTGGAAGACCAGAAGCGTGACGGCTCCTGGTATGGGCGCTGGGGCATCTGCTATCTATATGGCACATGGTCTGCACTGACCGGAATGAAGGCAGCAGGGCAAGCCACTGGACATCCATCCATCCAAAAAGCCTTAACTTGGTTGAAGAAAATTCAAAATGAAGATGGTGGCTGGGGTGAATCTTGTTACAGTGATATTAAGCAACGATACATCCCCCTCGGAGAAAGTACACTGACACATACAGCTTGGGCTGTGGATGCGTTAATATCGGCATCCGAAAAGCCGACAGCCGAAATGGAAAAAGGCATTGCCTATCTCATCCGTGCAGGTCAACAGGACAGCTGGACCAATGATTATCCTGCAGGCCAGGGAATGGCCAATTTTTTGTATATGCATTATCATAGCTATCGCTATATTTATCCCCTTTTAGCCTTAAGTCATTACAATAAAAAATACCTGAAGACTTAATTCCAGTTTTTTTATCATATAAAGGTGAATATGTGGATTACCTGTGGAAAAGTAGTGAATAACACCGGAGAGTTATCCACAATCCGAGGTTATCCACATTCATTTATCCGTAAATGTGCTAAAAGCAAGAAATTTTCCGTCATATTTGTTGATTAGTTCATTTCAGATATGTAAGAATGACTTGTTTTATCCATGCTTTGTGGATAGTTTGGGGATGATCACTATTATGCGAAAACTTTATCCAGTTTATCACTATAAAATTCTATGGCCTTAGCATAAGATTGTATGTCTCGATCCTTAGAGGTTTCGGCAATTATCTTTAATAAAGACTCCATTGCAAGATCGTGTTGGCCCAAATTATAAAAAGCCATGGCCCTGAATACCAATAAAGCCTTATGCTCAGGGAACTTCGCCACCCCCGATTCCAATGTCAGTTTTGATTTTTCATATTCCCCTATGGTGCGATATGTGCTTCCCAATCCTAGGTAGGCCCCTTTTGCATCCTCATCCGGCAAACCTAATTTAAGTGCCTCTTCATAATAGGGCACCGCCTTTACCTCAAGTCCGAGAATATCCAAACTCCAGGCACACTGATACTGTATGACTGCATCGCCGGGATTTTGCTTTGCCAGATCCATCAATAATCGATTGGATTTTTTGAACTCTTTCTTTCCTCGTAATGACAGTGCCATTTCCAAATTCCCCATTTATATTCCTCCATTGTATAAGATTCCTTATTCCCCCTATTCGCGATTCCTTTTTTAACTCCTTCATGACCACGAATATTTTCAGAGGTCATCAGCTATACGGTGGTTTCTCTCCCCATCCGCCTCTTCATCTAAGGAAGGTTTCTTCTTCTCCCCTAATTTCGCTTGAGAACCGTAATGGCATAAAAAAAGGATCTGCCATTCGGCAAATCCTTTCATGCACTTTTAGTTCATGATCATTCATAAATCACAGATTACCCTCGATTAATCATCCAATTGGTTTTTCAATACTTTTCCCGTAGTGGCATCCACCACTACATCATATTCCTTTTGTCCTTGTTTTATTTCCAGCTCGTACACAAGGGTGCCATTCTCCGAATCAAGCTCCATGTCCGTTATTTGACCATCCACCGCTTCCAAGGCAATCTTTTCGGCTTGATCACTGCTGATTTTTACAGTTTCCGCCGCTTGTTGTGTGCTCAGATCGTCATCGTCACCGTCTTCCATTTCCTGAGAAAGTATCTCTCCTTTTTCAGCATCAACGTCAACTTCTTGATAGCCTTCTTTCGTTTTAACGGTCATCTCATAGGTCATCGGCTGGTCCCAATCCTTTTCAAATTGAGTAACTTCCCCGCCTAGTTTTTCTGAAATCATTTTGACAGCCTCATCCTCGGATAGGTTACCCTTATTGACTGCAAATACCGCCGTTCCAGCAGCACCGCCGAAAAGTAAAACGGAGGCCATGGACACCGTCATGATCACCTTTTTCCTTTGAATGATACCTTCTTTAATCGTACTCCACTGTTTTTTCATGAATGAATTCCTCCTTTAAGTTGTTACCTTAATAATAAGCATCCTTCATGAAATGAACATGAGCGTTAGATTAGAATTTGATGAGAAAGAGCAATCGTCACCAACGTTCCCTTTCCCACTTCGCTTTGGATCTCCAATTTACCTTTGAATGACTCGACAAGCGACCGGGCGATGGAAAGCCCGAGTCCATTGCCTCCCGTTTTCCTTGCCCTCGATGAATCCACGCGATAAAAACGTTCAAATACATGCGGGAGATGTTCTGGTGATATCCCTGCGCCGCGATCTTTCACACCGATGATAATTTCATCGGCCTGCCGTTTTATCATGACCTGTATACTTGAGTCACTGTATTTCATAGCATTGTCCAATAGGATGACAATCGCCTGTTCAAGCTTACTGGAAATGGTCATTGCATATATTTCCTTAAACTCTGATTCTATCGTTATTTCACGATTCCCCGTCCTTCTGAATGTTTGGGCAATCCCTTCACAAAACGAAATAAGTTCTATTTTCCCTTCCACATCTGCTGAAGGTTCCGTTTGGGAGGCAGACTGCAGAAGATGTTCCGTCAGCTTTTTCATCCGGACGGCTTCATGATGGATTGCCTCCACCGCCTCTTCCTGAATCGCCTCATCCTTCATTCCCCAGCGTTTCAATAAGGAAGAGTAGCTTTCTATGACCGTAATCGGTGTTTTCAATTCATGTGAAGCATCTGAAAGGAATTGCTGCTGTTGGTCATAATTCCGCTCCAGCCTTTCCATCATCCTGTTGAATGCCACTCCCATCACCTGCAGCTCATCCTTTGATTGGTCCGATAGCGGTATCCGTTTGAATTCCCCGCTTTTCTCAATATCCTTCATCGTTCCGCTCATGATCGATATCGGTTTGAGGATCAGGTTGGCCAGCCACTTACCTGCAAGAATGGATAAAAGAATGACAAAAAGCGATGCACCGCCTAAAACAAGGGCAAGCACCGATAAATTATCAAGGAGGGTATCTTGCGGCTGTGTGACCTCTATCATCCCTAGCTTCTTCCCTTCATCAGGATAAGGATAACGATAGGTCATGACATATTCCCCGTCAGCTTTGGTAAAATCATAACCTTTCTCGTTAATGGCTTTAACCGCAAGCCCCTCAAGGTCCTCTTCATCGGTAAATGATTTTATCAACCTTCCATCAGTATCGAATATCCGCACCATTCCATCGTCAGGGATATACGGCTCCATTAAAGCGGGATCACCGGAAATCAAATCTTTCGCCAAGATATTTTCTTCAATTAATGAAGCTTGATCTTCAAGCAGATCCCGTTCCCTCTCTACTGATATCCAAAGGAAGGCGATTAAAACGATGATACTCAACAATATAAGCATGACACTTAAAAAAAGACTGGAATACGTTTGGATTTTCGTCCGGATCTTCATACTGGCTCCTTCAAGCTGTAACCTACACCGCGGTAAGTATGTATGAGCTGCAGCTCAAAGGGATAATCTATTTTTTTGCGTAAATAACGGATATACACATCGACCACATTCGTATCCCCTGCAAAATCATATCCCCATACATGTGTCAGGATTTGCTCTCTAGAAAGTACTTGATTTTTATTTTGCAAAAGATAAACCAGCAAATCGAACTCGCGGGAAGTCAGCTCAATCCTTTTGCCTTGCCTGTGAATGTCCCTTGTACCAAGGTTCAACTTCAGATCATGAATCTTTAGTTCATCCACTTCCACTTCTGGTTGGCGCTCCCGTACATTGGTACGGAAACAAGCACGGATCCGTGCGAGCAGCTCTTCGATTTCAAACGGTTTCGTTACATAATCATTTGCACCATGGTCAAGGCCATTCACCTTGTCTGGCACAGCATCCCTTGCGGTTAGAAGGATGACCGGTGTTGATCCATTCTTCTTCCGGTAACGCCTAAGTACTTCTATGCCATTCAGCTCGGGCAGCATCACATCCAATAAGATTAAATCCCACTCCTCGGCTTCTGCCCTTTCCAGACCCGACTTTCCGGTAAATGCCGATTCTGTTTGATAACCCTCATGGTCAAGTTCCAGCTGGAGAACCCTCGCAATTTTTTCTTCATCTTCTATAATTAAAATTCTTTTATTCATGATCATCACCACCTACCCCTTAGTGTACTGAAGAAATATGAAAATATCATGAGAAATTGAACCCTTCGACTTATAATTTTTTCTCCTTTAAAAAAGGTCAAAAAAAGAACCGGGTGTGAAAACACACCCGATCCATTTCATTCACCGTTCCAATGCTGGTCAATGAATTCATCGCGGCCCGATTTCGCACGGTCCGCTTTATAGTCATCTTTGTTTTTTTTATGATAGCCTTGATGGTATTCTTCGGCAGGATAAAAGGGTTGGGCCGGAAGGATTTCCGTTACGATGGGTTTCTGGAACTTCCCGCTGGCTGCTACCTTTTCTTTCGATTCAAGAGCCAGTTTCTCTTGAGCTTCATCATGATAGAAGATGGCCGTCCGATATTGGCTTCCTCTGTCATGGAATTGACCGCCATCGTCGGTAGGATCAATTTGCTGCCAATATAGTTCCAGCAATCTTTCATAAGGAAATAACTGAGGATCGAAAGTGATTTCCACGACTTCATAATGTCCCGTAGTGCCCGTTTTCAATTCCTCGTAAGTCGGGTTTTCAATATGCCCTCCCGAATAACCGGATACGATTCCCCCAATCCCCGGTAGTTCTTCAAATGGTGTCACCATGCACCAAAAACAGCCTCCGGCAAATGTAGCCTTTTGCATAATGGCCAGCCCCTTTCCTGTATGTAATAAAAATTAATATACCATATTCCAATCCTGACACTGAGCTTTTTTGCTTTGAGAAGCCGCCATTAAATGCGCCAAAACTGATTTACCTTTGATCAATCTTTTGACCAGCCCTTTTCCTTGAATCTTACAATCGCTTCAACACGGTTGCTTACATCCAATTTATCAAGGATGACCGATATATAATTACGAACCGTTCCATTAGTCAAATAAAGCTGGCTTGCGATTTCTTTTGTTGTCTTACCATCCGCGATCAATTTGAGCACTTGGCACTCCCGTTCAGTCAAAGGGTTTTCTTCTTCGAAAGCCATATCCACCAGCTCAGGGGCATAAACGCGCCTCCCATCCATGATGACACGGATCGAATTTGCCAGCTCATCACTTGGGCTATCCTTCAGCAGGTATCCACCTACTTCTGCCTTTCTGGCTCTTTCAAAATATCCAGGACGTGCAAAAGTGGTCAAAATGATGACCTTGCATTGATGGCCCTGATCCTTGATCTCCTCGGCTACATCGAGCCCGGTTTTAACTGGCATTTCAATATCGGTTATACAGATATCCGGCTTTAATTGATTGACGAGATTCATTGCTTCTTCCCCATTGCTCGCTTTTCCTACAACTTCCATGTCACTTTCCAAATCAAGGATGGAACCTAGCGCGCCAAGCAGCATCCGCTGATCTTCGGCAATTACGATTCGAATCAATGTCAATCTCTCCTATCCATTATTTTTTATCGCATTCGGAACCCTTATATAAAGTGTCGTTCCATCTGTCGTTTGAATATCCAGGCTGCCATTAACGAATTCGAGCCTTTCTTTCATTCCATGAAGCCCATTTCCTTTAAAAAACTCTGATCTATGTGAAAGCCCCACTCCATTATCCTGTACTGTGATCGTTACCCCTGTTTGTAATTCTTCAATGACGATATGACAGCAGTCGGCTCCGCTATGTTTGACGATATTGGTCACAGCTTCTTTCAAGCACATGCTTAAAACCGTTTCAACAAGCAGTGGGGTATCTTTCAATTCAGTGGTGCCTTCCAAATTGAATTCTATCCCTGCCGCTTTCAATATTTGCTTGACCCGGATGATTTCATCGCTAAGCTTGGCCCCACGCATTTCCGACACCATTTCACGGACTTCCTTGAGTGCCGTCCTCGCCGTTTGACGGATATCCTTGATTTCCTTCTTGGCCGACTCCGGATTCAAATCGATCAATTTCCCTGCAAGGTCACTTTTCAAGCCAATCAAAGACAGCTTTTGTCCAAGTGTATCATGTAAGTCACGGGCAATCCGCTGGCGTTCTTCCATTTTGCCAAGCTCTGATATTCTTTTATGTGCGTCCTCCAATTGTTCTTCCAGCCTGCCCCGTTTATTTCGATTATATGTGTTGAACGGGAGCAGGATCACGCCTACCACACAAATGAGCATAAAGGGAAATTGCGAAAAGAATGTAGGGTCCTTCATGATGAATCCAATATTGACAGACACGATGGTAGCCAATAGCTGGATCGAATATAATACGAAAAAACCAACCTTATTTTGAACATTCCCAATAAAGAATGCTAAAAAAAGCGAAAAGTAAATATAGCTGAAAAATATGGTCATGGATATGGATATGACTATTTGTATCGCCGTCCATACGTATACGGGCCATCCCTTCGAAACGAATGAGAGACCATATGATATGAAAAACAAAATGATCATGACGATTCCAAAGACTATCTCCAACATCGAAGAGGATTTGAAGATGAAATAAAAAGGAAGGATACAAAAAATGATCCAGACATAAGGGCTCAGCCCTGTGTTTTTCGGAAAGATATGATACCAACTTTGCATGGCGCCGCCTCTATTTCTTTTTATCCTAGTATATACTAAGGAGTTTCATCAAAAAACCATCCAATGGGAATTGGATGGTTTTTTTGATGAACAGTTTATTGAAACCTGGACGTTCATTATTGATTTTGTTTTCTTTAAAACGACAGGCGTCTTGTTTTTGCCATTAAGCCTTCCGTAACATTTTGGTACACCCGGACTAAGATTGTACGTGGTGAAAACCATCATATAGCCAAAAAAAGATCCGCCGCCTGGCGAACCCATTTATAACTTGATGGCATATACCCGTTCAGGACGTCCTACCGTACCATATGTTAAATCGGCATCAATTTTTTCCTCTGACATCAAGTGCTCCAGATAACGCCTTGCCGTTGTCCTGCTCACCCCGATTTCCTTTGCCACTATTTCGGCCGTTAAGCCAGGGGAGGATTTCCCCAACACAGCCATCACCTTCTCCAAAGTCATCCGATCGATCCCTTTTGGCAGCGAAGACTGTTCCCTCTCATTTTCTTTCACTTCTTTTCGCAAAAGCTTATCAACCTGTTGCTGTGTTACTGGAAAATTGCCCTTTTCCAATTCTGACAGCTTAATGTGATACTCTTGATATCTGTGTAAAGACTGCTTGAAACGTTCAAATGCGACAGGCTTGATAATATAATCAAATATGCCGATTTTGATGGCTTCCTGGACTTTTTCTATTTCTTTAGCCGCCGTTATCATAATGACATCCATTTGTTTGCTTTGCTGCTTGATTTCTTTCAGGATATCGAGCCCATTCATATCCGGAAAATACATGTCGAGCAGCAATAGATCCGGCTGCATGATTTCAATGAAGCTTTTAGCTTCGTCATAGCTTGAGGCGATCCCTATCGTTTGAAAACCCTCAAGCTTTTCGATGAATAGCTTTTGTATCTCGGCAATCCGCAGGTCATCTTCTACGATTAAAACTTCTATATCGCGATTGGCCATCGTCAAATCACCCCTCTGTTTTTTGGCAGTGCTACAGTAAAAATCGTATATTCCCCTTCTTTTGTCGAAAAAGTGATATACCCCCCTAATCCATCTATCGCTTCCTGAACAAGTCCCAAACCTATACCTGAATTGGTTTGATGGCTTTTCGTCGTAAAACCGTTCTGGAAAATCATTTCGGTAACATCTGAATTCATCCCTTTTCCATTATCTTCAACCTCTATGATCAACTCTTTACCCAAGTCCGTGACGAACAACGATACCCTTTTTTCCTCCCTATCGTTTTCCCGTACGGCCTCAAAGGCATTATTGATGAGGTTGCCGATGATCGTCACCAATAAATCCCGATCTATTTCGGACGGAATATCTTTAAAACTGCTCTCTCTATCAATTGTAAAATCAATTTTCAGCTCGCTCGCCAAACTCACCTTCCCTAAGATGAACCCAGCAATAATCGGATCAGGTATTTCCTTCATTAGAAAGTGAATGAAGCCTTGGGTAACATCGACTTCCTTCGATATGAAATCCATCGCTTCTTTATATGAACCAAGTTGAATCAGGCCTAGCAAAGTATAGAGCCGATTCGAATATTCATGTGTCTGGGCCCTCAGTCCTTCTGCATATGCCTTTACATGTGACAGTTCCTGAAGGAGATTGGATAGTTCCGATTTATTTCTTAAACTTGCAACGGCACCGATGATTTCACCCTGTCCATTCATAATGGGAATCCGGCTTGCCAAGAAAACTTCACCGTCAATCATGAATTCCTGATCATACTCGGCCCGTGCCGTGCTGACTACATCCAGCAAATGTGTATGCGTTATGACTTCTTCGATTTTTTGCCCGCGAAGCATGACGTCTTTAGGGATATGAAGGATTTTATGCGCCGTTTCATTGACGACCGTGATTTTCCCATGAACATCAATGGCAATGATGCCCTCATGAATGGATTCCAAAATGGCATGCTTCTCTTGGAACATCCAGGCAATCTCTTTCGGCTCCAGACCCAATATCGCCTTTTTTATATTGAATGAAATGAAAAAGGCGATCAATAAACCGCCGATTAATATAAAAGAGATGATCCAGACGATCTTTCTTTGTATACTGGACACTTCTTTTTCAATATCATCCTGAAGGTAGCCAACCGAGACGACTCCAATGACTTTTCCATTTGCGATTATTGGGGATTTCCCCCTTATGGAAGGACCCAATGTCCCAGTGGACTCCGTGATGATGGATTTCCCATCCCACACCTCGCCGTTATCTCCCCCTACCATTTTCTTCCCGATCATGTCGGGATTTGGATGGGACAGTCGTGTTTCATTCTTATCGCCGATTACTATGAATTCCGCATCGATTTGCCTGCGAACCATTTCCGCGATGGGCTGGATGATTACAGAGGGATTATCCGTTCGAAAAGCTTGTTTAATTTCAGGCAGCAAAGAAATGGTCTGGGCAACCGACAATGCTTTTTCCCCTGTTTCCTGCTTCAGGTTATTTTCCAGGATATTTATAAAAATAACTTCAAAGATTCCACCCATTAAGATGATTAACGTACAGATGCCCAGCATCAACTTGGTGTGTAAACGCATTCAATCACCTCTACTTACATCATATAAAAAAAAACCCCTTTAAAAAAGGAGTTTTTTCACAACATTCAGAAAATGTGCGTTAACCTTCAATATTGATGACAACATCCTTCCCTCTCTTTTTAAGCAAAACCGGAATGAGCAGCCATAATGCCGTTATGATCAGGAATGTCAGGGAAAGCGGCCTGGTAAAAAACAAACTGTAATCCCCATCGGATATCGTCAGGGCCCTGCGCATATTATTTTCTATCATCGGTCCTAAAACCAGCCCTAATACCAATGGAGCGATTGGATAATCATTTTTACTTAAGAAATATCCCAAGACCCCGCACCCTAATAATAGCAATAAATCATAAGTCGATACTTGTACCGCATAAACGCCAAAAATGGAAATCGCGATAATGAGCGGAATCAAATATTTCTTTGGCGTTTCAATGATTTTCGCAAAAACCTTAACGAGCGGGAGATTAAGGATCAGCAGCATCAGATTCCCGATGAACATACTGGCGATAAGCCCCCAAGCTACCTGAGGATGGTCCTCGAATAATAATGGACCTGGCTGAACATTGTACATCATGAGCGCACCCATTAAAATCGCTGTTGTACCGGAACCCGGAATTCCCAGCGTCAATAATGGAATCATCGCTCCGCCAGATGCCGCATTATTGGCCGTTTCAGGTCCAGCCACCCCAGCTATCGCGCCTGTACCAAATCTCCAGGGTTTTTTTGAAATCCTTTTTTCCATAAGATATGAGAAGAACGAAGCAAGAGTAGCCCCTGCACCCGGCAGGATTCCTACAAAGAAACCCAAGAGCGATCCTCGGGCAATGGGACCCGCAGATTCCTTGAATTCTTCTCTGGAAGGAAGCAAATTACTAATCTTCGCGATATCCCCGTCATCCTCTTCTTTTTCTAAGATTGTCTTGAATACTTCTCCAAGGGCGAATAGCCCCACTGCGATCGTCAAGAATTCGATTCCTTGATATAGCCAGGGAATGTCGAATGTAAAACGAGCTATTCCTGATACATTATCAATGCCTATCGTCCCGATCAGCAAGCCGCAAACCGTCATGATCAATGCCTTGGTTACCGATTTTCCCGCGAGGCCGCTGACGGCCGCCAACCCTAGAAGCATGAGCGAAAAATATTCCGCCGGACCGAATTTAATGGCAATCGTCGATAATGGTTGTGCCAAGGCAATCATGGCGATAAGGGTGACTATCCCTCCGACGAAGGAACCGATTGCCGAAATGGATAAGGCACTCCCGGCCCTTCCCTTTTTCGCCATTTGGTAACCGTCCAATGTGGTGACGACAGAAGAGGATTCGCCAGGTGTATTCAATAGGATTGAAGTTGTCGACCCTCCATACATCGCTCCATAATAAACACCTGCAAGTAAAATGATGGCGCTTGTTGCCGCTTGCTCTGGTGGAAGTCCCCCTGTAATCGAAGCGGTTACCGGAATCAAAAGAGCCACTCCGCTCATCGGCCCGATCCCCGGCAAAACGCCGACAGCCGTACCGATCAATACTCCGACAAATGCAAAAAGGATGTTATACCAAGTTAGTGCCGTTTCAAAACCATGCAATAAATAATCAAAAGTGCCCACTTCACATCCCCCTTCCTTTTATGAAAACCAGATTGGCCAACCCGGCAGTGTCCCCTTTAAAACATTCACGAATAAATAATAGATGATTCCGGAAAATCCTGCGGAAATGATGAGCGATGTCATCCACTTATTCCGTTCCATCGTTTGAAAGCAAACAAACAAAAAGAGGAAGGTCGTAATGACATATCCTATCGTTTCCAATGTCAAAATATAAATCAGGGTGGAGAGCAGAATGATGATAAAGGGTTTATATTCCAGCTTTCCCTTACCCGATTCCTGCACCTTGCCCCGAAATGCCTCATAGAACAGGCGAATACTTAAAACAGCGAGAACGAGCCCCAATACAAAAGGGAAAATATCCGGTCCTACCGAACTTCCATAAGAAGAACTGGCCAGTTTCCTGCTTCCTATCATGAACAGCACCCCGACAGCCAGAAAGGCTACAGATGCAAAGCGATCAAATTTCACGTCCATCCTAATCCCTCCATTTCAGAAAACAAGAAGAAGGTGAAAGCACCTCCTTCTCCCCGATTATTTTTCCATGCCTAAAGCTTCTAATAATTGCTGCACCTGTTTTTCCTGTTCTTCTAAAAACTTGCTGAATTCTTCACTATTTTTATATTCTTGTTCCCATCCTTGAACTTCCACTTCCTTCTTCCATTCAGAAGTTTCAACTAGCTTTGCAATGGTTCCTTCCCAAAAGGTTTTCGCTTCATCAGACATATTCTGAGGTCCAAAAACCCCTCTCCAAATCGTGAATTCAGCATCAACACCCTGTTCCTTTGCCGTTGGTATGTCTTTAAGATCGCCACCCAAACGTTCAGTCGAGGTTACGGCCAACACTCTAATCTTCCCTGCTTTTAAAAATTCCCTGACACTGGATGCATCCGTTCCAATCACATCCGCATTACCGCCAAGCAAGGCCGTAATCGCTTCCCCGCCACCGTCATACGAAACGTATTTAAGTTCTGTTGGATTCAAGCCATATTCATAGGCTGGAAGAATGGAAATCAAATGATCCATGGATCCCGGAGCCGATCCTCCTGCAAACGTCAGCTTACGCGGATCTTTCTTCACCGCTTCCAGCACTGATTTCAAATCCTTGAATTCGGAATCCGCCTTTACCACTATCGCCCCATAATCCTTTGTCAGCTGCGCCAAAGGGGTCGTATTTTTATACCCATAAGGACTGTTGCCTTCTTTTTTAAGGTTATTGATGATGACAGGCGGTGAATTCACGAACAGCATGTCATTATTATCCGCTTGTTGTGTTGCATAATCCGCCATGAATACAGCGCCCCCGCCACCGGGTTTGTTTTCGACGGTCAATGGCTGGTTCACCAGTTTGGTCTCACTCAAGACCTTTGTAAATGAACGGGCGGTTAAATCCCATCCCCCGCCTGCGCCCGATGGAGCAACGACCGTTATGGATTTTTTCGGATAGCCTGTACTTTCTTTCTTTTCTCCGGATGTATCCGAACTGCTGCATGCACCTAAACTTAAAGCTAACGAACCTGCCAAAATGACCGCTGAAATCTTTTTACGTGAAAACATAATAATCCTCCTTTTGAAAGCGTTTTCTTGATTCTACAAAAATATCTTCCTTTTCTTTGATTATTAACCTAAGATGCATAAATTCCATAACCTCTATATTGTTCATAAAGTTTTATCGGGAGACATGGGAAAAAGGCCCGCCCATTAAGAGCAGCCCTGCTAGAATAGTATTTTTGATAGATAGACGACCATCGTTACCGTTATACTGCTGAATAAAGTCGACATCAAGACTGCTTGTGCCGCATACTCCGGATGGTTGTCATATTCCAAAGCGAATAATGCGCTGTTTCTCGATGTTGGAAATGAACTTGCGATAAATAAACCCTGAGCGACAGTCCCTTCCAAGCCCAGCAGGAGGATGATAAGGAATGCGATGGACGGCGAGAGTATTAACCGGCCAATCAAGCTAAGGATAAGCGGAAGCGGGAATTGCGTCATTTTCAAATAGGCACTCTGTGCACCCAATGTGATCAAGGCAATGGCTATGAAAGCACTCGCGATATTTTCAATCGGGGTCCATAAGAACAACGGAATGTCGAAAGAAGCGGAATGTAATAGAAGACCGAGTAATAAAGCATAAATGACGGGGTTCTTCAAGAACTCGCGAATGGCGCCCTTCGCACTTTTTGTATGGACGGAAACGGAATTCATCAATCCATAGGTATAGGTCAACAGGTTTTGAAAAATGATCACGATGACTTGGATCGACAGGCCAAGGGGATTCCCATTAAAAACCATCTGGCTTACGGGTAACCCGAAATTGGCTGAATTATTCAGGACTACACTATTTTTAAACGTGGCAGAAAGACTTTGATCAAACCTGGCAAGTTTGGCAATCACTGTACTTACGATGATGAGGCTTACTGCTTGAAGGGCAAGGAAGCTGAATATCTGGACGATCATCCCCCCGCCCATTTTACTTTGATAGATATTGACAAAGCTAATGGCTGGCATGAGCAGGAAGTGATTCAATTTAGACAGCGTATTCATATCCAACTTGAATTTACGATGCAGGATGGCCCCAGCCCCTATTAGGAAAAAGACCGGCACAATGACATTCAGTACGATCAGAAACAGGACACTCACTTGACTTCCTCTCCATTCCTTAGGCAAATTCATGATGATTTACATCTCCCTTCTATCATAATCCTGGGATAACCATAGTTAAAATACCAATAAATTATCGTTATCCATTCATAAAAGGAATGACAAAAAAAGCACAGAGATTTCTGCGCTTCCAGTTAAATATCACTCATGAAATCGACTTCTTTGACAAATTCGACAAACGCTTTGACCAGTTTTAATTCCAGTGACTTTTCATGATATAACATCCACGTATTCCTGATAAGGGGATTACCATGCTTATCCCTAAGGTCCATCTGACGGAGACTTTGGTCCTTCTCCAATAAAACACTGGGAAGGATGCCATATCCCAGGCCATTCCTGACCATTTCTTTGCATGTATCACCTTTGTCCACTTCCATCCCAACCAAAGGCGGTCCTGAAAAATTGTCTCTCCACCAATTATCGATCATTGTTTTTAAAAGGGCGTCCGTCCCATAATCGATCCTCGGCAAGAAAGGCAGGTCCCGGACTTCGATTTCTTCCTTGGAAGCAATGCAAATCGTTTCCTCAAAAAGATGGTGCCTTGACCCTGCCCATTGATAGTCCCCCCGAACGATCCCTACATGCACTTCTTCCTTGTAAATGAGGTTCAGCACTTCTTTACTCCAACCAGTCGTCACATGGAAATCCACTTTAGGATATCGCTCACGAAATAATCTCAACAGGCCAGGCAATTTATGCAGCGTGATATAATTGGAAACACCCAGCCGTAATGTCCCACTGATCTCCTGACCCATATTGAACGCTGTCTCTTTTATCTGCCGGAGCCTGATCAGCATTTCATCTGCACAGTTGGCCAAATATTCCCCTTGAGGGGTGAACTGCACTCCCCTTGTTCCGCGCTCCACAATCTTTAGATTGAATTCCTTCTCTATTTGCTGAATTCGTTTCGTTAAAGAAGGTTGCGATATATATAAACTTTGCGCCGTTTTAGTAATATTCTTATGCTCATGCAACACCTTTAAAATATGCCAATCCCTTTCATTCATAACCCTTCCCCCGATACCGCTTTTTCCTTGAGTGTCCTATCGAAACTGTATCATACAAGGCTTGTTGGATATATCCAAGCAATGCCGGCAAGGACTTTCCCAAAGCGCATTCTCCAGCCCGTCTTAGGAGCGGCATCTTTCACGCTCAGTCATTCAATTGTATTCTTTCAGGGCATGTATAGATATTCAGTGAATCATTACGAATGAACCCGACTGTGGTGATTCCCAATCCTTCAGCCAACTCCAAAGCCAATTCGGTTGGAGCGGATTTCGAGAGAATCAGTTCACAGCCGATTTTCGCCACCTTCAAGAGAATTTCCGATGAGATCCGGCCGCTGAACACGATAGCTTTCCCTTCTATCGAAATACCATTTTTCAAGCAATGGCCGTATATTTTGTCCAATGCATTATGCCGGCCGATGTCCATCCTGCTTAATACGAGGCCATCAACATCACATAATGCGGCATTGTGTACGCCTCCTGTGTTCTGGAAGGTGACAGCGGAATTTTGTAAATCCTTCATCAAGCGGAAGCAGTCATCTGGAGTCAGTTTCACCGAAACATTATCCATTTTCTTGGCCGTCAAAGCATCATTCACAAAGACGAACCCTTGTCGGCTCATTCCGCAGCATGATGTAATATACCGCTTATTTTGAAATTCCTGGAAGTAGGGATTCACTTTATCTGTCTTCACATGAACAAAGCCTTCTTTTTCCTGGACCCAGATTTCTTTTATCTCATCATATTTTTTGATGATGCCTTCCGAAGCCAAATAGCCAATCACCATATCCTCGATGCATTCAGGTGTACACACCATCGTGACGAATTCCTGGCCATTTATTTTGACAGTAACGGGATACTCCGTTACGATCGTATCTTCCGTCCGCCCGATGTTACCTTTGGTTATCCGGATGATGTCCCTCTTGCTTTCAATCGCTTTCATGTTCCCACTCCTTTTACTATCCAGGAGCCAATTGACCACTATTCAAGGAAGATGGTCAATGCCCGTTGAGTTTGTCCGCTATATCCTTATCAAATACGAATACGGAAATCGCTATGTTCTCCTTGATTTTGATATCTGAAAACAAATGGACCAGTTTAGCCCCAACCAGTTCTTCCATTCCATCTGGAGGACTCTCCGAATACACATCCTGTACCATTTTGGTACGTGCAGAATGGACCATGTCCCTTCCTTCCTCCGATCTTGATATGAACATTTCCGTAGGAGTCAAATTCCCATATAACGTAGAAACGGCCATATTCTCCACGAAAACCGTGTGTATGCGTTCTGGTCCTTTACCGAATAGTTCCTTGCGCAGCTTACGAATCATATCATTGAATTCATGGATAACCTTTGACACCGTTACGTCACTCCAATTCAAGAAAATTAAGTTCTCAATTTTCTAATCATAAATCAACGCGAAGAAAAACGAAAGGAATTTGGGAATGATAGCCTCTTTCCAGGATTGTTTCTTGCTAAAATTAAAGGTATAATATCTAAGAGGAAAGTTGGGAGCATAATAGTGTACTGTTGTGTCCTATCTTTTTTAAAAATCATCCATTATGGTATGGATTGGTATATTGGCAAGCTTTGCTATTAAACTATTCCACCATGACCTACATTTCCGTTCAGAGCCGGAGGTGTGATCATGGTGGTTTTTTTTCGTGTTTTTGGCTATAAAAGGGGGAAATATAATGAGCGATTCAAACATCACCATCAAAATAAATGGGAAGGATTATACCGCTAATGAAGGAGCGACAATTCTGGAGGTCATCAACCAAAATGAGATAGCTCATCCACAGATTTGTTATGTTCCTGAAGTGGATCCGATCCAAACATGCGACACATGCATCGTCGAAGTTAATGGGGAACTCGTCCGATCATGTTCGACAAAAGCAGCGGGCGGCATGGATATAGCCTTGGATTCAAGCAAGGCAAAAGAAGCCCAAACCGAAGCCATGGACCGGATCCTGGAAAACCATTCTTTATACTGTACTGTATGTGATAATAATAACGGAAATTGCAAACTGCATAACACAGCGGAATTAATGGAAATCGAACACCAAAAATATCCTTACACACCGAAAGTGGAATTGGGTGCCGTCGATATGTCCCATCCATTTTACCGCTATGATGCCAATCAATGCATCGCATGCGGCCAATGTGTCGAAGTCTGCCAGAACCTTCAGGTCAACGAGACGCTGTCCATCGACTGGGAAGCGGAACGCCCCCGGGTAATCTGGGATGAAGGAACGGAAATCAATAACTCATCTTGTGTAGGCTGCGGACAGTGTGTAACCATTTGTCCATGTAATGCATTAATGGAAAAATCGATGCTGGGTGAGGCTGGCTTCATGTCAGGTTTGAAAAACGATATGCTTGAACCAATGATTGACCTTGTCAAAGAAGTGGAACCTGGATACAGCGGGATTTTTGCCATTTCAGAGATTGAAGCGGCAATGCGTGATACACGGACGAAGAAGACAAAAACGGTCTGTACGTTCTGTGGGGTAGGATGCACATTCGAAGTCTGGACAAAAGGCCGTAAAATCCTTAAAGTCCAACCTACCCATGAAGCACCCGTCAATGCGATATCCACATGTGTCAAAGGGAAATTCGGCTGGGACTTCGTAAACTCGGAAAAACGTTTAACCAAGCCCCTGATTCGGAAAAATGGGAGATTCGTTGAATCAAGCTGGGATGAAGCACTTGATTTGGTTGCATCCAGACTTGGTTCGATCAAACAGCAATACGGCGGAAATTCAGTAGGCTTCATTTCCTCATCAAAGATCACGAATGAAGAAAACTATGTGATTCAAAAACTGGCACGTCAAATGTTCGAAACGAATAACGTCGACAATTGCTCGCGTTACTGTCAATCCCCGGCAACAGACGGACTGTTCCGTACGGTCGGCATGGGAGGAGATGCTGGTACGATTAAAGATATCGCCGCAGCAGGTCTTGTCATCATCGTTGGCGCTAACCCTGCAGAAGGCCATCCCGTATTGGCGACACGCGTAAAACGGGCACACAAGCTTCACGGACAAAAACTGATCGTAGCTGACATCCGCAAAAACGAAATGGCCGAACGCTCCGACATCCATATCAGTCCAAAACAAGGAACAGACCAGGTTTGGTTGATGGCGGTTACAAAATATATAATCGATCAAGACTGGCATGATCAAGAATTCATCAATGAAAATGTTAACTTCTTCGACGATTACAAAGAAGTACTTGAAAAATACACCCTGGAATATGCCGAAACACACACAGGCATTTCAAGAGAAACATTGATCCAAATAGCTGAGACCATTCGCGATGCAGACGGAACATGCATCCTCTGGGGAATGGGCGTTACCCAAAACACCGGTGCTTCCGATACTTCAGCGGCAATTTCCAACTTGCTATTGGCTACGGGTAACTACCGTCGTCCAGGAGCGGGAGCTTATCCGCTTCGCGGCCATAACAATGTACAGGGCGCTTGCGATATGGGTACCTTGCCAACATGGCTTCCAGGATATCAGCATGTTACCGATGACGTGGCACGTGCTAAATTCGAAAAAGCTTATGGAGTGAAAATCGATGGCAAACCAGGCTTGAACAATATTGAAATGCTCAAAGCGATAGAAAAAGGCGACATGAAGGCCATGTATCTCGTCGGAGAAGATATGGCACTTGTCGATGCGGATGCAAACCATGTTGATAAAGTGTTATCCGGATTGGATTTCTTTGTTGTCCAGGATATTTTCCTTTCAAGGACAGCCCAATATGCCGACGTGGTATTGCCAGGAGCCCCATCTCTTGAAAAAGACGGAACGTTCACCAATACGGAGCGCCGTGTACAGCGTTTATATAAAGCCCTTCCCACAATGGGGGATTCTAAAGCGGACTGGGAAATCACTCAAGAGATCGCCAACCGCTTAGGTGCAAATTGGAACTACACTCACCCTAGTGAAATCTATGAAGAAATGGCAAGCCTGTCACCGATATTCAGCCAAGCGAATTACGAGGTGCTGGAAGGATGGAACAGCTTCCTCTGGGGAAGCCATGATGGATCAAACACACCGCTTCTTTATGTGGATGGCTTCAACTTCCCTGATAAGAAAGCGCGCTTTGCACTGGCTGACTGGGTGGAACCTCATAAATTCCCGGAAGAATATGACCTTCATATCAATAACGGACGTATGCTGGAGCATTTCCATGAAGGCAATATGACGAACAAATCCAATGGAATCCAATCGAAAGTACCTGATATTTTCGTTGAGGTATCACCAGAACTTGCCAAAGAACGTAAAGTCGGCGATGGCGGACTCGTTCGCTTAGTGTCTCCATTCGGGGCCGTTAAATTAAAAGCCCTGATCACAGACCGTGTAAAAAATAATGAGCTATTTTTACCGATGAACTCAGTCGATAAAGACTCTGCCATCAACTTCCTGACCGGTCCCATCTATGATCAACGCACAAGCACGCCTGCTTACAAACAGACGATGGTCCGCATGGAAGTATTAAGCGCAAGCGGAGACATCCCATTACCGGGTACCAATCCACGGAACAAAAAACGTCATCCTCAAAATGGTGTCGAGGTTGAACGTAAGTGGGCCCGTCCAGGGTATGTTCACTTAACGGATAAATAAACAGGGAGGGTGAAGATCATGGCAGCTCCTATTACGGAAATCCATAATCCCATTACTGAGGAAGAAATTAAGCTACAAAAACTCGAAGAACTGAAAACGCTGATCACCGATAATGAAGAGGCATTGAACAATATGTTTAAAATCGTCAATGAACTGAATGACTCGGGAGTATTCGAAGCCGCGACCTCCATGCTTCAAGGAAAAGAACAAATCGCTAAAATCGCTCTTCAACAAATCACAAGGCAGCCTGTCACAAACCTGATCAATACCCTAATGGGGGCAACCGGAGCCTTGATGAACGCCGATGCCGCACAATCCACGAAACTGCTTAACAGTGCACTTGCAGGAATCGATGAAGGAAACAAATTCCTTCAGGCAGATAAGAAGATCGGAGTTTTGGATTTAATGAAAACATTGAATGATCCAGACATAAACCGGGCGATCGGCTTTGGCGTACACTTCCTAAAGGGAATGGGCAAGGAATTAAAAGAATAGAATCGGAACAAAGACTCAAGAGAAGCTCATGCTTCTTTTGAGTCTTTGTTCTATACTGGATGAAATGCTAATCTTATTAGCTTATCAAGCTCCAGTAATAGATATTATTCTGGATGATTTAGATGAGGGCCCAAATCACTCATCAACCGTAATGTCATGACTAAAGCTCAATAATAAATGTATCTTTAACCTAGAATATCAGAAAGTGCACTTTGTACGTATGGAAATTGAAAGGAGTAATTGTGGTAAAGTGCTTTTTGAGGGAGTACCCGCTGCCCTTTTAATACCAACTGACTCATTTCACCAAGTACTACTTTTACTACAACCCCAGGAACATGAAGCCAATATGGGCGGTGAAGGACGTCTGCAATGGACTGTCCGAATGATGACATGCGTATTGGATGAGGCGAGGTCACATTCAAAGGTCCTTCTACTTCAGAATTAATTATGGCGAAGTACACCATCTCAACCGCATCTTGAATGTGCACCCAGGAAATCCATTGCATCCCACTGCCGATTGTCCCCCCAATACCTAATTTATACGGTAGCACCGTTCGCGGAAAGGCACCCTCTTGACCCAGAATGATGCCGAAACGCGCGAAGACCGTTCGAACGCCTAATTCTTCCGCCATTGCCCCTTCTTTCTCCCAACGCTTTACAACAATGGCCAAAAAATCGTTTGCATCACTTTTGGAGGACTCATTAAACGTTTTGAAGTCTGACATCCCGTAGTAACTTACACCTGAAGCGTTAACAAGAACTTTTGGCTTTGGGTGAAGATGTCTCAAAATTCGAATGACCTCTTTTGTGGCTGTAAGACGGCTATTCAAAATAACCTCTTTTTTACTTTGGATCCACCGTCCGCTATTAATTGATTCCCCGGCTAAATTGACCACCGCATCGACATCCTTAAGTTCGTTTTCAGGTTGATGATCTGCAGAAAGCCAATTGACATAATGAACGAATTCACTTGTTCTTTTATGATCAGGAAGACGCGTTAATATGGTTACTCGATGGCCTTTTTGAGTCAACAGGTGAGTCAGGGCTTGACCTACAAACCCGCTTCCTCCCGTTATAACAACATGCAATTTACTCACCTCCTGCAACTGCTTTCTTATAAATTAGTGAATAAAATAACGGCCTAAAAGATTGCCAACAAGAAAAATCGGGATCATGAGCAGGCTGACGGGGAGACTTGCAAAAAGTAATTGCCCGTCTATCAGGCCGTGTTCGAACAAACTGTCATAGGCAATAAGACAATAAGGGATGAGAAGGAATAGCGCCGTTATGATGCCAGGCGTGTAGCCTTTGAAACAGATGGACTGAACAATATGCATGATCGCTTGCAGAATAAATAAGTTGAGAATAGCTGTATATAAAAGAAAGCCCCCTCCGTTTAATGTGAGATGGGCAGTCACCACTGTAGTGAATGAAATAATCAACAAAATCCAAGTAGCCGAAACAGAAAGCTGGGCAGCGGTCGAACCTAGTTTTTCCCTCATATTTAATATTAGTTGGACGAAAGAAGATTTTTGAAACCTATTTTCACTTGCCTTCATGGAAGATTCAATGGTTATGATCTCTTCTAAGTCATGGAAAATAAAAATGATTGGGCACAACCAAATAATTGTATGAAGATCGAAAAATTGGCGGAAAGTTTCAAGCATCTTTTGCCTCCTGCTTGTTGTAGTTTTGTTCATTGAATGGGACAAACTTTAAAAAATGCAAAAAGTCACTTGAAAGCTATTTGAATCCACAAATCCCTGTTTAGCTCCCTTCAGCTAATTTTTGATAATGGGCCAAGGCCAATAACGGAAAAACGTATTCGTAACAATGATAATTGATATAAAAGGCTCCCGCCATTCCCCTTCCTTTCGGGTAGGCCTTTGCCCAATCTTTTTCTTTTCCATCTACTAAAAAAGCTGCGCCGCGTTTAATGTCAGGTGTGACTTCAGCCGCGGCTGAAATAAGTGTATCAAGGGCCCATGCTGTATGGGTGCGGGTACTTTCACCCAACGGCACATAACAATTTTCGATATCACTTTTACAGGATTCTCCCCACCCTCCGTCTTGATTTTGAATGGCTTTTAACCAGTTTACAGCCTTCTGAATGGCAGGATGTTTCGGGGAAATCCCAACCGTAACCATTCCCGTTACAGCCGCCCATGTGCCATATATATAGACGCCCCAGCGCCCTACCCAAGAACCATCCGACTCTTGATTCTTTAACAGCCAACTAATCCCGCGTTTCACCATAGGATGATGAAAATCCAAATGAGTATAGTTCCCGAAAAACTCTAATGTCCTTCCCGTTAAATCAACCGTCGACGGATCAGTCAACAAATCTTTTCCGCCCTCGATCGGTAACAGGTTCAATATTTTCTTATTTACATTCTTTTCGAAAGCTGCCCATCCACCGTCATTGTTTTGCATGGAAATGAGCCATTTGATTCCCCGATCCCATGCCTGTCGACAATCCACCCTTTCGATGGCTAACGTTCGAATCGCTCTTAGTGCTGCCGTTGTGTCGTCAATATCCGGATGGATTGTATTCATGTCCTCAAAGCCCCAGCCTCCCGGCAACAGGTCTGGTTCATGAATGACCCAATCCCCGTATTTGATATGTTGCCGGGAGAGGATATATCGGTTTGCCTTCTGGACGGTATTCGATGAATAAGGGACTCCGGATTCTTGCAGAGCATAACTGATTAACGTCGTGTTCCAGACCGTAGCCGTCGCATATTGGCAGTGGAGTTCTCCATCAATCCGGCAGGTCATCTCATTTAAGCCTTGCAAGGCACGGGTAATCACCGGATGTGTATTCGAATATCCCCTCGCCAATAAGGCAAAAATCATCATAGAAGTTGAACCGAAATAATTACATAAGGTGCCATCTGGTTCTATTCTATCCAGCATATATTGTTCGGCGCGATTTAAAGCTAACTCGCGAAGATTTCCGGGGTAGTCTTTCAGGCCTTTTATCCCTTTTTGAATCGAATCGAAAACCGAGCGGAATTCCGGATCTTCTGTAAAAAAACGATTTTCTTTTTTGAGATACAAATCAGAGAGATCAGGAGACCGCAGTGTTCTCCTGCTAAAACCCAAATTGGCCAGAATCAGTAACGGGATGATGTTCGTTCTGCCAAACATGGAGAAGTCAAAAAGATTAATTGGAAAGGAGTCCGGTATAAGCAGCACTTCAATCTTAATGGGGAAAGGCGGCCACTCGCACTGTCCGGTTAAAGCCAACAGGACTTTAAAAAGCATATGGACTTCTGTAGCCCCTCCGTTGGCAAGGATAAACCGCCTGGCTGCCTGGATATCCGGGTCATCCCGATCCCGGTAACCGGAGTAAAGAAGGGCATAATAAGCTTCCACAGTAGACGTAAGGTTCCCTTTTCCTTCATCATAAAACAAACCCCATGAACCATCTTTCTGCTGTTTCCCTGCAATACGTTCCACCAGTTCTTTTATGAACGCCTCATCATTTATCTCCAATGTCCGCAATAAGATAATCATGTGACAGTCTGTTCCGATGCCGGTCTCAAAAGGATATTGCCAGGACCCGTCATCTGATTGGTCCCTAATGAACTGATCGACGATTCGGTTCATTTCCTCATTTACCCGATGTCCCATGTTACCCCCCTCTTTCGAATACTCACGTTGTATTCATATTCCTCTGGCAATATGAATATGCATTTCTTTAATGGGAGAATCGAACGCAGTTAAAATGAAATGTTGATAAGGGATGATGATTTTTGTTTGATTCCTATTCGGATGTAAAGAAGGATTTGAAAAAAAAATTAAAAAGTAAATCTTCCGGCCTCCTGCCCTTTTTATCCGAAAACGATAAACAACGCATTCACTATATAAGAGAACAGACAAAACAACATAATCAAAACAATGTTACACGGACTCGCGCTTATTATAATTTTTATCTTGAGCATCCAGAAATCCATTGGGCCTTCCTTGGACATATGGTATCGAGGAACGTTGGCTGGAACATGACCGATTTAAAAGGGGATTTGCTGACAAAACTTCTGCCAGAAAGAGATCAGAAGGCGATTTATTCTTTTTTGGAACGCGGCAGCTGGTTGATTTTTCAGGATGTGTATCCCCAGTGTTTGATTTATGACCTAAGTGTGAAAGCCAACCAGGAAATGTTCCACCTTTTACACTTTTTTCACATTTCCACCTTTATGGAAACGATGTGGCGTTATTTTTGGAACAGCGGGGATTCCTACACTCTTGCGATTGCGACTGTAATAAATGAACAAAGTTATTTGGAAAAAAGAGTGATCCAAAATGATCATTTTAAAAAAACCGTAACCGGTACGGCCAGCTTCAAGTTGTATGATTTTTTGCGTTTCAATCACATTCTTTTTCCATACAGTGCAGAGGGAAATAGGCAACGAGCCTTACTTGCCGGCGCTACCTCGCGCCATTTCACTTCGCTTCACGAACGAATTTTATTCGGAAAAAGATTGTATGCCCTTCTTTTTCAGCGTACAAATATTTCAGCGGGCATTTTGAAATGGGCAAACGATCATCCCCATACGGGTTCACGAAAAGATTATTGGCCTGATTTATTTAATGATGTAAACGAATTTTTCCCCCGTTCCCTTTATAAACCTCGGGTCAAGAATTGTAAGTTGAGAAAAGGCGCCGCCGACCGGTTTTACAGTCCACTGTTAAAATACGCCTGGCCGAATACTTCTCATGAAGATGCGGAAAGCGGCGACTGGTTTGAGGATTGGCATGTTCTGGACTATATTCATAAGGAAGTCGATGTGAATGGGGATATATTCGGGAATTATTGCAAAACGCTTGAAATAATTGAGCTTGCGGTCATGGGAAAGGAAGCCCTTCTGTTAAGGGAAGAGGAATAACCATCAACGTGCGGTGATTTTGACGGCTGTTCTATATATTTGCATTGGTCGCTCCTTTCATTTTGACTTTTATTCCTCGAATTGTTGATTGTGTCATAACAGAAAGGGGAGAGTGTCAGGAAAGAACAATGATAAAACATACGGTACCATTTGTCTTGAAATCGTTGAAAAAGGAGACTATGTTTGCATAATCTCGGTTACTTCGATTTAAGTGATCGCTTCCGTTATACAGCAGTTCAAATTAAGATTCTTGTAGACTTAAGAGCCCCCGACAACTCCAATAGAAGTTGTCGGGGGCTCTGTGTAATATTGGACTAGATCTACATTTTTTAACTTATAAACAAATTTATAAAGCATAAAGATGTTATGATGACAATTTTATGCTTCAAGTCACACAAATAAAAAACCACCAATATATGTATTGGTGGAGACGGTGGGAGTCGAACCCACGTCCAGACATAACGGCACTTAAGCTTCTACGAGTGTAGTCGATATATTCGCATTTCGCGAACTCATTAGCCTATCGACAGGCGGCAGAGCAGCTAGTCTGATTGGTCTCTTCCTTCATCCTCAGACGGTGGATTCCGGCGTATCCCACTTAGAGTGAGTCCCTTACCCTACCACGTGGGCCATGGAGGGAGGAACAGCTATCGACTGTTATTAAGCAGCGAAAGCTAGGTTGTTGTTTTGTTTGCCAGTTATAGGCGTTGACGTTTTAACGAGGCCGATCCCCTCGACTCGCAACTTAAGCTCGAACTATCCCTGTCGAATCCGTAACGTCCCCATGATAGAAATGGAGCGTACGAGAGAAGAATAGTCAGCAAGTTGGCTGATATTCAATTGTCATCGGTACAGGATTAATTATAACAGATTGGTTCAAAAAATCAATTGTAAGGTCTTGGCAGTTCTACATCTTCTGCCGCTCACGGAAAGCACGTTCAATATCACGCTTCGCTTCCTTCTTCTTCAGGTCATCACGCTTGTCATATTGTTTCTTCCCTTTTCCGAGTCCGATTAAAACTTTGGCAAAGCCATTCTTTAAATACATTTTCAACGGGACGATGGTGTAACCTGTTTCCTTTGTTTCGCCAATCAGCTTATTGATTTCCTTTTTATGCAGAAGGAGTTTACGTGTCCGTAAAGGGTCATGGTTAAACTGGTTTCCCTGCTCATAAGGGCTGACATGCATATTATGAAGATAAATTTCACCATTTTCTATTTTAGCAAAGGCATCTTTCAAATTCACTCGGGCCGCACGGATTGCTTTGATTTCGGTCCCTTTCAAAACGATACCCGCTTCAAACGTTTGTTCAATAAAGAAATCATGATATGCTTTTTTATTTTGTGCTAGTTGTTTACCTGAGCCTTTTGGCATCTAACTCTCCCCTTTTAACATCCAATCGCGGCGAGAGGAAGAAATGATCATCCCCACGCCTCAATCTTTATCTCTTTTTTGGTTTTCTCTTGCGTTTGGCAGCTGGCGCATTTTCAAAGAATTTTTTCTTGTTTTTCGATTTTCTTCCAGAGGAAGTCGAATCTCCATTACGGCCGCCGCCTTTTCCTTCCTTACGTCCCCCATTGCCGCCTCGGCCGCGTTTGCGTTCACCTGAATTGGCTTTGAATATTTTCTTCTCGCCAGATGGACGCGGACGGCTTACCTTCATGCCGATGATTTCAAAATCGATGGCGCGTTCCTCTTTATTGACATTGGAAACACGTACGTCGATCTCATCGCCAATCCGGAACACATTACCGGTACGTTCCCCGATCATTGCAAGCTGGCGCTCATCGAAGCGGTAATAATCATCCGTCATGAAGCTGACATGGACAAGTCCTTCAATGGTGTTCGGCAACTCGACGAACATCCCGAAATTCGTAACCGAACCAATGATCCCGGTATATTCTTCGCCGATCTTATCCAGCATATATTCCGCTTTCTTCAGATCATCCGTTTCCCGTTCAGCATCTACTGAGCGACGTTCACGTTTCGATGTGTGATCGGCAATCTCAGGTAATTCAGCATTCCATTTCTCCTTCGTGGCTTCATCCATTTTACCTTCCACCAAGTAGGTCCTGATCAACCTGTGCACGATCAAATCCGGGTAACGGCGAATCGGCGATGTGAAATGTGTATAAAACTCAGCTGATAAACCAAAGTGACCTAAGCTCTCCGGATCATATTTCGCCTGTTGCATGGAACGAAGCATGACGGTTGAAATGACCGTTTCTTCCGGTTTACCGGCAACTGCCTCAATGATTTCCTGTAACGCCTTAGGATGGACGTCATTGGCCGATCCCCGTACAATATATCCGAAATTCGTAATGAATTCGAAGAAACGCTGCAGTTTTTCCGGCTTTGGATCTTCATGAATACGGTATATGAACGGAACGTCAAGACGGTGGAAATGCTCTGCAACGGTTTCATTTGCCGCAAGCATGAACTCTTCAATCAGCTTTTCCGCAACCGACCTTTCACGTAAAACCACATCAGTCGGATGGCCCTCTTCATCAACGATGACTCTCGCTTCATTGAAATCAAAGTCGATCGCACCGCGGTTCATCCGGTTTTTACGAAGGATGGCCGCTAACTTCTCCATGTCCTGGAACATTGGCACCAACGCTTCATATCGTTCGAGCTGTTCTTCATCTTTATCCACAAGGATTTTGTTCACATTGCCATATGTCATACGTTCCGTCGTCTTAATGACACTTTCAAAAATGTCATGATTGACGACTTTGCCATCTGGCGTGATTTCCATTTCACAAGAGAGTGTAAAACGATCGACTTGTGGATTCAAGGAGCAAATGCCATTCGATAAACGATGCGGGATCATCGGAATGACCCTGTCCACCAAATAAACGCTCGTCCCTCTTTCCAAAGCTTCCTTATCGATTGGAGATCCTTCCTTCACATAATGGCTGACATCAGCAATGTGAACACCCAGCTTGTAATTGCCATTTTCAAGTTTAGAAACAGTAACAGCGTCATCCAGGTCCTTTGCATCCGCTCCATCAATCGTGACCAAAACATCATTGCGCAAATCCCTGCGGTTGCCTATTTCACTTTCTTGAATGGTATCCGAAACGGCATTGGCTTGCTCCATTACGTCTTCCGGGAACTCCATCGGCAAACCATATTTATGGATGACGGAAAGAATATCCACGCCAGGGTCATTTTTATGCCCCAGAATCTCAATGACTTCGCCTTCGGCACTTATGCGTCCTTCAGGATAGGAAGTAAGTTTGACGACAACCTTATGACCCTCTACCGCTCCATGGGAAGCGTGCTGTGGGATGAAGATATCGTTTGCGATCTTTTTATCATCAGGGATGACGAAACCAAAACTTTTACTTTCGGAGTATGTACCGACCACTTGTGTAATTCCGCGTTCAAGTATTCTGATGACCGTGCCTTCTTGCCTTGAGCCGGATGTTTCCGAAGATACTCGTACCATTACGACATCTCCATGCATCGCTGTGCCCGTTTCATTTGGCGGAATGAAAATATCATCCATTCCTGGGTTATCCTCAGGTGTCACAAAGGCGAATCCCTTTGCATGCCCCGTTAATTTACCGCGGAACAAATTCATTTTTTGCGGCAGGCCGTAACGATTGCTTCTTGTTCTGACCACCAATCCCTTTTCTTCCATTTTTACTAAAGCCTTAACGAAATTCTTGAAATCTGCCGAGTCTTCGATTTTCAAAGCCTCTTCCAGCTCTTGTACCGTTAACGGCTTATACGCTTCATCCGTCATGTATGTCAGAAGCTTATTAATATGTTCTTGAATGTTATCTTCCATGAAAACCCTCCTATTCAGGGTATAATAAATTTGTTATTCGGACCAATCCAGACTTTCTAAAAATTCCAATACATCTTCATGCAACTGGTCTTTTTCTTTATCAAGAGTTATGACATGGCCGGATTCTTCATACCACTTGATTCGTTTGACCGGTGATTCAATGGAATCAATAATAATATCGGCACTTTTCGGATTGATAACATCATCATGCCGGCCTTGCACGACAAATGTCGGAGCGTAAATAAGGTCGACGTGCTCTCTTACATCCGTTATCAATTCCTGAAGGGCCTTCAATGTACTCATCGGTTTATCGGCAAGGAGGTCCATTTCAAGCTCTATTTGCTCTTGAGTTTTTCCTTCGTACTTCTTAAATTCTCTGGCGTACTCCAATACTCCTTTAAACATCATTTCTTCACTTTTAATATGCATAGGCGCACACATCGATACGATACCCTTTATAGGTACAGTGTAACCTAATTTAAGAGAAAATACGCCTCCTAATGAGAGTCCGGCAACAGCAATTTCTTCATGGCCTTTGCTTTTCAGAAAATCATAGGCCATCATGACATCTTTCCACCAATCCTCCGGGCCCGTTTTCACCAGCTCCTCTGGCGGGACGCCATGTCCTTTATAGTGCGGGGCATGGCAGGTGTACCCCTGTTTCTCCAAGTAACGGCCCAGCATCCGTACATCCGCCGAATTCCCCGTAAATCCATGTAATAGTAAGACAGCCCTTTTTCCGGCTTCAAAAGTAAAGGGCTGCTGCAGCTTGATTTTCATGACTTCAAACTCCTTTATCAGTAAATAGATAGAATGAAAAATATCCCTATCCTATAATTAAGTACTAAAATCACTATATCTATTCATGCAACTATTGTGCAAAGAAAAAAGTCTAGCTAATTAGCTAGACTCATTTTTGATCCATTACACATCAAAGAAAGCAACAAGTAAAGTTAAAGCAAAAAATAAAATCGCCAATACTATCGTTGCACGATGTAAAATCAGGTCCAAACCGCGTGCCTTTTGCTTTCCGAATAGCTGCTCGGCACCGCCGGCAATCGCACCAGATAAACCTGCACTCTTACCTGATTGAAGCAATACCGTCACAATGAGGGCGATACTGACAATCACTAAAAGCGTTATGAGAAATGCATGCATGCAATTACACCTCCTGAAGAACCAATAAACAATTACTTTAACTTTACCACACCCAATAAATATCCACAATCTTTGTTATACTATGATGGTAAGAATTCCTAAAACCCATAGTCATTTATTTCTTTTTGAAACAAAGTTTGAGATAATTTGCATAAATAGAGAAAGAGGTGTCAACATGTTTAAGTCCATACTTCGGATTCTTGATCTCCTGACCATCCTATTCTCGGCGGTTGCCGGCTATTCTTTATGGACAGGCGGAAGCAATCTTATCAGTGTCCTATTAATCATCCTATCACCGCTTTTATTGCTGCTGGCAAAGTATCACGGAAATCGATACTTATTATTTGCTGCATATATCACGACAACCGTTTATTTTACTGCTATTATTTATAATGGACTTTCCAATAGCAGTATCGACTTTTTCCAATCAAGCTTCCATGTCCTCCTGATCGGGGCAGCAGCCGTCTTGCTGAGCATCATAGCAGCGGTCATCGGGTTTGGGACCAATACCCTTACGATCCTTTGGTTATCGCTGCACGGCCTTGTCACATTCGAGACAATCAGGATGTCATCTGGTTTCCTTTCGCACTTTTGGTCTGATCCAGTCGTGCAAACCGCAATCCGTAATGATTATCCTTTTTTGTTGATGGTGGTCTGGATTGGCTTATTTCTTGATAAATATCAAAGTGAATTAACAAGGGATTACTTATCACGATAATCTTTCAAAACTATTTTTATTGGAAATCTTATATTAAAAGCAAGGGGCCTTTCATATGTTAAAACCTATATTTGCAGCAACTGCTCTATCATCTTTCATTCTGATGGCTGGCTGTTCATCCGACCTGACCAGCGATGATAAAAAAGAGCCAAAAGAAGAACAACCGAGCTCCCAGGATAAGGAGACAGAAACTGATAAGAATCATGATTCAAATGAATCGGCCCAACGTCAGGTGGAAGTTGATGAAACGGTTAAACCCGCACAGGCTGGCCTTCAGACATTAGCCAACCCGGAAAGCATACCTGTACTTGTCAATAAACAATACAGCCTGCCGGAAGATTACAAACCCGATGACCTTATCTACCCAAAAGTGGATTTCATCTTTCAAGATAAAATTGAAAAAAGAATGATGCGCGAAGAAGCGGGAAAGGCTCTTGAAAAAATGTTCCAGGCTGCCGAAAAAGAAAACATGCACTTTGCTGGTGTTTCCGCGTACCGTTCACATCAAACACAAATCACGGTCTTTAATAACTATGTGGCTAAGGACGGGGAAGAAAAAGCGAAAACCTACAGTGCAATGCCTGGGACAAGCGAGCATGAAACGGGTCTCGCGATTGATGTTACGACCCACGACGGTGCATGTGCTGCCCAAGACTGCTTCGGTGACACGAATGAAGCGACCTGGCTTGCCGAGCATGCCCATGAATATGGATTTATCATCCGCTATCCGGAAGGCAAGGAAAACATCACAGGGTATAAATACGAACCATGGCACATCCGCTATGTAGGTGTCGATGCCGCCACTGAAATTTTCCAAACGAAGAGCACATTGGAAGAATACTATAATGCCGTACCAGTGGAAGCTGTATCGAATAAATAAAAAAAAGGTGCCCGGATGCGGCACCTTTTTTTTATTAATCAAACGTTTGATTAACTCCTTTTATCAGCCCTGAACCAAGCCGGAATCAGTGACTGGACGGCTAACGTTATAGGCAAAAAAACCTCCCATTCAATGTGCATTCTAACATTGAATGGGAGGTGAAAAGAAATCACTATGCAGGACCCATCTTCTTGTCAGAAGCGGAATCCCAAAATAATTACTTCTTCAAGTTATAGAAAGATTTCAACCCGCCATATACAGCCAAGTCACCAAGCTGGTCTTCGATGCGAAGTAGTTGGTTGTATTTAGCGATACGGTCTGTACGGGACATGGAACCCGTTTTGATTTGGCCAGCGTTTGTTGCAACGGCGATGTCAGCGATCGTTGCATCTTCCGTTTCACCGGAACGGTGGGAAACGACTGCAGTGTAGCCTGCGCGTTTAGCCATTTCGATTGCATCAAACGTTTCAGTCAGTGTACCAATTTGATTTACTTTGATCAGGATGGAGTTACCGATGCCTTTTTCGATGCCTTCAGCCAATTTTTTCGTGTTCGTTACGAAAAGATCGTCACCCACTAATTGAACTTTAGAACCAATGCGCTCCGTTAAAAGCTTATGGCCATCCCAGTCATTTTCATCCAAGCCGTCTTCGATGGAAAGAATAGGGAACTCATTCACTAGCTCTTCATAGAAAGCAACCATTTCTTCGGATGTAACGCCATTGCGGCCTTCGCCTGCAAGATCATATTTGCCTGTTTCTTTGTTATAGAATTCAGATGAAGCTACGTCCATGCCAAGGTAGATATCTTCGCCTGCTTTGTAGCCAGCTTTTTCGATCGCTTCGATGATGACTTGCAACGCTTCACGGTTTGAACCAAGGTTTGGCGCAAAGCCGCCCTCATCGCCGACTGCCGTATTCAAGCCTTTGGCAGAAAGGACAGATTTCAACGCATGGAATACTTCAGCACCCATACGAACCGCTTCTTTGAAGCTAGGAGCGCCTACAGGAAGGATCATGAATTCCTGGAAGTCAACGTTGTTATCGGCATGTGATCCTCCGTTAATGATGTTCATCATTGGAGTTGGAAGTTGTTTCGCATTGAACCCACCAAGGTAACGGTACAATGGTAAACCTGAAAATTCCGCAGCTGCATGGGCAGCAGCCATTGACACGCCAAGGATTGCATTAGCTCCCAGGTTTCCTTTGTTTTCAGTGCCATCCAATTCAATCATAGTAAGGTCAAGGCCTGCTTGGTTCGTTACATCCAAACCGATGACAGCTTCAGCAATGATATCATTCACATTATCGACTGCTTTTTGTACCCCTTTACCCAGGTAACGAGATTTATCTCCGTCACGAAGCTCAACCGCTTCATGTTCCCCTGTTGAAGCACCTGATGGTACGATCGCACGTCCGAAGTATCCGGACTCTGTTTGGATTTCTACTTCTATTGTTGGGTTACCACGGGAATCTAGCACTTCGCGTGCATATACATGTTCAATGTACGGCATTATAAATCTCTCCTTTTCCTATTCACAATTTTATTTAGATAATTATTTAGATAATAGGGATTTCCCTGTCATTTCAACAGGTTTTTCGACTCCAAGCAAATCAAGCATCGTTGGAGCTAAATCGCCTAAGATACCACCTGTTCTTAATGTTACCTGATTTTTTGTGATAATGACAGGCACGGGATTCGTAGTATGGGCTGTCATGGGGTCGCCTTCAAGCGTTACGACTTCATCTGCATTCCCATGGTCAGCGGTAATGATTGCTGTACCGCCTTTTGAGACGATTAAATCGACAATCCTGCCTAGACATTCATCCACTGTTTCAATCGCTTTAATGGTAGGCTCAAGCATTCCTGAATGACCAACCATGTCCGGGTTGGCAAAATTCAAGAGAATGGCATCAAAACGGTCAGCCTCAATCTGTTCCACCAATGCATCCGTCACTTCATAAGCACTCATTTCCGGTTTTAAATCATATGTAGCGACTTTCGGAGAATTTATTAAAATCCTCTCTTCACCAGGAAACTTCTCTTCACGTCCGCCGCTCATGAAAAACGTCACATGCGGATATTTTTCAGTTTCAGCGATACGAAGCTGGGTAAGCTGGTTTTGGGAAAGTACTTCCCCTAATGTATTATCAAGATTTGTCGGATTAAATGCAACATATCCGTCAACTGTTTCTGAAAAATGTGTCAAACAGACAAAATGGAGATGCTTCGGATGTCCAGGACCGCGGTCAAATGAGCGAAAATCCTCATTCGTGAACGTATTGGAAATCTGGATCGCCCGATCTGGACGGAAGTTATAAAAGATTACGGCATCATCATTTTTAATCGTTGCCACCGGTTTACCGTCTTCCGCCGTTATGACCGAAGGTATCACGAACTCGTCAAAAATGCCGTGTTCGTAGGAATCCTCAACACATTCCATCGCAGAAGAGTAAGCAGGGCCATCACCATACACCATCGAACGGTAGGATTTTTCCACACGTTCCCAGCGCTTATCACGGTCCATCGAATAATATCTTCCGGATATGGTCGCAAACTGACCAACACCGATTTCCTTCATTTTCGCTTCCGCTTCCTTAATATAACCCTGCGCCGTTTTCGGTCCCACATCACGGCCATCTAAAAATGCATGTACATATACATTTTTAACTCCTTCTTTTGCGGCCAATTTCAGGAGGGCATACATATGATCAATATGACTGTGCACGCCGCCATCTGAAAGAAGACCGAAAAGATGAAGGTCCGTGCCTTTTTCCTTAGTATAGCTCATGGCATCGACCAAAGTTGGATTTTGTGCAAACTCGCCTTCACGGATGGCCAGGTTCACACGTGTCAGACTTTGATAAACGATCCGTCCTGCCCCGATATTCAAATGCCCCACTTCCGAGTTCCCCATTTGACCGGCAGGCAAGCCGACCGCTTCCCCGCTTGCCGTTAAATGGGAATGCGGATACTGTTCCCAATAACGGTCAAAGTTCGGTTTTTTCGCATGATAAACAGCATTTCCCTTTTCTTCGTTACGGCAGCCAAAACCGTCTAAGATAATAAGTGCCACAGGCGACTTACTCATAGTGACCAGCCTCCAGCAATTGTAAAAATGAATCGGATTTCAAACTTGCACCGCCAACCAATGCACCATCTATATCAGGTTGTGCCATGTACTCTTTAATATTCTCAGGTTTTACACTGCCACCGTACTGAATGCGGATGGCTGCAGCTGCTTCATTTGAAAATTTGTCGGCAACAACTGAACGGATATGTGCACAAACTTCATTTGCATCTTGAGCAGATGACGATTTTCCTGTTCCAATCGCCCAAATCGGCTCATAAGCAATAACGGCTTGTTTCAATTGATCGTCAGATAATCCTGCCAAGCCTTTTTCAATTTGGCTGCCTACGAAATCATTCGTTTCGCCAGCTTCCCTTTGCTCAAGTGTTTCACCGCAGCATACGATCGGTGTCAACTTGTGGGCAAAAGCGGCATGAGCTTTTTTATTAACGGCTTCATCCGTTTCGTTGAACATTTCCCGGCGCTCGGAATGACCAAGTATGACGTAGGATACACCAAGATCAGCCAATGCGATTGGGCTGATTTCTCCTGTGAAAGCACCGCTTTCTTCAAAGTGCATGTTCTGCGCCCCAATTTTCACATCGGTTCCTTTTGCTGCTTGAACCAGCTGATCCAAAAATAAAGCTGGAGCACATACAACCGTATCGATTACATCTTGCTTCGGAATCAAATTGCTCACTTCTTCTAAAAAGGCAGTCGCTTCAGATAGTGTTTTATTCATTTTCCAGTTTCCTGCAATAATCGGTTTACGCATTTGGTTCCTCATCCCTTCTAAAGTTGAAATATGTAACGGATTGATCTTATTTATCGTTCAAGGCCACAACGCCAGGCAACTCTTTGCCTTCCATGAACTCAAGAGATGCACCGCCTCCAGTTGAAATATGGGACATCTTTTCTGCCAAGCCAAACTTTTCTGCAGCTGCGGCTGAATCCCCTCCGCCTACAATGCTGTACGTATCTTTCGCTTCCGCCAATGCTTCAGCAACCGTTCTCGTTCCATTCGCAAATTTATCGAACTCGAATACACCCATTGGCCCATTCCAAATGACAAGCTTAGAACTTTTGATCACATCCGCAAATAAATCACTTGTTTTTGGACCGATATCAAGAGCCATTTTATCATTTGGAATAGCATCGATATCGACATTCTCTGCCTCTGCATCAGGTGAAAATTCAGCCGTTACGACTGCATCGATAGGCAAATGAAGTTTTACGCCTTTTTCTTTTGCACTTTCGATGAAAGATTTGGCCAATTCTATTTTGTCTTCTTCCAATAAAGAATTACCGATTTCATGACCTTGCGCTTTAATGAATGTATAACCCAGACCACCACCAATGATCAAGTGATCGACTTTTTCCAAAAGGTTTTCGATAACGCCTATCTTATCCTTTACTTTTGCTCCGCCAATTATAGCTGTAAAAGGACGTTCCGGGTTCGATAGGGCTTTTCCTAGTACAGAAAGCTCTTTTTCCATCAGCAATCCGGCAACAGATGGGAGATGGTGCGCTATTCCTTCAGTTGAAGCATGTGCACGATGCGCAGCTCCGAATGCATCGTTAACATAAACATCGGCCAGTGCAGCAAATGACTTCGCCAATTCTTGATCGTTCTTCTCTTCTCCTGGATAGAAACGAACGTTTTCCAACAACAGGATCTCGCCATTTTGCATGTTAGCAATGATTGATTGCACGTTCTCTCCATATGCTTCTTCTGCCTTTTGCACGTCTTTGCCACTAAGTTCGCTTAGTCTTTTTGCAACAGGTGCCAGACGCAATTCTTCAACGACTTGTCCTTTAGGACGGCCAAGGTGGCTGGCTAGAATGACTTTAGCCCCCTGTTCCGTCAGATAGGAAATCGTCGGCAGTGCTGCTTTGATTCTAGTATCGTCCGAAATCTCCCCGTCCTGCATCGGAACATTGAAATCAACACGGCAAAATACGCGTTTCCCCTTTAATTCAATATCTTTAATCGACTTTTTATTCATAATCCAAGAACCTCCTTAGATATTGTTAACATATTTTTGATTCTTTTAGTCAAAAAGGGAGAGGGCAAATTTCCCAACTCCCCTTTTCTCTTTTTCATTATAGTCGGTTTCCAGGAAATTATCCAAAAACAAGAAATGTAAACGCTTGACTGATTAATGACTTACTAATAATATCATCTTCTGCCAAGTTTTTTTAGAGGTGTGATAAAAAAAACCTCACCTTGGTGAGGTTTTTTTATTATTCTAATTACAATCCTTTTTTAGCCAAATAGTCGATCAAATCAACAACACGGCTAGAATATCCTGTTTCATTATCATACCAAGATAATACTTTAACCATGTTTCCTTCCATTACCATTGTGGAAAGGGCATCAATTGTAGATGATGATGGGTTACCGTTATAGTCAGTTGATACTAGCGGAAGTTCGCTGTACTCAAGGATTCCTTTTAATTCGCCTTCAGAAGCCTTTTTGAATGCTGCATTAACTTCTTCAACTGTTGTGTCTTTTTCAAGCTCTGCAACAAGGTCGACAACAGACACGTTTGGAGTAGGTACACGCATTGCCATACCATTCAACTTCCCTTTAAGTTCAGGAAGGACAAGTGCAACAGCTTTCGCTGCCCCAGTTGTTGTAGGAATGATATTCTCGGCAGCTGCACGTGCACGGCGGTAATCTTTATGAGGCAAATCAAGGATTTGCTGATCATTTGTATATGAGTGAACTGTAGTCATCATACCGCGTTTGATTCCGAATTGTTCATGAAGCACTTTAGCAAATGGAGCCAAGCAGTTCGTTGTACAAGAAGCATTAGAGATTACATGGTGGTTTGCTGCATCATATTTATCTTCATTTACACCCATGACAATCGTGATATCTTCATCAGATGCAGGAGCAGAAATGATTACTTTTTTCGCGCCCGCTTCTAAATGCTTAGCTGCATCTGCACGTTTTGTGAAACGTCCCGTAGATTCTACAACTACTTCTACTCCTAGTTCACCCCATGCTAATTGTGCAGGATCACGTTCAGCCAATACTTTTACTTTGTGACCATCAACAACAAGGTAATCCCCATCAACTGTTACTTTTTCATTAAGAGATCCATGAATTGTATCGTATTGAAGAAGGTGCGCTAACATATTAGCATCCGTTAAGTCGTTAATAGCAACAATCTCTACCCCTGGATTACTCAATGCTGCACGAAATACATTACGTCCAATACGTCCAAAACCATTAATACCAACTTTTACTGCCATGAAAAATTCCTCCTTTTAAGTTCGCAAATATATTAAGGGGTGTAATTCCCCTGAATTAACTCTTGTGCCGCCGCTTCATCCGTGATCAAAACGGTTGATGAAGGTGCGCCTTTCATGTAGGAACGGATAGCCTTTGCTTTAGTTTTGCCACCTGCCACAGTTATCACTCGCTTTTCAGGGCTAAGGTCATCTAACTGAATGCCGACTGTCAAAACTTTATGAACAACTTTGCCGTTTTCATCGTAGTAATAACCGAATGCCTCTCCTACAGCATTTCCATCTAACAGCTTCTTTAACATTTCTGGCGAAGAATTTCTTCTCTCTGCCATCGCCATGGCATCACCTATTCCATGAATGATCATATCGGCAGACTTAATTTGGGAAATCACTTCTTTAATTGCAGGTTCCTTCTGAAACGAAGCATAAACCTCACCGCTTAATTGATCGGGTACATATAACACTCTGTATGAGGCCTGTGCCTTCTGTGCCATTTTTTCGACAATCGTATTGGCCTGATTCTGCACTGCTTCACCGATTCCACCGCGGGCAGGGACAAACATCAATTTCTTCGACGCTTCATCAGGTGACAACGAATTGGCCACTTCGGCCATTGTCGATCCGCCAGTAACCGCAATGATATTCTTTGAGTTCCATTCCCGTTTCATACGGTTTGCACAAGCTTTACCCAATTCTTTTTTTACCCATGGGGTCTCATCACAATTTCCTGAGACGATAATGACCTCATCCACTTGTAACAAGTCCTGCAATTGCCGTTCCATTATGTCTATACCCATTACTTCACGCATTATTCCTTCTAACTTATCCAGGATTTCAATCCCTTCATCAGTCAGCGTCATGCCAGAGCTGAATATGTTAACCAGGTTCTGACTTTTCAGAAAATCAACCTCGCCTCTAAGGGTCCGTTCTGTCAAATTAAGGCTCACGGACAGACTGCGCCTTCCAACCGGCTGCATCATTTTGATATAACGCAGGATATCATATCTTTTTTGCATAACCAGAAGGAAATCCGGTAATAATTTTCTTTGTACCTCGAGTAATGTACGCATATTTAAAACTCCTAAAAAGTTAAGTTGGACATTTAATGTCCCGCGTAGTCATTTTTTGTCCCACTTAAAACAAAAAAATATTCCTGCTACATATTTTATTCTAGCAGGAACGGAATGTTTCTTCAAATGATTTGAAATATTATTTTTCCAAAAGCCTATTTAGAGCTGATTTATCAACACTTCCAAATTGAATGATATCATCTTTCCATTCTACGACAGGAATCATCAGCCCGAATTTCTCTAGCAAATCATCATCGGTATGGATATCGATTTCCTTATAGCCTATGCCCGACTCTGCCTTCACTTCTTCAAGTACCTGCTTGGCTTTATCACATAACGGGCATTTATCCCTACTATATAAAACAAACGCATTTGACTCCAAACCACTCATCCTTTTCAATCATATCTTTTTCGTTTAGATGAAGAAGGGATCCCTAATTGTTCCCGGTATTTGGCAACGGTTCGGCGTGCCAGGATAATTCCATGCTCTTCTTTCAACCGTTCTGCCAGATCTTGATCCGAAAGCGGCTTTTGTTTATTTTCCCCATTGATGGCTGCCTGCAGGCTCTTTTTTGCTTGCATGCCCGACATATCCTCATCAAGGCCGACTGATTGTAAAGAAGTGGTGAAAAATATCCGCATCTCTATCGTGCCAAATGGTGTCTGCACGTATTTCCCTTTAACCGCCCGGCTTACTGTGGACTCATGTATACCAAGTTCATCAGCTATTTCTTTCATCGTCATCGGCTTCAAATAGTTCAGGCCATGATGAAAGCACGCCGGCTGTTTTTCGACGATGCACTGAATGACCTTCAATATAGTTTCCTTTCTTTGTTGGATCCCTCTGGAGATCCATTGGTATTCCTGCCACTTATCCTGGATAAACCGTTGGACTCCCTGATCCTTATGGCTCTTCATTCGGTTTAAATACCCTTTATCCACATTAAGATTGGGTGTGTTACCATCATAATTCCCGACAAGCAGCATGCCGTCCCGAACTTCCACGACAACATCCGGCACTATATAAGAAGGCTTTTCCTGAAAAAAGAGTGAAGCCGGACGCGGGTTCAACGTCTGGACATAATCAAAGACTTCTTGAATCTCCTTCATTGTAACACCGATTTTCTTACTTAGATCTTTCCAGCGCTTTTCAGCAAAATCGAGGAAATGATTTTCTATGATCGATTCCGCCAGCAGGTTCTCCCCTTCCGCTTTCACCTGAAGCAAAAGGCATTCTTGAAGGTTTCTCGCCCCAATGCCATGCGGCTCGAGTTCCTGTAAGAACGAGAGACTCTCTTCCAAAGCGGCCGGAGATATGCCTGGGACGCATATATCATCCAGCTGTGTCCTTAAGTAACCGTTTTCATCAAGGTTATGAATTAATAGCAGCATTGCCTTCTGCTGCTCACCTGAAAACTGCTGGTGATTCACCTGGGACATGATATGCTGTTCAAGCGATAAAGTATCTTCACTGATCTGTTCAATCCAATAGTTGGCATCATACGTATTTTTAAGAGTCCGTTTACCCTTTTTCCGGTCAAAAGTTGGCTGAAATAAAGAAGCTGTTGGCTGATCTATGGACAGTAATGGATTCTCCACCATTTTATTTTCTAAAAAAGCCGATAGCTCCTGCGAGGAGTATTGCAGCAATGTAATAGCTTGCATAAGCTCCTGGGTCATTGCCATCTTTAATGTTTGCTGTTGAAAAAGTCCTGCTTTCATATTCATACTCATCGATTCATCCCTCCCCCACTCCATTTTACATTATCAGGAGAAAATTCTACACAAAAACCCATGAAAACGCTTACGATTTTTTTCTGAATAGTTTATTTGTTTTAAATACTATATGTTAGAAATGCAAATTTAACAACTACTTTTATTGAAAAATCACCATTTTTCAATAGTGCGGGCGAATATTTTCAAGACGGGAATGACATTACAGGATTCGATGGAATATTACGGAAAACGAGTGAATTCGCCAAATATCTCGGGGAACCGCTTAAAAATGCCCAATAAAAAATCCCCCACTTTATTAAGCAGAAGATTGGTAATGCCCTCGGCAGGAATCGAACCTGCATTTCAAGCTTCGGAGGCTTGCGTTCTATCCGTTGCACTACGAGGGCGTAATAGAAAATATTTTTTCAACAGACTTCATTATATGATAGAATCCCCTTCTTTGCAAGGGTTATCAGGTTTAAAACTTTGACTTTTGGGTATTATGGGTAATATGGAAATTCATCCCTGTACGGCATAATAGATAAAGTAATCTATCGGGAAGGAGCCTTAGCCAGAAAATTGTCGAACAAATTTATTCATTATAGGATTTGTTTTGTTTGACCTAAATTGACCAAAAAGTGTATCATACATACATAAAGAATTTAAATGATTCTCTTAATCGAAGGAGGAAATGAACATGAATTTAATTCCTACAGTTATCGAACAAACAAGTCGTGGGGAGCGCGCCTACGATATTTACTCCCGTTTATTAAAAGACCGGATCATTATGCTAGGAAGTGCAATTGACGATAATGTTTCCAACTCTATTGTTGCTCAATTACTATTTTTAGAAGCGGAAAATCCTGAAAAAGATATCACTCTATACATCAACAGCCCTGGTGGAAGCATCACTTCCGGTATGGCCATTTACGATACTATGCAATATATCAAACCAAATGTATCCACAGTATGCATCGGTATGGCCGCTTCCATGGGCGCTTTCCTATTGGCTGCTGGCGAAAAAGGCAAACGTTATGCGTTGCCAAACAGTGAAGTCATGATTCACCAACCGCTTGGAGGAGCTCAAGGTCAAGCTACGGAAATTGAAATTGCTGCCCGCCGTATCCTTCACTTGAAAGATAAACTGAACCAAATCCTGGCAGAACGCACTGGTCAACCTATTGAAGTCCTTCAAAGAGATACGGAGCGTGATAACTTCATGACTTCCGAAAGAGCTCTTGAATATGGCTTGATTGACAAAGTCATCACGCGCAGCATCCTTGATGACAAAAAAGACTCTAAATGATTATGCAACAAAAGGCTCCGGAGATCGCCTCAAGCGACTTCCGGAGCCTTTTTTACATGATAAAAGAAAAGGATGCACTTTTAGGCATCCTTTTCTTTTAACCTTCTTGCTGAACGAACTCTTCCAATGCCTCTAACGCTTCTTTTTCATCGCGTCCTTCGACGATCAACTTCACGGACACGCCAGAACTGATGGCAAGGCTCATTAACCCCATTATACTTTTTGCATTCACTTTCTTTCCTTCTTTTTCAAGAAAAACATCTGAATGAAAGCGGTTAGCTTCTTGTACAAAAAGAGCCGCCGGCCGCGCTTGCAAACCCGTCTTCAATTTTACCTCAACTTGTTTTTCCACCATCTTGATCTCCCCTGTTAGCTTTATTTTTTCGCAGCAATAGCCTCTCCCCCACGGAGTCTGTCAGCTATTTCATCAATCTTTCGTAATCGGTGATTAATCCCGGACTTACTGATGGTTCCCCCGGATACCATTTCCCCAAGTTCCTTTAAGGTTATATCCTGAAACGCTATCCTAAGCTCCGCAATTTCCCGAAGCTTATCCGGTAATATGCTTAGCCCTACCGTATCCTCAATATAATGGATATTTTCGACCTGGCGCAATGAGGCCCCGATCGTTTTGTTCAAATTGGCTGTTTCACAATTCACAAGCCGATTCACTGAATTACGCATATCACGGACAATCCGTACATCCTCGAACCTTAATAAAGCTGAATGGGCGCCAACTATGCTTAAAAACTCGGCAATTTTTTCGGCTTCTTTCAAATAAATGATGTACCCTTTCTTGCGTTCAAGTGTCTTGGCTTTCAAGCCAAACTTATTCATTAGCTCACATAGGGCATCATTGTGCTCTTTATAAAGTGAGAAAATCTCGAGGTGATAGGAAGACGTTTCCGGATTATTTACCGAACCCCCCGCAAGAAATGCACCTCTCAGATAAGAACGCTTACAGCATTTCTTCCCAACAATAGTATCGGATATATCATGGAGAATTTCAAAGCCATCGCCTAAAATTTCCAAATCGGTTAAAACCCGCTGCCCTCCGGATGACATCCTTACAATATATACATTATTCTTTTTAAGCTTCATCTTTTTACGGACCAACAGCTCGACCTGGACCTCATAACTTTTTTTCAGCAGCGTATAAATCCTTCTGGCAATCGCAGCATTTTCAGTTTGAATATCCACAACAAGCTTCCGATTAGAAAATGAAAGGGATCCGTTCATCCGGATAAGCGCACACAATTCCGCCTTACCGCAGCAATCCTTTCCCTCTAATGTAGTAAGCTCTTTTTTCGTTTCTGAAGCAAAAGACATCCATTTCACCCCCAATCGAACGCAGGTAATCTATTTTTATCAATCAAAAAACCGGCCCCGCTTATATCTACGGTATTATGGGGCTTTTAGTTTCATTTATAAGCATGTTATAAAGCAAATCCGCCACTTTTTTCGTGTCATGGCGTATTACATTCCCCTCATAGCTGAAAATGCGTTCTTGTATGATTTCAAGACCCATCCGTTTTAAACTTTCCACATCATACATGACCGGTTTGGCATATTCAGCTTGATAGCGTTGCTGAATCTCGGTTGGTATTTCTTCATTGTTAACAAGTATCCTGTCAATATATGCATTCCCCATATGGTCATATATCGCTTTTATATGATCGCTCGCACTATAATCCAGCGTCTCGCCGGCTTGTGTCATCAAATTGCAAATGTACACCTTTTTAGCCTTGGAACGGGCAACCTCTTCTCCTAGGCCAGGGACAAGTAAGTTAGGCAGAATGCTAGTATATAGACTTCCTGGACCTATGACAATAAGATCTGCCTGCTTGATTTCCTGGAGAGTTTCACTGAGCGGCTTTATATGATGAGGAGACAGAAAAACTTTTTTTATTTTCTTTCCTGAGAAGGGGATCTTGGATTCTCCTGTAACAATCGTTCCGTCATCCATCTCCGCATGGAGAACCACACTTTGGTTGGCAGCCGGAAGCACTTTACCGCGGACATTAAGGAATTTGCTCATTTCCTGGATCGCATGGACGAAATCGCCTGTCAACGAAGTCATTGCCGCCAGTATCAAATTCCCCAGCGAATGCCCGGACAACTCATTTTTACTCTGAAAGCGATGTTGAAACATTTGTTCAACAAGGGGCTCTACATCCGATAATGCAGCCAGCACGTTACGAATATCACCCGGAGCGGGGATATCCATATCCTCGCGAAGGCGGCCTGAACTGCCACCATCATCAGCTACCGTAACGATTGCCGTAATATCCACTGGATGCTTCTTTAACCCTCTCAGTAAAACGGGCAGGCCGGTTCCCCCTCCAATGATCACAACCTTAGGTTGTTTCTTATTAATTAACATCTGCTTTCCCCTTACTTTTCTCGATATCGCGATGTGATACTTCAACCCTGTAATCCTTTTTGAAGTGGTTTGAAATATACTCCGTCAACGCTACCGAACGGTGCTGACCGCCTGTACAACCAATCGCAACAACAAGCTGTGCCTTCCCTTCACGTTTATAATATGGAAGCATGAATGCAAGCAGATCGGTCACTTTTTCCAAGAATTTTTGCGTCTCGCTCCATTTTAAAACGTAACTCGACACTTCCTGTTCCAAGCCAGTCCTTGGTCTCATATGGTCAATATAATATGGATTTGGCAGGAAACGTACATCAAACACTAGGTCGGCATCTATGGGCAGACCATGCTTGAACCCGAACGACATGACATTGACTGTAAAGCCGACACTTTTATCGGCAGAAAATTCCGAAGCGATTTTCTCCCTCAATTCGCGCGGTTTCAGTTGGGAAGTATTAAAGATCAATTGAGCCCTTCCCTTCAATTCGTCCAAAAGTTCCCGTTCCATTTTAATGCCTTCCAATGGCCGTCCTAATGGAGCAAGTGGGTGGGTCCTTCTCGTTTCCTTATATCTGCGTACCAAGGAATCATCATCAGCTTCAAGAAAAAGGATTCTTGGTGATACTGCAGCTGTATCCGTTAAATTATCCAGTGCAAGAAATAAGGAATCAAAAAACTCCCTCCCCCTTAAATCCATGACAAGGGCCACTTTATTCATCTTATTCCCGGAGTCCTTCATTAACTCCAAAAACTTTGGCAATAACGTGGGCGGCAAATTATCGACGCAAAAAAATCCTAGGTCTTCAAAACTTTGAACCGCCACTGTCTTACCCGCTCCGGACATTCCGGTAATGATGACCAATTGCGTTTCACTCATCTGCCCTGTACTCATAGTTTCTCCGCCCCCATGTATATCTTTTTTTATATTTAAAAATTAACCTGGATCCAATCGGTAAGAAAGCAGCTTAAATTCAGGCGTATAGGTAAATGTTCCATAGATGATCCCACTTCCATGAACCATATAGTCCAGGATGTGAAAATCACCTTCAGCCATCATCAGCTTTTTAACATCTTCAACCGGATGCCAGCTAAGCTCCCCTTCTTCACAGACATCCACATTTACACCATCGGAATCCGTTGCAAAGAAAGTGAACATCATCCATTCTGACAAAACTTTATCTCCGTCCTTCATAATGAAGGTGAAAATACCTTTGATGGAAGGGTTTTTTAAATAAACACCCGTTTCTTCACGATATTCCCTAATGCAGGCATCGCGTACAGATTCACCAGGTTCCATCTTGCCGCCTGGAGCTACCCACCATCCGCGTCTAGGCTTTTTCAATAAGAGGATTTGATTATCTTTTATCAATACACAGTTTGTGACACGTTGCACGTTCTTCACCTCAATTGGCTCTGCTCGACTATAGAAACCTTCCCCTCCATGTTGAAGAGATTCAGTTTATATTCTTAAACCGCCGCTAGATATCCATTTGGCGATTTACAAATGCTAATAGTTCAAACAAGTTGTATTTTTCATCTTCTTACCATTATGAAAGATTATGTTTAGTATATCTTATCATTATACTATTTTTGAAATGAGCTAACAATAAAGTAAACTTCCTGCATTGGGGGAATATTCATTCGCAAAAAATCACATAGGTAAGCCTTTATCCTGCTTAACTCCTATTCTTCTCCACTTTCGCTGCCTAAATGCAAAGGGCTAGCTGATTTCGCATTAAAAACCCCTAAAAATTGGAACCAAAGATATAGTCTCAAAGCAGGAAAACAAAAAAAAGACACAGAAACTTAATCTGTGTCCTTAAACGTTTATAATTAAAGGGGGTCAACTTCTACCCATACTATACCCAATAATTATTTCACGCGTGTTACAACGTCGTTAAAACGGAATTACGATTTTATATTCTTGAAAATCAAGCCTTTGGCTGCAATTTTTCTTGAAGTTCCTCAACAAAATGCTGAGCGGATTGAGCGGCAATGCTTCCATCGCCTGTAGCTGTAACGATCTGGCGCAATGTTTTTTCACGAACGTCACCAGCAGCAAAAATACCAGGGACGCGTGTTTCCATCCGATCATTCGTTTCAATATAGCCTGTGGAATTCAAGATGCCCAAGCCCTCAAATGGTTTAGTTAGCGGAAGCATTCCGATATAAATGAATACACCGTCTGCGTCCATCACTGTCTCTTCTCCGTTTTCAGTGGAAACTAGAGTGACACCGCCGACTTTGCCGCCTTTTTCATTGATTTCCTTCAAAGTATGATTCCAGATGAAGTCAATTTTTTCATTGGCAAATGCACGATCTTGAAGAATCTTTTGAGCACGAAGTTCGTCACGTCTGTGTACGATCGTCACTTTTGAGGCGAAACGGGTTAAGTACACACCCTCTTCAACAGCAGAGTCTCCGCCGCCGATAACGAACAGTTCTTTTTGCTTGAAGAAAGCACCATCACAAACGGCACAATACGATACACCGCGGCCGCCCAATTCTTTTTCGCCTGGAACGCCGATTTTCTTGTATTCGGCACCAGATGAAATGATGATTGAACGTGCTTTGAATTCCTTGGAACCGGATTTGATCGTTTTATACTCTTCACCGTCAATGATTTCTTTAACATCACCATAGGCATACTCCGCACCGAATTTCTTTGCATGGTCAAACATTTTCGTTGAAAGTTCAGGTCCGAGTATCGTGTCGAATCCAGGATAATTTTCCACTTCCTCAGTATTTGCCATTTGCCCGCCCGGTACTCCGCGTTCCAACATCAATGTTGAGAGGTTCGCACGTGATGTATAGACAGCCGCCGTCATCCCTGCAGGACCAGCTCCAATAATAACAACGTCATAAATTTTTTCAGACATGTTTTCACTCCTCCATATTCCATTACAAATGGAACCTTCACTACGAGTTAGTGTTCCCTACCTATTATCCTATATAACAAATAATTTTTCGTCCAAATATTTGCTCATCCCAGTAAGTTTTCAACCAACTTTACGTACTTCGATAAGGTGGACACCGATATGAAATGTTTGTCTGCGATTGCCTGTTTGCTTACCTTCTCATTTTTAAGCTGATTCCACACGTACTCCACAGCAGATGCCCAGCCTGCTGGATTATTTAACTTCTGCTCGGATTTCACCGCTTCGATGAAGACGGAAAACCACATTAAATAGAGCCCGGCTTCATTTAATTGTATCGGTTGGAAATGCCGATATAATAACTCGGCTGTACGATCGGCAAAATCAATCGGTGTTAATTGGCGATCTTTAGCAGGAACTTGAACAAGTTCGGCATAATCACGTTCCAAATCAGTGAAATTCTGATTTAGGTTAAGGACCTGGTTTTTCAATAGCTTCTGTTTATGAACCGAATGTTTCAGAAGGAAAATGGCAAACAGCCTTTCCTCGATGAATTCACTTTCCAGCCTTTTTGTAATAGAAGGAAAATGATGTTCAAAACCATCTGAAGTTGCATTCATATCTCCCCAAGGCTCCATGCCTTCCTTTTCCGGGTTCATTTCCACGACCTTTTTCCATGCCTTTTTGGCAGACTGTTCATGGCCTAAGTGGTAAGCGGAAATGGTAAGCCAATAGTAAAAGGTTCCATCTCCCTCGAACCCTTGCTTTTGAAGTCCTTTCAGCCATTTATATGCAGAAGCATAGTTTCCGATCAAAGCGAAGGTCGCTCCAAGTTTGAAACGATGTTCGGATAGCATCGGCCGAATTTTCTCCAGCATCTGTATGAGCTCTTCAACCTTTGCTTCATCCTGTTGATAATGATGAAAAACGACAAGGTTACAAAGAGCATGCAGGTTTCCCGGACTTTTTTCCAATACCTCATCAAGTGTTTCAAACGCTTCATTTACTTGACCAAGATAGAAATAGGCAAGTGCTAGGTTATTATAAGCGGACCAGTAATCCTTGTACTCTGCAATCGTTTCTTTCAGTACTTCGATTGCCTTCGGGAAATTGCCTGATTCCAGGTACTCGCGGGCTTGTTCCTGTTTGGTAATGAGCCCATCATGCTCAAAGGGGTTTTCTTCTGATTCATCCGACTCAAAAGTTATCAGTTCAAGCAGATCCTCTGCGTCATCGCTGAACTCCCCGTCTTCTTCTTTATCAAGATAAGCACTGGCGTGACGATAAGCCTCCTTGAACATGCCTAAGTGGGCATAATTATTCGCCAGGAAGTAATGACATTCCGACATATAGGGATCCATCACATCCAAGATGTTCTCCAATAGGTTGTTTGAATAATTATATTCACCGATTTCCGAGCAGGTGATTGCCAATTGACAAGCTATCATCGGTTCAGCAGGTTCAAGTTCCAGCGCACGTTCCAGGTATTTTTTTGATTTAGGTAATTCTCGTCTATGATAAGCTTTTAAACCCTTAGTGAAATAATACTCACCTGTTGGGTGAAAAGTTAGAATTTGTGCCTGTTGGCCAAATTTAGAGTCTTTACTCATGTAATCCTCCATCTACAAGTTGATTAACCATAGTATTATAACATATTGGAGAAAATTTGCCGAACAATTCAAGAAAATGGAAAACGTTAATTACCATGCTTTCTTTAAGAAAAAATCGGAATTATATCCCTAGCCAAATGGGGATTCTCTTTCATCAATAATAGTCCCTAACATAGCAACACCTTCAAACCTCAGGTATGGTTTTCATTAGTAGCACAAGTTGATTGGAGAGGAAGGTGCGAGACTCCTGCTTAGAAAAGTGCGTCTAGGGGAGACCCCGCAGGCACAAACCGAGGAGGCTCCCGGACCGCCCGCGGAAAGCGAGTTTCTTGAGCGGAAATCAACGTCCAAATGTATAAGCCATAAAAAAACTGAAGACAAACTTGATTTTCATCGAGTTTGTCTTCAGTCTGAGCCCTTCAATTCACGGAGGGCGCGATCACCATTCATTCGGTTTCTTTCGGTTCGTCCTTATCGGCATGTCTAGCTTTCAATACATCAAGCACTGCTTGGAAAGGCAACTCCTGCTCCCGAAGAAGAACGAATAAGTGATAGAGGAGATCGGCACTTTCCATTGAAAGTTCCTCTGCATCCCGGTTCTTAGCTGCAATGATCACTTCTGCCGCTTCTTCACCGACTTTTTTCAGGATCTTATCAACGCCCTTATCGAATAAGTAGGTAGTATATGAACCTTCAGGCCTTTCCGATTTTCTTTTTCCAATCAATCTTTCCAATTCCGACAAGAAAGTCACATTCGCCTTCACGTCTTGTCCAGCTTCACTGTTTTGGTAAACCGTTTCACTAAAACAGCTTGTTGCCCCTGTATGGCATGCAGGACCTGCAGGAACGACCCGAACCACCAATGCATCCTGATCACAGTCATACTTCATCTCGATGATTTTCTGGGTATTGCCGCTGGTCGCCCCTTTATGCCATAATTCATTGCGCGAACGGCTGAAGAAGACCGTTTCACCTTTTTCAATCGACAATTGCAGTGATTCTTGGTTCATGTAAGCAAGTGTCAGCACTTCGCCTGTTCCTGCATCTTGAATAATTGCCGGTACCAGGCCTTTTTCGTCGTATTTAATAGTTTCAAGATTCATCGTACAACCACTCCTTGTTGTTTGAGAAACGCTTTGACTTCTTTGACGGATGTTTCCTTATAATGAAAAATCGATGCGGCTAATGCTGCGTCGGCTTTACCTTCTTGGAAGGCTTCCTCGAAATGCTCGGCGTTACCAGCCCCGCCTGAGGCGATGACCGGCACTGAAACGGCTTCAGATACCGCTTTTGTCAAAGCGATATTAAACCCTTTTTTCTCACCGTCACAATCCATGCTTGTCAATAAAATTTCACCTGCACCGCGGGTTACGACCTCTTTTGCCCACTCGACCACTTCCCATTCAGTCGGTTTCCGACCGCCGTGGGTATATACGCGCCATGACCCAAGCTCTTCGTCATATCGGGCGTCCATGGCGACAACGATACATTGGGAACCAAAATAATCAGCACCTTCATTTATTAAATCGGGGCGCAGGATGGCTGCTGTATTCAAGGATACCTTATCGGCACCTGCTCGTAAGATTTTCTTCATATCCGCCAATGAATTAATGCCGCCGCCCACCGTGAACGGGATTGCCAAGCTGCCCGCTACCGCTTGAACGACGTCGACGATCGTTTCCCTGCCTTCATGTGATGCGGAAATATCCAGGAAGACAAGCTCATCGGCACCTTCCTGGTCGTAAAAGGATGCAAGTTCGACCGGATCTCCAGCATCCCTAAGGGACACAAATTGTATACCTTTGACTACGCGCCCATCCTTTACATCGAGACATGGAATAATTCGTTTAGTGAGCATTTAACCACGCACCTTTTCTAGTGCTTCTTCTACAGTAAAGCGATTGGTATAAAGTGCCTTGCCAATGATTGCCCCTGCAATGCCTTGGGCTTCATACTCTTTGAGGGTGACAAGGTCTTCGAGTGAACTAATGCCTCCCGAAGCGATCACGTTTTTACCAGTTGCCTCCGCCATGGCCAATATGCCTTTCACATTCGGACCTGAAAGCATCCCATCCGTCGCAATATCGGTCACGATAAAGGTCTCTGCTCCAGCATCGGCCAGTAATTTGCCAAGATTTATCGCAAGGGTGCCAGAAGTTTGAAGCCAACCATGAGTGGCGACCTTGCCATCCTTCGCATCGATCCCGATTGCGATGTGGCTTCCATATTTTCTGATCATATCTTTAGTGAAATCAGGGTCTGAAACGGCCGCGCTCCCTAAAATGACCCGTTCCACTCCATTATCCAAGTAATGGGCTATATCCCGTTCCGTACGGATACCGCCGCCGATTTGAATGCGGGCCCCTAACTCACTTGCAGCCTTTATTACGTATGAATCATTGATGCGCACTCCCTCTTTGGCTCCGTCAAGGTCGACCATATGTATCCAATCGGCTCCTTGATCCGCAAAGCTTTTAGCCATATCGAAGGGGGAATCGCCATAAACGGTTTCCTGATTGTAATCTCCCTGGATTAAGCGGACGCACTTGCCTCCGCGCATATCAATCGCCGGGTAAATAGTAAAGTTGCTCATGCTTCTTCCTTCCCTTCTACTAGTGACAGATAATTTTTCAAGAGTGACATGCCCATCTTCCCGCTTTTTTCCGGATGGAACTGCATGCCGAAAACATTCCCTTTACCGACGATCGCCGGCACTTCCACATCATACGTCGCCGAAGCGGTAACGAATGATTCATCCGTATCGACGTAGTAAGAATGGACGAAATAAACATGTTCCTCTTCCAGTCCCTCATACACTGGTGACGCCTGTTTAAATTCAAGACGATTCCAGCCCATGTGCGGCACTTTATAAACCTGGTCATCCACATCCACACCTTTGAAACGAACGACTTTACCTGGGATGAGGGATAATCCTTTTGCAGGTCCATTTTCCTCACTTTCATCAAAGAGAAGCTGCATACCAAGGCAGATGCCTAAAAGATAACCTCCATCGGCTACATATTCCTTCAGGAATTCATCAAGCTTTTGTTTTTCCAAGAGACTCATGGCATCCCTGAAAGAGCCCACGCCGGGAAGAATGATCCCATTCGACTTTGAAAGTTCTTTTGGGTCATCGGAAATGAAAGAATCGGCACCAAGGCGCTCCAGCCCTTTACTTACGGAAAATAAATTCCCCATGCCATAATCGACGATCCCGATCATTTACAACATTCCTTTCGTCGATGGGATGCCTTTGACTCGCGGATCGATGGTCGTAGCTTCATCCAATGCACGTCCAAGCGCTTTGAATATCGCTTCGATGATATGGTGTGTGTTGTGTCCGTAATGAACGACTACATGCAGATTCATTCTGGCTTCAAGAGCGAATTTCCAAAGAAACTCGTGCACCAGTTCAGTATCGAAAGTACCGACCTTTTGCGAAGGAAATTCAGCCCGGAACTCCAGATGCGGACGATTGCTTAAGTCGATGACAACCTGGGCGAGTGCTTCATCCATAGGTACGAAGGCATTTCCGTAACGCTTTATCCCGCGCTTGTCTCCCAGGGCCTCCAATAACGTCTGCCCTAAGCAAATGCCAATATCTTCAGTTGTATGATGATCATCCACGTCTGTATCTCCGTTTGCATCTACAGTCAAATCAAACTTCCCGTGTTTGGTGAACAAATCCAGCATATGCGTCATGAACGGAACGCCCGTCTTAATGGAGGAATTACCTTCCCCATCCACACCAAACTTCAAGCTTATTTCCGTTTCATTCGTCTTTCGCTCCACACTAGCAAAACGTTCCATTACAACTCCTCCTAAACGGGGTATGACCCCTTTTCCCAAGATGTAAAAGCATGTCAAAAGTCTTTATATCAGTGATTTCACTTATTTTAATAATTCAGGACTTTTTCCCGGTTTCATTCACACCACGTGATTCAATGGCACGTGCGTGAGCCTCGAGTCCTTCCATCCGGGCAAATGCAGCGATTTTTTCTGCATTTTTGCGGAAGGCCGTTTCACTATACATGATGATGCTCGATTTCTTTTGAAAATCATCCACATTCAACGGGCTGGAAAAACGGGCGGTTCCATTGGTAGGCAACACATGATTGGGACCTGCAAAGTAATCCCCGACGGGCTCCGAACTAAAGCGGCCAATGAAGATTGCCCCGGCATGGCGGATTTTAGCCATAATTTCAAGTGCATCTTTGGCCACAATTTCCAAATGTTCCGGTGCAAGTTCATTAATCGCTTCAACCGCTTCTTCCATATTCCCGCATACAACGATCCGTCCGTAATCCCTTACGGATGCTGCAGCAATATCATGGCGTGGAAGTAACGCCACCTGCTTGGTCACTTCAGCTGCCACTTCTTCCGCAAGAGACGTTGACGTCGTCACCAAAACACTGCATGCCCGGGCATCATGCTCCGCCTGTGATAGCAAGTCTGCCGCAACTTCTGCAGCAATGGCCGATTCATCCGCCAATATCGCTATTTCACTTGGACCTGCTATCATATCAATGGCAACATCCCCGAATACTTCGCGCTTCGCTAACGCCACATAAATATTTCCCGGACCCACTATTTTATCCACTTTCTTCATTGTTTCCGTCCCATAAGCGAGAGCAGCTATGGCCTGGGCCCCGCCAACTTTATAGATTTCCTTAACCCCGGCAATTTTGGCAGCTGCCAAAACCGCTGGCGATAATTTCCCGTCTTTTCCTGGAGGGGAAACCATGACGATCCGTTCCACCCCCGCGGCCTTCGCAGGCAACACATTCATCAATACTGACGAAGGATATGCCGCTGTGCCTCCAGGTACATAAACACCTACAGCATCAAGCGGTGTCAATTTTTGTCCTAGCATCGTTCCTGTATCATCAGTCGTAAACCATGAATTTCGAATTTGTTTCTCGTGAAACATTCGAATGTTCTTTGCAGCTTCTTGAATAATATCAAGCTGCTCAGCAGTCAAGGTCGCCGTCGCTTCTTCCAATTCCTGTTGCGATACAAGTAATTCCCCTGGACTGACACCATCGAAACGTTCGGTATAGGTATGTAAAGCGGTGTTTCCGCTTTTTCTGACATCATAAATAATATCCTGAACCGCTTTTCTTTGATCGGCAGTACCTGCCTCAACCGAGCGTTTCAGTGAAATCCCTTCAGCAAACCGTTCTATTTTCATACCTTCACCTCATTAGCGATTCTTTACTATTCAATAATTTCTGCTAGCCGTTCCACAATTTCGGTAATCCTTGCTTCTTTAATTCGATAGCTGACAGGGTTTGCTACCAGCCTCGAAGTCACATTGGCGATTTTTGCATACTCCACAAGACCGTTTTCCTTCAATGTCCGTCCCGTTGAAACGATATCCACGATTCGTTCAGCTAAACCGATTAACGGTGCTAACTCAATAGACCCATTCAACTTTATAATCTCGACTTGCTCCCCCTGCTCGCGAAAATAACTGGAAGCAACGTTCGGGTATTTACTCGCTATTTTGGGGGCAATGTCACTTATTTTTGTACCAGGCAATCCAGCTACTGCCAAGTAGCAGGCACTGATTTTCAAATCAAGTAACTCATAAACATCACGTTCTTCTTCCAACATGACATCCTTCCCTGCAATTCCAATGTCAGCGACGCCGTGTTCCACATATGTTACGACATCCATCGGTTTTGCTAAAATGAACCGCAGATTCTCCTCTTCCACTTCAAGGATCAATTTCCGGGAATCATCAAACTCGGGAGGGAGACGAAAACCGGCTCTTCTTAACAGCTCTGCCGCTTCTTCAAATATTCTCCCTTTCGGCATGGCAATCGTTAAAAAGCTATTATTCATCTTTTCCATTCCCCCCATTCCCTACGAATAAATGAACTTCAGAAAATGTCCGTGTAAAAGCATCGACATTTTGGACGACCGTAATATCTTGAATCGTTACCAATTTCCCTTCGGAGCGTTTTTTTCTTGCAAATTGTATTGCTTCCGATCTCCGTTCGGGACTGAATAAAATACATTCTGGCGCGACAGGCTGGATCGGCTCCCCAAGAGCTTCTGCAAGGCGATCCACCCGGATTGCAAAACCTGTGGCCGAAGCATTCCAGCCGAATTTCGCAAGCAGATTATCATACCGGCCACCATTGCCGATTGGCGAACCCACTTGTCCGGCATACACTTCAAATAAAGTTCCCGTGTAATAACTCATATGACTGACCAATGTTAAGTCGAAGCTAACATATTGTTCAACGTCAAATTCTTTCAGCTGCGCAGACAATTCCTTCAGTTCAGTCAAAGAATCTTGCCCTTTATTATTTTCAACCAACCCTAGCGCCTTGATCAGGGTTCCTTCACTGCCCCTTAATGAGGTAAATTCGATAAGCCGTTGTTTATCAATGGATGAAAGCGGCAGTGATTTAACATGCTCGCGATAACCGACATAATTTTTTTCATACAAAAACTTCCTTAATATAGAGGCTCTTTCCTCCGTACCTAGAATGCTTAAGAAAAATTCTTGCAGAAATCCGATATGTCCAATGGAAATCTTAAATTCCTGAAGCCCTGCAGCCTTTAAAGCATCCGCAAGCAGGGCAATCATTTCAGCATCGGCACTTATAGACTTATTTCCGATACATTCAATGCCAATCTGTTCGAATTCTGCCGGCCTGCCTCCTTCACGCTGCTGTGCGCGATATACATTCGCGGAATAGGCCAGACGAAGCGGGATTTGCTGTTTTAACAGTTTGGATGCTGCCACCCGTGCAATGGGAGCTGTCATCTCGGGACGGAGTACGAGTGTATGCCCCTGGGAATCAAGAAGTTTAAACAACTGTTGATCCAAGATTGCCGAAGCATCGCCAATTGTTTCATAATATTCCAAAGCAGGCGTTTCAATAAATTGATAGCCCCACTTCTTGATTTCATCACTCATTTTATTTCTTGCCGACACTTTCGTTTCATACAGCACCGGCAATGTATCTCTCATGCCTAACGGTTTTTCAAACATAAATGGCTTTGTCACGACTGCACATCCTTTTGAAATTTTGATTACTATCTATATCCAATCGGTCCGCCTATAGGCAAAAACCGATGTGCCCATTCCTAATTTTGCTTATCCCTTTATCTTTCCAAGGTTTCACACTTAAATCCACATTTCGGATAACATATAAAAATAGTATCAAATTAACTGACATAATAATATAAATAATCACAATAATCGATCAATACACTTTAGTTCGCTAATATGGTAGCAGGTTGAAGTTATTAATAGTTTACCCCTGCCCCCACCTTACGTCAAGGAAAATATGCCTAATCTCATTACTTCAACTACCTTTGCAGTCTTGGATATTCTTCATGATCGGTTTAGGTCCAAACGGAAGGAGTTGTACCTTTTCACCCGAATATTTCTTCCTATTTTTAACCTTTCACTGTTATTAATGTATACCTTTTGGTTTAGCTGTTTTATAATGTTTAGGAGTTTGGTAATATTATATATTTTTAGGGGGATATGGGAATGAAGAAGTATTTTTCGTTTATTGTGGCAGTTATCGTTCTTTTTTCACTGGGTTTAAGCGAAACGAAGAGTTTTGCGGCAACTAAGATCAACCAGGATGAACTTAATGCATACCTTTCCGAAGTTAGAATGACGCAAGAAGAATTGGAAGAGTATTTATCCTATTACGACTTATCATTGAATGAACTGAAATCAGTAGAAGAGTTGCGAGATACATTAGGACCGACCGTCACTCCTAAGACCATAAAGAATCTACTAAAAAAATATGAAATGACAGAAGCGGAACTTACGGAATTATTAATAGAATACGGCGAACTGGAAGAGGGGGATTCAATCATCGATACCTTCCATTTCATTTACGACATTGAGGATATCATCGATTTAGAAATGGATTACGATGAGGAAGAGATGGAATATGATGATGAAGAGATCATCGATTTAATGGATGGTCTATTTACTGAGATCGGCCTTACAGACGAAGAGCTCGACAGGTTCATGAACCACCTTTTGCCTATCGTCGAAGACCCTTCTTTTGAAGCTCGTTTAATGGCGATCTCCGATAGGATGGATCAACTCGAGTATTTTGAAACAATTGATGAATTATCTGCTGAACAAGTGGCAGAATTGCTTTCCATATATAATGATCTTCAAAGCTTGCTGCAAATTCAATTCAAATTCGCCTTAATTCAGGATGGTGTCACGAAAAACCTATCCCTTGAGGCTTTATTCCAACTTAGGGAATTGACGAATGCTAGTTTACTAGTTTCCATTTATGATTTAAACGGCAATTTTTTGCTGGATTTTACATTGACAGGTGAAATGATCGGTTCCGATTTAGTGAAAGAAACCGGTAATGACATTAAACAATCCACTGAGGTCATTTCTAAAGTGGCTGAGGTAAAAAAGGAAAAGCAAAAATCCACAAAACCTGATCATAAAACGGAAAAAGGCGGAGTCCTACCTAAAACGGCTGGTAATTACTTATTCGGCGCTTTAATCGGTTTAGTGTTGATGGGTATCGCTTTCGGATTAATCAGAAAAGCGAGACTCACTAATTAAGATGAGCAAAAATAGGCAATCCAGGCATAAGAAAAAAACGTTACTTATCACTGCTGTTTGCATTTTAACCTTAGGTTTTTATTTTACAACGACAAATGCCTATACGCTGATAAAAGGCTATGCCCTATATAGATGGAATAAATCTGATACAACGGAAGCGACGGCTAAGCTACCCGAACCGAAGTCGGAATCTGATATTCCCGATGGGCTTGAACTATATGAGGAACGACCGGAGACAGGTGATTTGATGGGTGAGCTTTATATTCCAAAAATCGAGGCAACACTTCCAATTTATCACGGAACGGACGAAGATGAACTCGAAAAGGGCGTCGGCCATTATGCGGGATCCGTCCTCCCCGGCGAAAAGGATAATTCCGTTTTATCCGGTCACCGGGATACAATTTTCAGGGATCTAGGTAATGTCGGCGAGGGTGACTTGCTGATTGCCAAGACAGAAGCCGGTACGTTTACATATAAAGTTAGGAAGGTTCGTATCGTTGATGCAGATGACCGTACCGTGATCGTTCCCAAGCCTAAAGCCACACTTACAGTAACAACCTGCTATCCTTTTTCATATATTGGTAGTGCACCGGAACGTTACGTATTGGTTGCCGATTTATTGAAATCGGAGATAGGTAAATGAGATTCGGGGCTGAAGTTGTTCTGCCCCCCTCTTCATAAATCTTTAATAGATGATAGGAGGACAAGCTCAACATGGATGAACAGGCACAGCAAAGGTTTTTTCAAATTTTAAAAGAAACGTATGAAGCAACGGTGGACCAGGAAAATGTATCAATCAACGAAGTGATAGAGCATCTAAAGAATGAACTGACTCCGTTATACCCAAAATGCCATTAAAAAGGACTTGCCACATATATGGGCAAGTCCTTTTTCTCATAAGGAAGTTTGCTGCTCTCTCTCAAGCATTTCCTCTTTGGTATATATGATTTTCATTGGATTTCCCCCGACGAAAGCTCCCTCCGGAACATCCTTATGGACAAGCGTCCCCGCAGAGACAATCGCCCCATTACCAATTGAAAGTCCTGGAAGAATGGTCGAATTGGCTCCAATCAATACTTCATCACCAATGACTACATCTCCTAAACGATATTCATGAATCAAATATTCATGAGCAAGAATCGTCGTATTATAGCCAATGACAGTATTCATCCCAACCGATATTTTTTCCGGAAACATCACATCCGGCATGACCATCAAGGCAAACGAAGTATGCTTTCCTACTTTCATATGTAAAAAAGTCCTGTATAGCCAATTCTTCATGCCCAGAAAAGGGGTATAACGCGCTAGCTGTATCACCACAAAATTCTTTACGACTTTCCAGAATGGAACGGTCTTATATACATGCCATAGTGAATTAGCCCCTTCAACTGGATAGCGGGACGTGCGTCTCATTTTCTAGCCTCCGTGAGTTTTTCAACCTCAACGATATTCAATAAATCCGCCATCTGCTCAAGCATATAATCAGGGTGATAACTTTCCAAGAATTCACGGCCTTTAATGGACCATGAGACCCCCGCCGTTTTTGTACCTGCATTTTTACCGCCCATAATATCATGATAATTGTCGCCAATCATGATCGCTTCTTCAGGAACCGAACCTAGTTGATTTAAAGCTTTTACCAAAGGCTCTGGGTCGGGCTTTGCCTTTTCCACTTCATCCAGTGTGACCACCACTTCAAAGAATTGATCCAGTTTGCTTAAACGCAGGCCCTTTTCGACGACATCACGCTTCTTTGTCGTAACGACTGCCAATTTATAACCGCTCTGCTTCAACGTTTGAACGGTTTCGAACACCCCGTCAAATTGTGTGACAAGCAAATCATGGTTCCTCCAATTATGCTCCCGATAGTAAGCGATCATTTCATCCACTCGTTTTGGATCAATGGAAGAGAAAGTATCGACCAAAGTCGGTCCGATAAATGGAATGATATCTTCCCGATTGAACTTTCCAGGACAAAAGTGGTTTAAAGTTTCCGTAAAAGAGGCGATGATCAATTCATTTGTATTGATCAACGTCCCATCTAGATCGAATAATAATGTAGTTATGTTACTGTTCATATTACAGCTTCCTTTCTCTGTACCCTGTCAGTCCGATTCCATATATACGCAACGGCCATCGTTAAAACAATGGCAGTGAGCAGCCGAATAAGCAACAACGGCAAGACCGGAATCCCCAGCGGAATAAAAATCAGTGTGTCTTCTACAACAGCATGGCAGGCAACTAAAAAGATGAACGCAATCGTCATATCCTTCTTCGAAACATTATCTTCTTTAGCGGCTTGAATCATTACGCCCGCCCCATATGCCAAACCGAGAGTCAGGCCTGTAACGAAAGGCATGGAAGCATTCGGCTTCATCCCCAGGACCTTCATGGAGGGAGCAAGGGCTTTCGAGAAGGCTTCCAGCCATTTTAAATCTTTCATGATTTGAACCGCCACCATGAGCGGAATAACGATGACCGCCAGCTGACCGATTCCTGAAAGGGCCTGGAGAACCCCATGTAAGAGGATTGCACCTGCTCCGTTAAACTCTGCAGCCTCCCCGATAGCCACTCCTTGGGCCATTTCAGATCCGCCCTGCCAGACAAGATTGATGATGATCGCTGATAATAGGGCAAGCCCGATCCGTACTGTTAAGATGATCCACAGCTTGACACCGGTTTTCATCGCCACACCTGACTCGATCAACAAATTATGTGAAAAAGATAGCATTATAGCAATAATAAAAACTTCTTTCACAGTCAAATCAAGTGTTAATATGCCAGCGATTGCCGCGTATAAATTCAGGAAATTCCCTAACACAAGCGGAATTGCCGCATCCCCGGGAAGACCGATGAGATTCATCAAAGGCGCTATCAAGTTAATGATGAATGGCAATACAGGCGTATATTGAAGCACAGTGACGATCAAAGTGACTGGAAATATCACTTTCCCCAAAGACCAAGTAGTATTCAAGCCTGAAAGAAGTCCCTTTTTAATCGAATTTACTATCACTATGCCCTCTCCCTTTACACAAATTCCCTATGCATCTAAATATCGTTTGTTTGCATGCCCGCGGACCCTTCTATAGACAACTAAAGCAATGGCTACAACCACCAACACAATCGAGATCACTTGTGCGATACGCAGCGATTCCGTCAGCATCAAACTATCCGTCCGCAATCCTTCAATGTAAAAACGGCCGATGGAATACCATATTACATAGGTTAAAAATAGTTCCCCCCTGCGCAAGTTCACTTTCCGTAAACTTAAGAGGATAATGACACCGGCGATATTCCAAATCGATTCATACAAAAAGGTCGGGTGATAATACGCACCGTTTATGTACATTTGATTGATGATGAATTCAGGCAAATGCATATTTTCCAGGAATGATCTTGTTATTTCTCCACCATGTGCTTCCTGATTCATGAAATTACCCCAACGGCCAATCGCCTGCCCCAACAATAAGCTCGGTGCAGCAATATCAGCCAGCTTCCAGAATGAGACTTTCTTGACCTTGGCAAAGACTACCGCAGTCAGCACAGATCCAATCAAAGCACCATGTATGGCAATTCCGCCATTCCATATTTTTATGATATCCCCCGGGTTTTGTGAATAGTACTCCCATTGGAAGATCACATAATATATACGGGCACTAATGATCGCGATCGGGACAGCAAACAAAATCATATCCGTAAATATTTCCTTATCAAGACCTCTCCGCTCAGATTCCCTCAAAGCGATAATAAGACCCAATAACACACCGAAACCGATGATCAGTCCATACCAATGTACCTGGATGGGGCCTAGATCTATCGCGATTGGATTCAGCGGCTGTATTCCTTGTTCCATTTTGTCCCCTCTTTTCCTATAAGCTTTTAAAATTCATCATGTTCCGGATCTGCAATGGCATGGTTCAAGCGATCTGAAAACTGTTCCGCAGCATTTACTCCCATTCGTTTCAGGCGGTAATTCATGGCTGCCACTTCAATGATAACAGCTAAATTTCGCCCTGGTCGGACAGGTACGGTAATTTTCGTCACTTCCGTATCGATGATTTTCATTTTTTCTTCATCAAGACCAACCCGGTCATACTGCTTGTTTTTTTCCCATAGTTCCAGATTGATGACGATTGAGATCTTTTTGTTGCTCCGGACTGCACCAGCTCCAAAAAGTGTCATTACATTAATGATTCCCAACCCTCTTATTTCAAGAAGATGCTCGATTAAATCCGGGGCATTCCCTACTAGCGTATCTTGGTCTTCCTGCCTGATTTCGACGCAGTCATCGGCTACGAGACGATGGCCCCGTTTCACCAATTCCAGGGCTGTCTCACTTTTACCGACTCCGCTTTTCCCGGTGATCAACACCCCTAACCCATAGATATCCACCAATACACCATGAACAGCAGTAGTTGGTGCCAACCTGCTTTCAAGGAAATTGGTCAGACGGCTGTATAACCTTGTTGTCTTCATATTAGATCTCATCACAGGAACGGATTCCCGCTCAGAAGCTTCGATCAATTCTATCGGCACTTCCTGACCACGCGTAATGATGATGCCTGGAGTAAAGTCCCTGCACAACTCTTCCATCCTCTGTATTCGCTCCGGTTCATTCAACCGATTAAAAAAGGACATCTCCGTCATACCTAAAAGCTGTACTCGATCCGCGGGATAATAATCAAAAAAACCGGCTATTTCAAGTCCGGGACGAGATAAATCACTCGTGACTATTGGTCGGTTAATTCCTTCTTCCCCACTGATAAGTTCTAGACCGAACGCGTCTACTATATCCTTTGTACGGACTTTTGCCATATATCTTTCCTCCTTTTGGAGCGTTGCTATTTTTCGAGATACTTTTTCTATTTTAGCATTTTTCTGTTAATAACCAAACAAAGCATTATCGATTTATGGTTTTTTTATTCACTGCACCCGGATGATGAAAGCGGGCAGGTCCCCGTGAACAGGAAAGAGATGAGATGAAACTGCAGAATACTAAGAAAGCCCGCCTGTTTAAATTGGCGGGCTCACTTTGTAGAAAAATGGTTCAGAAAACATATCTTTCATCAAATGTTGTTCCCGAACCTCCTCCAAGCAACACATGGTTTCTATCAAAATTTAACAACAAAGTTGATTGAAGCAGGTGTGCGAGGCTCCTGCGGGAAAAGCGCATCCAGAAGAGCTCCCCGCAGGCGGAAAGCGAGTGCCGGGAGTGGAAATCAACATCCAAATTGTACAAGCCATAAAAAAATGTAGCCAAGCTCGATTTTCACCGAGTTTGGCTACATTCTGGGCCCGCCAGTTATATCCGCGGGCTTTCTTTTTCTTCAGGAGACCGTTATCGCTGCAGTCTTGGTTTCTGCAAAAACATGAAGCACAGGAACTTCTTCCTTAACGGTCTTAAACTTAAGGACCTTCTGAACCACATCACTTTTCTCTTCGATGATGGTCATCCCTTCCAAAGTTACATTAAAGCTTCCTAAATTTGATTTCAACTCTCCTTCGATCGCCTTCCCTGGCGGCAGGGTCAGCTGGACTTTTCCAGTGATTGACTTAGCATGGATCGAATCGCAATCCATCCCTGAATTCGTACAGATGATTTCCCCATTGAAAGTTTGGACATCCAATTTCTTGAAGTATCCATCGGCATTAATCGCTCCATTCAAGGTCTCGGCTTCCAAATCATTAAAGTTGGTATCCGCAATGGTGATCATCCCGTTAGCTGTTTCAAGCTCACACGAATCACCCGTACCCTGCATGATATGAATGGCACCATTCGCCGTCTTCGCTTTAAGGTTCTCTGATTTCAATGATTCAGTCGTGATTGCGCCATTGAACATCCTTATATGGATATCCTCATATTCCTTCCTTGGAATGTACATGATCGTATCAACCTTTATGGATTTTTCACGAACCTTGAACCTCAATTTTCCATTTTCAATCGTGAAATCGACTTCTTCCAAAAAGTTCTTCCTGGCTTCTTCTATATCTTCCACACGATATACCTTAGCTTCGCATTCAACCCGGACATCATTATGGTCCCATGCGGCGATTTTTATTTTTCCATTTGCTATATCCACATCAACTTCATTCAGGAAATCATGGTCATGCTGGAAAATATGACTGACCTCCACAGATTTTCCAAAATTGAAATCAAGGTCCGTTTCTTTGATTTTCTTAAAAGCACTTTCAACGAAATCAATAATCTTTTCTTTCGATGACTGGATATTCTTCTTAAACGTATCCTGAGTGCTTCCCTCGCTTTTCTTATCCACGACTACCGTCGATAATTCATTTTGCAATTTCTGCTCTTTAGCTTCACTTTCCTGACTGGCTTTATCTAATTCTTCCAATAAGCCCATGGCTTCTTCCGCTGATAACTTTCCATCCTGAATCATTTCCAATATTTTTTTTCTTTCCTCCTGCATGAACATTCCTCGCTTTCTTCTTTCATTTTATTCATACATACGCCCAGATATCTAAAAAGTTTCATAAATACCATTTTTCCCATCATTCGACAAAGGGAAATGACAATTTCCTAAAAGGATGATGTGTGATTTCCCCGGAAATATCTTGTTTTCCTATTCTTTAATCAAATGATTGATTAAATGCACACCGTCATTTTTCTACAAAAAAACAAGCCGGTTGGCTTGTTCTTTTATGCATGTTCATGCTGAGTTTCTTTTTCTTCTATCCAATTTTCCATGCGAATTTGATCACGGGTAAGTACAGGTTTTAAGTATTTTCCCGTATATGATTCGGAAACCTCACATATTTTTTCAGGAGTTCCATAAGTGACGATCGTACCGCCCTTATCTCCGCCTTCCGGACCCAGGTCAATAATATGGTCCGCCGTCTTGATGACATCCAGATTATGCTCGATCACCAAAACTGTATCCCCATTGTCAACCAGCCGCTGCAGAACCTGGAGCAGCCTTGCTATATCGTGGACATGAAGTCCGGTAGTTGGTTCATCCAAGATATAAAAGGAGCGACCAGTGGAACGGCGATGCAATTCTGAAGCAAGTTTCACCCTTTGCGCTTCACCGCCTGATAAAGTGGTAGCAGGCTGCCCTAGCTTGATATAACCCAAACCAACATCATAAATCGTTTGTAGCTTCCGTTTGATTTTTGGGATATTTTCAAAGAAGCTAACGCCTTCCTCAACTGTCATATCGAGGATGTCGGAAATGTTTTTCCCTTTATATTTCACTTCAAGGGTTTCCCGATTATAACGTTTCCCATGACAGATTTCACATGGGACATAGACATCTGGAAGAAAATGCATTTCAATCTTGATAATGCCATCACCACGGCATGCTTCACAGCGTCCGCCCTTCACATTGAAACTGAACCTTCCTTTTTTATAACCGCGGATCTTCGCTTCATTAGTCGAGGCAAATACGTCACGAACATCATCGAATACACCCGTATAGGTAGCCGGATTCGATCGTGGGGTTCTGCCGATCGGTGATTGATCGATATCAATGACTTTATCTAAATGCTCAATTCCCTTGATCTCACGGAAATCTCCTGGTCTGGCTTTTGCCCGATTCAGCTTCTGAGCCAACGATTTATGGAGGATCTCATTCACTAATGTACTTTTCCCTGATCCAGAGACTCCTGTAACGGCTGTAAAGACCCCAAGCGGGAATTTCACATTAACGTTTTTCAAATTATTTTCCTTGGCACCTTTTATCTCAATGACACGGCCATCATTTTTCCGGCGTTCCAATGGCAGTGGAATGAATTTCTTCCCTGCTAAATATTGGCCCGTTAAGGATTTAGGGTTATTCATGACCTCTTCCGGAGTACCAGCGGCCACTATTTCCCCTCCATGCGCTCCTGCTCCAGGACCAACATCGATCAAATAGTCCGCAGCAATCATCGTATCTTCATCATGCTCGACAACAATCAGGGTGTTCCCGATTTCGCGCATATTCTTCAATGTTTCGATCAATCGATCGTTATCCCTCTGATGCAGCCCTATTGAAGGTTCATCCAAAATATAGAGTACTCCCGTCAATCGGGAACCGATCTGCGTAGCCAATCGTATACGCTGCGCCTCACCGCCTGATAATGTTCCCGCTGCCCTGCTCAACGTCAAATATTCCAAACCTACATTAGCCAGGAAACCGAGCCGCTCTCGAATTTCACGTAGAATCAATCTCGCAATTGCCGCTTCCTTTTCAGTCAAATCAAGCTCATCGAAAAATACTAACGCATCTTCCACTGATAAAGCTGTCGTTTCACTTATATGGACCCCTTGAATGAGGACGGAAAGACTCTCTTTTTTTAATCGATGACCCTTACAGGTCGGACAGTGATGTTCTGACATATATTTCTGCATTTGCTCACGAATATAGTCTGAACTCGTCTCCTTGAAGCGCCTTTCGATGTTTCTTAAAACTCCTTCAAAAGGAATATATCCTTCTTGCACTCTTCCAAAATCATTTTTATAACGGAAATATATCTTATCTTTACCTGAACCAAGCAAGACCTTATCCATCTTCTCTTCCGGTAAATCTTTAACGGGCACATCCATATCTATCCCATAATGGTTGGCTACCGCTTCAAGCAGCTGCGGATAATATTGAGAACTCGTCGGCTCCCATGGCGCAATCGCATGTTGGCGGAGGCTTAATTCGTTATTCGGGATGACCAGATCACGGTCCACCTCAAGCCTCGCCCCCAAGCCATCACAATCCGGGCATGCTCCAAACGGGCTATTGAAGGAGAACATTCTCGGCTCTAACTCTTCAATCGAAAATCCGCAGTATGGACAAGCATGATGCTCACTGAACAGCAGCTCTTCCTCACCCATGACGTCAATGATGACTTTGCCTTCGCCAAGCTGCAAAGCACTTTCCAATGAATCCGCGAGCCGCGCCATGATACCCTCTTTAATGACGATCCGGTCTATGATGACTTCAATTGAATGCTTTTTATTTTTTTCGAGAGTGATCTCCTCGCTGAGATCATGCATTTCCCCATTCACACGAATGCGGACATATCCTTGTTTCTTAACTTCCTCCAAGACTTTTGCATGTGTCCCTTTTCTGCCCGAGACAAGCGGTGCCAATACCTGAAGCTTGGTTCGCTCAGGGTAATCAAGAATGCGGTCCACCATTTGCTCAATCGTTTGTGAGGTGATTTCAATATTATGGATCGGACAGGTCGGCCTGCCGACCCGTGCAAATAACAGCCTTAAATAATCATAGATCTCCGTAACAGTCCCTACGGTTGAACGAGGATTTCGACTGGTCGTTTTCTGGTCTATGGAAATGGCTGGTGACAAACCTTCGATCGCATCGACATCCGGTTTATCCACTTGGCCTAAAAATTGACGAGCATAAGCGGACAGTGATTCTACATAACGTCTTTGCCCTTCTGCATAAATCGTATCAAAAGCCAAGGAAGACTTCCCAGATCCGGATAATCCGGTCAGTACGACAAGTTTGTCTCTCGGTATCGTGATATCAATATTCTTTAAATTGTTGGCCCTGGCGCCTTTTATCACAATTTTATCCATTGCCATGTTTCGTCACCCTTCCGCTTTCAACTCTAGTAATAAATCACGCAGCTCGGCAGCTCGCTCGAAATCCAGTGCCTTTGCCGCTTCCTTCATTTCTTTTTCCATGCTCTCCATCACTTTTAAACGCTCTTTTTTAGGGAGCTTCGCGAGGCTTGGCGCAAGGTCTTCTTTATACTCTTCGCCTTCTTCGGCTACATGTGTCGCCCTTATGGAGTCACGGATATCCTTTTGAATGGTTTGAGGCATTATTCCATGCTCTTTATTATAATCTTCCTGGATTTCACGGCGCCGCCTCGTTTCATTGATGGCAAGTTCCATCGAATTCGTGATGCGGTCTGCATACATGATGACGTGACCGTTGGCATTACGGGCTGCACGGCCCATCGTTTGAATAAGCGAACGTTCCGAGCGAAGGAACCCTTCCTTATCGGCATCCAGAATGGTCACCAACGACACTTCTGGTATATCCAGGCCTTCCCTTAAAAGGTTGATTCCAACGAGTACATCATATTTGCCCATTCGAAGTTCCCGGATGATTTCTATCCTTTCCAAGGTCTTAACTTCCGAATGAAGATATTGGACCTTGATGCCGATTTCCTTTAAATAATCAGTTAAATCCTCAGACATCTTTTTCGTCAAGGTCGTAATGAGCACACGCTCGTTCTTTTTGACGCGCTCCTGTATTTCACCGATCAAGTCATCTATCTGCCCTTCAATCGGCCGCACTTCCACCGTCGGATCCAGCAATCCGGTAGGACGGATGATCTGCTGAACCATTTCTGGCGTATGTTCGAGTTCATATGGTCCCGGAGTTGCCGAAACGAATATGGATTGATGTACCTTTTTTTCAAATTCCTCAAATCTTAGCGGGCGGTTATCTTTTGCAGAAGGCAGACGGAAGCCATGATCGACGAGCACTTGCTTCCGCGCCTGATCTCCATTGAACATTCCGCGGACTTGCGAAAGGGTTACGTGTGATTCATCCACGACCAATAGGAAGTCCTCTGGAAAGTAATCCATTAAAGTGTATGGTGTCGCACCTGGGGGACGAAGGGTTAAATGGCGGGAATAGTTCTCGATCCCTGAACAAAAGCCCATTTCCCGCATCATTTCCAAATCATAACGGGTCCGCTGCTCCAAGCGCTGTGCTTCAAGGAGTTTTTCATCTTCCCTTAATTCCTTCAATCGCTCTTCCAGTTCCGTTTCGATATTTTGAATGGCTATCCGCATTTTCTCTTCGCGGGTTACGAAGTGGGAAGCCGGGAAAATGGCGATATGTTCCCGTTCACCAGTAATTTCACCAGTCAGGGCATCAACTTCACGGATGCGGTCAATCTCATCTCCGAAAAACTCGACCCGTACGCAATGTTCATCACGTGAAGCCGGGAAAATTTCGACCACGTCGCCGCGAACGCGGAAGGTCCCCCGTTGGAAAGCAATATCATTCCTCTCATATTGAATATCCACGAGTCTGTGCAGCAAGGCATTCCGGTCTATCTCCATGCCTGTCCGGAGGGAAACGACCATCTCCCGGTACTCTTCAGGGGAACCGAGTCCATATATGCACGAAACGCTGGCAATGATGATGACATCTTTCCTTTCGAACAAAGATGAGGTTGCCGAGTGACGCAGTTTATCGATTTCATCATTGATGCTTGCATCTTTTTCGATGAATGTATCCGTGGATGGAACATAAGCCTCTGGCTGGTAGTAATCATAATAGCTAACGAAGTATTCAACGGCATTATTAGGGAAGAACTCTTTGAACTCACTGTAAAGCTGCCCTGCCAACGTTTTATTGTGGGCAATGACAAGAGTCGGTTTATTGATTTTTTGAATCACATTGGAAACGGTGAACGTTTTCCCTGTCCCCGTCGCCCCCAATAACGTCTGCATTTCCTTGCCTTCCTTAATCCCTTCGACCAGCATTTCAATCGCTGCCGGTTGATCTCCTTGAGGAGAGTATTTTGAGACTAACTCAAACTTATCCTTCACCAAGCATAGCCTCCTATTGAAATATTTTTATATGAAAACGGGACATGCCTATATCCCTTCTATTTATTCCGGTTTAATAAAGCATATATACACATTCTACCACATTAGCCTTAAAACAAACCAGCAATAAGCGAACATCCATTCTATTTTTGTTTTATGGACTTCATGATGTGTTGAGGGGAATGACATGTTTGAGTACAAAAAAAGCACCTTTAGTGTCAGGCGCTCTTGGATGTACGTTTCATCATTCTTTTTGATAACCAAAATCCCACTGTCAGGGATAAGGCATCCACGATGATCAATAAGTTTGTATGCGTATAACCTTTATATGCGGAAGCTGTAATCAAGGCAACAGTTAAAACAAGACCCACAACATTGTTATAGGTGACTCTTGAAAATAGCATGACAAGTAGACAAGGAAGGAAAAGGGCAGAAAGAAGTTTAATCATTTTTTCATCTCCTTTATAAGAGAAAAATAGAGTAGTTTCAGTTTAAATGATTATCAAGTTTTTTGCCAATCAATTTCCTACTTGATTTTCAAGCATCATCAGAAGAGCATTCCATACATCCTCCAATTATGCCCATAAAAAAAAGAGGCAAACCCCTTTAAAGGGAAGTTTGCTTCTTTTCAGCACAATCAATATGGATCCGCTTCATGTCCTTTTCTAACGGCGTCCTCAGGGTTATCCGTCCCGCCCAGAGGTTTTGAAGAGTTTGTATGTTCAGAAGCCGCGGCCAGTCCCTCTTTCAATCTGCGGCCATACTCCTCATCGGCCTCTTCGGCAAGAGCTATCATTTTTTCCTGAATGCGCTTGTCGGCAGGAGCCAATGCCGCCACTAAATTGGAAATTAAATCGTCTTTTTCCCAATCCTCGAATTCACGGAATGTTTCACCAGCCTGTTTCGTATTGTTTTGGCGATCGATTGTCTCACGAACAAGTTTCCCTTCCACCATAGGTGTATACTCCTTGCCCGTCTGCTTGGCTTCCTTCAAGCCGCCGACAGTTGATGGTTCGTAGTTGATGTGGGGGCTTTGGCTGCCTCTGCCAACTTCAAATTGCATCTGTCCGCCAGTCTGATTCGTGGCAGTTGGTTTCTTTGGCGCATTAATCGGCAATTGCAGATAATTAGCACCAACACGGTGACGCTGTGTATCGGAATAAGAGAATGTACGGCCCTGTAACATCTTGTCATCAGAAAAGTCCAGTCCATCCACTAGGACACCGGTGCCGAAAGCAGCCTGTTCGACCTCAGTGAAATAGTCTTCAGGGTTTTTATTCAAAACCATCGTACCGACATGGAGCCATGGGAACTCATCTTTCGGCCAGATTTTCGTATCATCCAGCGGATCAAAATCCAACTCAGGATGATCATCATCACTCATGATCTGTACGTTGAGATCCCATTCAGGATAGTCCCCGCGTTCAATCGCTTCATATAGATCCTGTGTGGCATGATTGAAATTCGTAGCTTGAATTTCATTTGCCTCTTGCTGTGTCAGGTTCTTGATCCCTTGTTTCGGTTCCCAATGATACTTGACAAGCACCGCTTTCCCTTCCTCATCCACCCATTTATAAGTATTGACCCCTGACCCTTGCATCATGCGGTAGTTAGCTGGAATGCCCCATGGGGAGAACACAAAGGTAATCATATGGAATGTTTCAGGTGAGCTCGAGCAAAAATCGAAAATCCTCCTGCCGTCCTGAATGTTCGTGACCGGATCGGGTTTGAAGGCATGAATCAAATCCGGGAATTTCATGGCATCACGGATAAAGAAAATTTTCAGGTTATTGCCTACAAGATCCCAGTTTCCATCCTCCGTATAAAATTTAACGGCAAATCCCCTGGGATCACGTAACGTTTCCGGGGACGTCCCTCCATGAATAACAGATGAGAATCTCACGAATACCGGGGTTTTTTTACCTTCTTCCTGAAAAACCTTCGCTCTCGTATATTTTGAAATAGGCTCGTCCCCCGCTTTACCGGTCGGAACGAAATAACCATGTGCACCTGCACCACGGGCGTGCACCACCCGTTCAGGGATACGCTCCCTATCGAAGTGGCTGATCTTTTCCAGGAAATCATAGTTCTCAAGTGTACTAGGTCCTCTGTTTCCCACAGTTCTAAGACTCTGGTTATTCGTTACCGGGTGCCCTTGCCTGTTCGTTAATGTTTCTTTCGATTCATCATTTGTTTTTTTGGATTTATCGGACAAAAATATCCCTCCTCTGTTAATAAAAGCCATAATACTAACATACTTTCCCCTATTCCCTATATTTCACTCTTCAATCTTCAAATTTAATTGAAGTTATTTCAATTTCCCCTATATATCGCTGACCATATGTTTATGCATTAAACAACTGGTGTAAATCATATAATGATATGAAAGCTTTGATGCATTTAGTAGAAACATGGAGGTAGCATACCCATTTTTGTATATGACAGCAGCGCTCCATTATAATGAACTAAGGATAAAAAATCTTAAAAAACGGGGTGCCTTCATTGGACGAATCAATATTAGGAAGACTTGGCAGGACGATGACTGGAAAAACCGGTCGTTGGGTTGTCATTGCTGTATGGATAATTGCAGCAATCGCATTAACCTTCACATTGCCTGCCGTTAATGATCGAACAGCAAATAATACCGCAGACTTGCCCGAAGACTCACCTTCTGTCGTGGCCGATGAACTTATTAAAGAAGAGTTTCCAACATCCTCTGGATTACCTGCCCTCCTTACATGGCATCGGGAAAGTGGACTGACGGAGGCCGACTTGGCTGAAATCCAGTACCTTTCCAAAGAACTGACAGATAACCCATTGACACAGCAATCCTTTTTACCGCCGCTTCATGAAACTCCGTTGCCTGCTCTTCAAGGATCGGTTTCGGAAGATGGAACGACTTTTGTACAGCCACTTTTCTTTAAAGAAAAGACCGAGACAGAAATTCTCGAAAAAAATCTTGAAAGCATTAATGAAGCTGTATCGGAACGCATTGGATCGGACCCATTCAAGGTCCCGACAGATTCAGGTGAACTATCCCTTCGAGTAACAGGCCCTGTAGGGATATCCGTCGATGCAACGGGTTTATTTTCAGGTGCTGATTTCAAATTGCTGTTAGCGACAGTAATACTTGTACTTGTCGTGTTATTACTCATTTACCGCTCTCCTCTTTTAGCCATCATTCCTCTAATCGGAGTGGGCTTCGCCTATATCGTCACGAGCCCGATTCTAGGATTCATGGCAGATCATGGTTGGATTACAGTCGATTCACAGGCAATTTCAATCATGACCGTATTATTATTCGGTGCCGGAACGGATTATTGTCTATTTTTAATTTCTCACTACAGAAGTGAATTAAGGAATCATGAAAGCAAACGGAAAGCCATGATCGCCGCATTTAAAGATTCATCAGGCGCCATTGCGATGAGCGGCCTTACGATCGTCATCTCCCTGCTAACATTGCTTGTAGCCAAATACGGAGCCTACCACCGTTTCGCTGTACCATTCAGCTTGTCCATTTTTATCATGATGCTGGCAGCTTTAACACTTGTACCGGCATTGCTTTCTGTATTCGGAAGGGCTTCCTTCTTCCCGATCGTTCCGCGTACACCTGAAATGGAAGAAGCACGGGCTAAGAAAAAGGGAAAAGCCGTCAAAAAGCATAAAGAAGGCCGCATAGGTAAATGGATTGGTCATATCGTCACGACCAGGCCATGGACTGTCATTCTTACATGCCTGATCGTCTTCAGTGTTTTAGCTGGATATTCTTCACAAATAAAATATTCATATGATATTCTCTCTTCCTTCCCTGAAGATATGAACTCCCGTGAAGGCTATTCTGTCATTTCCGACTCGTATTCACCGGGCGAACTGGCACCAGCCACAGTGGTTATCGATACGGATGGTGAAGATGTCGATTTAGCGCCGGCATTAGAAGAGATGAATATCGTTGAAAGTGTTGCCGATCCAGTCACAAGTAAATCCAATAAAGATCTGCAATCCTATGAGGTCACATTCAACTTGAACCCATATGCTATCGAGGCCATTGATTCCATTCCTGAAATCCGCAAAATGGCGGAGCGAGAATTGAAGGCCGCCAATATATCTTCCGTTGATGAAAAGGTTTGGATTGGCGGGCAAACTGCGACTCAATTCGATAAAAGGGATACTGTAAAATCCGATGAATTCATGATCATCCCGATCATCATCGTCCTGATTTCCTTGCTCCTCTTAGTCTACTTGCGATCTGTGACAGCCATGGTGTATTTAATGGGAACAGTCATTCTCTCATTCTTTGCAGCAATGGGCTTAGGTTGGATAATCCTGCACCATTTCATGGGTGTCGATGCCATAGAGGGTACCATTCCGCTCTATTCTTTCGTATTCCTGGTTGCACTTGGCGAGGATTATAACATTTTCATGGTTTCAAGCATTTGGCGTAAGAAAGAAACAATGCCAATCAAGCAGGCCATTCGAAAAGGCGTTGCCGAAACTAGTGGTGTCATCACTTCCGCCGGAATAATCTTGGCAGCCACTTTTTCCGTTCTAGCCACACTTCCTATTCAAGTATTGGTTCAATTCGGTCTCATTACTGCACTTGGTGTGTTAATGGACACATTCATTGTGCGCCCGTTCCTTGTTCCTGCAATCACCGCCCTACTTGGCCGACTTGCTTTTTGGCCGAGTAAAGTGACCACTCAAGAAGAGAAAGAACATGCCAATCACTAAAGGTGCCAGCTTTACTCTCCTTGGATAAGCAAAAACCCTGTGCACGATAAATGCACAGGGTTTTTCATGTTTTCAAAATTAAGGAAAACTTTCAGTTGACACTATTGATTTCACCTCTTATAATTACATTAAGTTAAGATATCTCAAATTAAAGATATATAAATTCAAGATTAATAATCAGGAGGAATAAACATGACAAATACAAAATGGACCATCGATCCGACTCATAGTGCTATTGAATTTTCCGTAAAACATATGATGATCGCTAAAGTAAAAGGTAGTTTTAATAAGTTTGAAGCAAGCATCCTAGCAAACCCATTGGATCTAACAACTGCAGAAATCGATTTTACCGTTGATGTGGCCAGTATCGACACACGCAATGCAGACCGGGATAATCACTTGCGTTCCGCTGACTTCTTTGATGTAGAAAACAATCCTACTTTAACATTCAAATCAACAAAGATCGTGAAAACGGATGTAGATGAATATGATGTAACTGGAAATGTGACTCTTAATGGAATCACACAAGAAGAAACTTTCAGCATCACCTTCGAAGGCCAAGGGAAAGATCCATGGGGAAATGAAAAAGCAGGATTTAGCGGAAAAGGGAAAGTCAAACGCAGTGATTATGGTCTAACCTATAACGCGGCGTTAGAAACAGGCGGAGTACTGATCGGCGATCAAATCACGCTTACCATCGAAATCGAAGCAGCTAAAGAAGCTTAATGAAAAAGAAAGCGAGCTTGCCTGCAGTTCTTTTAAGTTAGACGTTGATTTCCACTTCAGGCACTCGCTTTCCGCAGGCGGTTCGGGAGCCTCGGCACCTTTGCGCCAAACCTCTTTTGTCTACAAACAGAAGCAGCAGCCATCCCTAGGATGACTGCTGCTTTCTACATTTACCGGATTTACGAATTCCTCGTTTTATATAGTAAATAAATGAAGTATGGTGCCCCGATGCTCGCTGTGAAGACACCAGCCGGTATTTCCAAAGGTGAGAATAAGGTCCGTCCAATTAAATCCGCCACCATAACCAGGATGCCACCAAGCAAAGCTGAAGTGGGCAGTAACACTCCAAAACTCGAACCAACCAGCCTTCTGGCCATGTGGGGTGCCATTAATCCCACAAATCCTATTCCTCCGGCAAATGCCGTGGAACCGCCAATCAAGGCCGTACTGATCATCAATAATGCAAACCGCTGTTTTTGGACATGGCCCCCAAGCCCCGTTGCAAGGTCATCGCCTAGCTCCTGTAAATTAATATTCCTGGCATACAGGAAGGCGATTAACAGGAATAGTATCGTCCATGGTGCCAGTACAGCGATATTATTCCAGGTGGAGTTAGACACTGACCCCGTGATCCAAAGATTGGCCTGGCTCGCTTGATAGACTGGGCCAAGAATCATCATCATCGTAGTGAGTGCCTTCATTAAAGCCATCACCCCAATCCCGATCAACACAAGCCTTATCGGGGGAACTCCATTTTTCCAGGCTAATGAATAAACAAGAAAGGCCACGACCGTCGCCCCAATGAATGCAGCTAACGGCAGCCAATTGATGCTCACCGTCAAAGAATGATTCTTATCGCTAAAAATGGCCAGGAATCCAACGACCGCTACTGTCGCTCCTCCTGTTATCCCCAAGATATCCGGCGAAGCAAGTGGATTTCGAATCATCCCTTGAAGGATCCCTCCAGCTACAGCAAGGCCCATCCCTACCAGCAAGGCAACAATTATTCTAGGCAGGCGGAAAGATTGGATAATAAGCCGATCGCTCTCCGTCCCCCCTCCGATAAAAACCTGGAGGACACTTAACGGATTTATATTCATTTCACCCACTCCAGTACTGATTACAAACACTAGTGAAGTGACTAAAAATAATATAAAAATCACGATCATAGCTTTTCTATCCATCAAGAATGATATTTTTTCATTAAATAAACGAAAGCTCTTATATGACTTCATCGGCCGCTGAACCCCTTTCTAGCAATATAAATAAAGAATGGGGTCCCGATTATGGCTGTCATGACTCCAACCGGAACTTCTCGAGGCATCAGGATATACCTTGATATGACATCGGCCGCAATCAAAAGCACCGCCCCGAAAAGTCCAGAGAAGGGAATCACCCACCGATGATCAATACCTACTATAGAGCGGGTAAGATGCGGAACGACGATACCTATAAAGCCAATCGGACCCGCAACCGCCACTGATCCGCCAGCGAGCAGGATGATTGCCAGTCCCAGGACCAGTTTAAGGAAAACTATATTCAGTCCAAGGCCTTTCGCAACATCTTCACCCATTGATAACACATTCATTTTACCGGACATGATCAAGGCAAGGCCCCATCCTACGACAAGATAAGGCAGGACGGCAACTAAATTGTCTAGACTTCTACCGGAAACGGATCCGGCAAGCCAGAATAGGACTTGATCTAAAAGAGCCTCATTAGAAACAAGAAGACCTTGGGTAAGTGAAGCTACCATGGCCGTCATGGCTGCACCAGCCAATGTCAGCTTCATCGGTGTCAAGCCGCCGCGTCCCATGCTACCAATCATAAATATGCTTATCGTGGCTATGGCCGCCCCTATGAATGAGAGCCATGTGAATACTTGAAGATTACTTATCCCAAACACCGTGACCCCAGTGACAACAGCCAATCCTGCCCCGGCGTTGACCCCGAAGATATCCGGAGAGGCCAGGGGGTTTTTAGTTAGCGTTTGCATCAAAACCCCCGAGATGGCTAAACTTGCACCAATTGCCGAAGCAATCAGGGCACGCGGAAGTCTTACTGATTGAATGACAATGTGTTCATTCGTCCCATTGAAATGGGTAAAAGCATCGATGGCCATTTTCCATGTTGTATCAGTATAACCGTATACAATGCTTGAGCACAGTAAAAACAGCAGCAAAAGAATGGTAATGAACAGCCCCATCCATTTCTGCCATGTATATTTTAATAACATATCCAGTTACCTTTCCAATCACGTTTGTATAGTAATATTTTACTGGTCGTAATGGGATTATGTCAACGAATTTGAGAATCATTTTCATTTATATATTGACAGAAAAGTATATTCATTTTATGATGATGCTGTTAAGTGCGAATGATTATCATTCGCTTAATAATTGGGAGGGATACATAAATGTTTAGATTCAAGTCATTATTAACGATTTTTACAATATTTGCAGTCTTTCTTCTAGCAGCTTGCGGGAATTCGGATGAAAAAGCCGATGGAAATAAAGCTGACGACAAGAAAGAGGATAAAAGCTACACAATTGAGCATGCCATGGGCACTGCCAAGTTGAAAGAAACGCCTAAAAGGGTGGTCGTTTTAACAAATGAAGGTACTGAGGCATTGCTTGCTTTAGGAATTAAACCTGTTGGTGCCGTTCAATCATGGCTTGGCGACCCTTGGTACGACCATATTAAAGATGATATGGATGGGGTCGAAGTTGTTGGTGTTGAACATGAAGTTAACTTAGAAAAAATCGCATCACTGAAGCCTGACTTGATTATCGGAAGCAAGATACGCCAAGAGGCTGTTTATGATAAATTAAATGCGATCGCCCCTACCGTTTTCTCGGAAACGCTAAGAGGAGATTGGAAAGAAAACTTTAAACTTTATGCAAAAGCCTTGAACCTTGAAGAAAAAGGTAACGATGTAATTGCGGAGTTCGATAAAAACACAGAAGATCTTAAAGCTAAATTGGGTGATAAAGTAAATCAAGAAGTATCCATTGTTCGTTTCATGGCTGGAACTACTCGTATTTATTACACTGATTCATTCTCTGGAGTGATTTTCGATCAATTAGGATTTAAACGTGCAGAACAACAGAAGGAACTTTTCACTGCAGATAATAAATTAGGTAACCTTGCCATTGAGGTTGGGAAAGAAGTCATCCCTAAAATGGATGGAGATATTCTCTTCTACTTCACTTACGCTCCTGAAGGGGACAAACAGGCCCTAAGCACAGCAAAAGAATGGACGAATGATCCGCTTTGGAAAAACCTTGATGCAGTCAAAAATGGAAATGCCCATGAGGTTAGCGACGCAACATGGAATACAGCTGGCGGAGTAATTGCAGCTAATAAAATGCTGGACGATATAGAAAAGATTATGCTTGAAAAGTAATAGTTTAAAAAAGGCCTTTCTCGATACAAATCGAGAAAGGCCTTTTTATTTTATATTAATGTGTCATTAACCCACTTGTCCGCTTTCCTTTAATTGATCATCTACGAACAAGATGCCCAATTCGTAATGCTCCCCGTCAAAAAGAGCCCTTTGTACAAAACGGATCTGTTCATTGTTATCTATGACCTCAAGCTTGCAATGTGCCCGGTTTATTTGGAGCGCCCTGTATAACTCTTCTTCTTCCCTGACGACGACCCCATTTATTTTCGAAATGACCTCGCCTTTTTGCAACCCCATTTTATCTGCCGGAGATTGAGGGATAACGCCTAAGATCTGGACACCCAGCTTACTTTTCGAAAAATAAAAAGGAAGCTTTTGATCCATTGCCTTTTGGGTATGGTGCAGAATTTCACGACCAAGGATTGCTAAAACAGCCGTTATGATTGCCAATGGGGGGTACCAGTAACCAACTGCAGCCAATATGGTAATCACAATTCCCAATGCCCCTACCTTTTTGCCTTGCGCCCTAATGGCCAGTTCCGGAAGCGTCCCATGAACTTTTTGCTTAAAGCCGATTAAAATGGGCAATACGATCGGAGATAGGGACATGTCGCCGATTGAAAAAACTGGATACCATTCGAAAGGCACTGGAAGTTGTCCTCCAGGAATCATGACGAACATGGGAATTAGCCAGATTCGCTGTGAAACATACACACCTATCGGCTGCCCCCTCTTGGATACTTCCAACTGAGGAGAGACCTTTTCACTTCCATTGCCAGCAATCAAAAACCCTTCAGCAATCAGTAATAATCCTATCAAAATAACAAGTGTCGGATATACGGACCGATCCAGCTGATTAAAAGCATCCTGAAATAAAGTCAGCTGGATATCACTATCATATAAAAAGAAAAGGATAAAGAAGGTGAGTCCCACAGTATAAACGGGGGAAACAAACCTCTTTTTCATGGATAGCATGGATAAAACCGTAACCACTGCCATGATGAACAGAGCCGCCAAAGGAATGGCTAGTCCAGTAGCCAGCGTGAGGAAGGAAAGGATCAATCCCCATATCAATCCTTGAGGTAACATGGAACGCAGCTCCATGGAAAAACTGTAAATCTTCGTATTGAAATCATGGCGTTCCCGTTTAACGCGAAGATAGCCGATGAATAAACAATAGGCAATCGAAACATAAAGCAAAGGATGAAGGAAGAGTTTTCCTAATCCCATTAAGCATGCAATCAGCCAATCCGTTGTCAATTTCTTTGCACCATCCTCAACAGTAATCAAAATTTTGTCAAACTTCGTTCTGGTCAGTTACCTCCTATTCTATCAAATATGTAACCTTCATGCCTATTAAGATGCAGAAAAAGTAGCTTTATCTTAAGTTTCCCCTAAACTGCCTTCATGTTCGCAGGCGGGGCTCGATCAAATGCGAAAGAGGCACCGTTCCAAGGGGAACGGTGCCATCAATTTATTTCACTAAATAATTCAAAGCCGTGCGTAACTGAATATCATTATCTTCATCCCGGATTTTATCCAGAATGGCGGATTCCAGATGTGCTGCGGTTTTAGAGTCCAACTTACCGGTCACTTCCAGTCCAAATTGTTTTTGGAATGCCTTCACTGCAATTTCTGTACTCCAATCATAATATCCATCCTCACGACCCGGTTCAAATCCTAACCCTTTCAGAATGCTTTGCGCATACTGGATTTGTTCATCATTCATATCCCGCTGCAACACCTTCTCAATAGCCAGCTGATGTGCATCAAAATACTCCGGTTGTTTCACTTTGATTGCCGGTTCGATCCCCTTTTTATGGATCCATTTCCCTGATGGCGTCAGCCACTTATATAACGTAAGTTTAATCTTACTGCCATCACCCATTGGTACAGCTTGCTGTACAGTGCCTTTCCCGAAGGTCTTCTCACCGACCAATGGATAGCCCCCCGCCTCTTGCATCGCGCCAGCCAGGATTTCCGAGGCTGAGGCGCTGCCTTTATCCGTCAAGACAGCAACGGGATAAGCTTTTGCTTTCTTAAGGCTTGTAAAAAACGATTGTGTTTCTCCCGTTCTTTCCGCAATTTGCAAATAGGGTTTGTCTTTTGTGATAAACTCGCCAAGAATCGTTTCCACACTGGAAAGAAGGCCGCCTGGATTGCCGCGTACATCTATGACCAAGCCCTTGATTCCCTTCTTTTCCAGCCCCTTTAACTGCTTTTTGAAATCAGTCGCAGTATTTTCCGAGAATGAGGTCAACTCGATATAACCGATTTGTTCTCCCGCGACTTCCTTAATTGATGAAAATACGGTATCCAATGGGATTTCGGCACGCACCATATTGAATTCTAGAGGATTGTCCACCCCTGCCCGCTTTATTTCCATTTTGACGGGTGATCCTTTTTCGCCACGGATTTTCAGGCGTGTCTCATACAGATCCAAACCTTCTACACTCTCGCCATTCACCTTAAGGATTTGATCTTTCGGCTTTAATCCCGCTTTTTCAGCAGGTGAATCTTTGTAAGGAGAAACAATGATGACCTTACCATCTTCCATTCCGATTTCAGTCCCAATCCCTTCAAAAGAGGAGTCCAGGGTTTCATTGAATTGTTTGGCGGTCTCCTTGTCCATATATACGGAATAAGGATCCTTCAACGCTGACAGCATCCCTTGTATGGCACCCGCGACCAGTTTGGAACCGTCCACCTGTTCTACATACTGACTTACGATCAAACCGTAAGCTTGTTCAACTTTTGCCCATTCCTTATCCTTCGATATCGCTTGGCTTTCATCCTTTACTTCATTCTTGGCCGAGAAGCTTGTCCAATATATGCCCCCCACTGCTCCAATGGCTAGTGACATGATGATTGCTAGAGGAAGTACCCATTTTTTGACCATATTTATCCCCATTTCTGACCTGATATGTATTTCACTATATGAGGGGAATGGAGAGAATATGCTTATAGATAAAAGTGAAACCACACAAAAAAACAGACAAGGAATTTACCTGGTCTGTTTTTTCGTTGATATATTGGGTATTAATTAGGTATATAGTTTAATGGATTAACAGCATTTGACTTGCTATAATTCCATGGGCCTTTATGTAGTTCAAAGTGTAAATGCTGACCGAAGGAATGTCCTGTGTTACCCATGATGCCAACTTGTTGACCTTTGGCAACTACAGCACCTTCGCCTACTTGTCTAGAACTTAAGTGTGCGTACACAGTAGTCCATTGCTGACCGCCGATTGAATGTGTAACGAAGACGACGTTACCATATGTACTTGAGAAGTAAGAACGGCTTACGACTCCGTCGGCTGCCGCTACAACTGGAACCGTTCCGCTAGCAGCGATATCGATGCCGGCATGCTGTTTATTCCAGCGTTCACCCATTGTTGAAGATACATATCCTGCACTAGGTCTAGTGAAAGTACCAGATGATACAGCCGGCGCTTGACTTACATTAGACGAAGATTGTGAAGATTGTGAAGATGATGATGATGAGCTGTTGCTTTTTGCACTATATCCTGAAGAAGTGGATTGTTTTTTAGTTTCGGATGCTTGTGATGCTTGAGAAGCCGCTTGTGCTGCCGCTTGCGCAGCTTCTTGCTCTGCACGTTTTTTCGCTTCGGCTGCCGCTTTTTTACGGGCTGCTTCCAATTCAGCAAGACGTTGATGTTCTAAGCTGATGGCAGATTTGATCGCTTTTTCTTGAGCGGCAAGATTCGCTTTCTCTTCCTCTAGACCCATCTTCTCATCTTCATGCTTTTTAGTTTGTTGCTTTAATTTCTTAACCAAAGCATCCTTTTCTTGCTTCTGCTGTTTTTGCTGCTTTTGAATTTCCAATAGTTCAGCTTTTGCCACTTCTAAACTGGCTAGCTTCGTTTCTACGGCTTTTTGCTTTTCTTCCAGATCCTTTTTATCCAGCTCATGCTGCTTTAAAATATCGCGGTCGGCTTCAGCGATTGTCGCTACAGCTCCGACACGGTCAACTAAATCCCCAAAACTGGATGATCCGAATAATACTTCAAGGTAGTTCACGTCCCCGCCAGTCTCCTGGAAAGAAAGGGCCCTTTCCTTCAATACTTCATTACGTTTGGCAATCCGCTCTTTTAATACTTTAATCTCTTCTTTCAATGCCTCAATTTCTTTTTTCGTTTGAGTAATTTCAGCATTTTTGGCATCGATCTTTTTTGCGGACTCGGCAATTTTTGCTTCAAGGGCAGCGATTTGGTCTTCTGCTGTCATTTGCTTATCCTGCAGGTTATCGATTTTCTTTTCCGTATCGGAAATATTCGATTCAACACCCGAACGTTTTTCCTGGATGGATTCTTTCTGTTTTTCTAAATTCGAAATCGACTCCGCATAAACTGAAGGTGCCGCTAGAATGCTTCCCAACCCGATCATGATGGAGGCATTCATGGCAATGATATTTTTTTTCAACGTTTCATTTCCCCTTTCAACCCGTTACATCCTTGCCTTGTAACGTCTCTCTATTTATGTCTGGCTTCTTTTGGCTTTCGAGTAAAGATTCACTTTTATACTTTCAAGAACTTCCTGACGGACATCAAGCTGCCCCATATCCCGATAACGGCACCAATTACGATGAGGATGGCCGAGACTTGATAAATAAATGGATTTGCAGGCAGGAAATCTATGAATTTGAACGTGATCTGCGGTGCTGCATATTTATATAGATTGTAGTAGAGTACGGAGATCAGACCTATCGGAATGATGGAACCGAGCACTCCCAACCAGAGACCCTCCAAGAAGAATGGCCAACGGATGAACGTATTCGTCGCCCCTACCAACCTCATGATCTCAATTTCTTTTCTTCTGGCTACAATGGTAATTTTAATCGTATTCGAAATCAGGAACATTGCAGTAAATAGTAAGCCTACAATAAGAACGATTCCTATGTTTCTAGCAATATTAACAAAGCTGAATAGTTTCTCGACATAGCCTTGTCCATATTTAACGCTTTGGATATACTCCAGACCTTCGATCTGTTTTGCCACCTTGATGACATCTTGCGGGGATTTCGTTTTGATAACATAAACGTCCCTTAATGGGTTATCTTGTTCAAATGGTTTAAAAGCATCACCATTATCTCCTAAATCATCTATTAAATTAGTAAGCTCTTCATCTTTTGGAGAGAAAATCACTGATTCAATGCCGTTCATCTCCGTAATTTGCTTACCGATAGCTTTTATATCGTCATCATTCGCTGCATTATCAATATGTGCCCGAACTTCGACATCTTTCTCCACATTTCCCGCGATATGATTTAAATTCATCATGAGCACTAAAAAGACGCCAACCAATGTTAGAGTGACCGTTACTGCACTGACTGAAGCAAACGTCATCCATCCATTACGGCCAATATTTTTAAAACTTTCACGGAAGTGACGGAGCAATGTTCTAAATTTCATATCCGTAATCACCTCGATGTTCATCGCGTACTATTTTTCCACTTTCAATGGCAATGACACGTCGTTTAATATTGTTGACGATGTCCCTATTATGGGTGGCCATGACAAGCGTAGTTCCGCGTTTATTAATTTCTTCAAATATGTTCATGATTTCCCATGATGTTTCGGGATCAAGATTACCTGTAGGCTCGTCGGCTATGACTACCTTAGGATCATTGACGATCGAACGGGCTATTGCAACCCTTTGCTGCTCCCCACCGGATAACTCGGAAGGCAGCATCCTCGCTTTATGTTTAATGCCAACCAGATCGAGGACTTCCATGACTCTCTTTTTGATTTCTTCTGGTTCCTTTTCAATAACTTCCATGGCAAAAGCAACATTTTCATATGCAGTGAATGTTTGAAGGAGTTTAAAATCTTGGAATACCATACCGATATTACGGCGGAATAGAGGAACTTTCGAATTGCGGATACTTGGCAGGCTAATGCCATTGACCAAAATATTACCGCTTGTAGGCTTTTCTTCCCTATACATCATTTTGATGAAGGTTGATTTTCCGGCACCGCTCGGACCCACTACATAAACGAACTCGCCTGGCTTTATTTTCACATTGATTCCATTAATGGCAATTACGCCATTTGGATATGTCTTTTTCACATCTATCATTTCTATCATTCTAAAACCACCTAATTTGCTTGGATTATCACTATGTACCAACAGCTTTTTCGACAATTTTCACTGAAATCTGACAGGAATCTCTCTTACTTGAGCACAGAAACATTATAACATCATATTTTGTCAAATTAAGCATAAAAAATATTACAGTTTCATTTCAGTTAGTCATATATCAACATCTATGTAATAATTCCAGGATTTGGTTACTTGATAAGGGATTAAATGTGAGTTGTTTCGAGGTTTTAAAGGAGGCTAAATGAAACGTCCTGCTAAAGCAGGACGTTTCGTCGATCATTATTTATGTCCAGCAAGCCATTCAGCGACCATGCTCGCTTCCTTGCCCTGGATTATACCTTTTGGCATTCCACCTTGCCCATTCGCAATGACTTTTTCGATGTCTTCTTTCGAAAGCTTAGAACCGACCTTCGTTAAATTCGGTCCCACGCCGCCTTCAAGATTCACCGCATGACAACTTGAACATTTGTTTTCATAAATTTTAGCGGCATCACCTGCACCTGCCGTAGTCGTTTCATTATTTTCATTTGCAGGCTCTTTATCTGCAGAATCATCATTCCCGCCGCATGCAGCCAAGGCCAAAGATGTACCCAAAACTAAGGCTAACCATTTCACTTTCATCGAATTTACCCCCTCTTATTTATACCAGCACAAGAACATTATACCAATTTCAATCCAGTTTAAAACCCTCCCCGAGTACCTCCGATGCGTCCATGACAATTACAAACGCTTTAGGGTCAACGAGTTTCACCAATTGTTTCAATTTGGTGAATTCCGTCTGGTCTATTACGCACATCAAAATTGGACGAGTATCATCCGTATAGCCGCCATACCCGGAAATGCCTGTTACACCCCGGTCCAGCTCATGTATGATAGCATCCCTTACTTCCGTTTCTTTATTCGTGATAATTAATGACATCTTCGAATGGTTCAATCCAATCTGGACAAGGTCGATCGTCTTGCTTGTCACATATAAACCTATTAATGCATACAGCCCTTTTTCAATATCAAAAACGATGGCAGCACTTAAAACGATGATTCCATCAATGACAGCGACACAGGTCCCCAATGACAGATGGGTATATTTATGGAAAATCTGTGCCGCCAAATCGGTCCCCCCTGTGGAGCCCTTTCCGCGAAAGACGATCCCCAGGCCAAGTCCGACCATCATCCCCCCGCAAATCGAACCAAGCAATGCATCGTTCGTCCATGCATCCCAATCCTTTGTCAGAAATACCACTAAAGGCAGAAACAAGGTTCCAATCAGGCTTTTGGCTCCGAAATGTCTTCCAAGGATAATAAGCCCCGAAATGAACAAAGGGATATTAAAACCCCAAAGTACATAAGCCGGTTCCCAACCGAGAGTTGAATCGAGAATCGTGCTAATCCCGCTGACTCCGCCGGATGCCACCTGGTTAGGCAGTAAGAATACATTAAAACCAATGGCAATTATGGCCGAACCGACAATCACCAATCCATACTCCATTAACTTTTGAATTAAAGGGTGCTTCTTCTCCCGGTACCTTTTCTTCATTCTGCATAAGTCTCCTCGAACCATCATTATTATCTAGTATTGGCCGAACGAGGTAGGGCATCCCTTTTCAATCCTGTAAATGTCAGCCAGAAGATTCGTTATAAAGGAAATCATAAAAAAAGCCGGACCGGGGAAAGCGGTCCGACTGGCTGATCTTATAATTTTGAACGCAAGTACGCATCAATGAACATATCGATATCCCCATCCATGACTGCTCCCAAGTTTCCGGTCTCCGCACTGGTACGGTGATCTTTAACCATGGAATATGGGTGGAAAACATATGAACGAATTTGGCTGCCCCAGCCAATTTCCTTTTGCTCACCACGGATTTCATCCAATTCCGCTTGTTGCTGTTCAATTTCTCGTTGATACAATTTGGCTTTCAGCATATTCATGGCCTGGGCCTTGTTTTTGATTTGAGATCTCTCGTTTTGGCACGTTACCACGGTGTTCGTAGGTATATGTGTGATCCGGACTGCGGAGTCCGTTGTATTGATATGCTGACCACCTGCACCACTTGCCCGATACGTATCGATTTTCAAATCTTCCGTACGTACTTCTATATTGATCGTCTCATCGAATTCCGGCATGACTTCACATGAAACGAATGAAGTATGGCGTCTCCCTGAGGAATCGAAAGGGGAAATCCGGACAAGACGGTGGACCCCTTTTTCCGCTTTTAAATAACCATAGGCGTTATGGCCTTTGAAAATTAAAGTGACACTCTTGATTCCAGCTTCATCACCTGGAAGGTAATCAAGGGTTTCCACTTTAAAGCCTCTTTTTTCACCCCATCTTGTATACATACGAAGCAGCATGGAACCCCAATCCTGGGACTCCGTTCCGCCCGCACCAGGATGCAGTTCAAGGATGGCATTTTTCGAGTCATATTCTTCACTTAGTAAAAGTTGAAGTTCGAAGTCATTCATCTTTTGTGAAAGTATCGTGATTTCTTCTTCCAGCTCAGCCAAAAGTTCTTGATCATTCTCCTCTTTCACTAATTCATATGTCAAATCCAGATTTTCATATGATTCATTCAGTTCGGACAATTGATTGACCTGTTCTTTCAAAGCATTCGTTTCATTGATGACAATTTGTGCTTTTTGCTGATCATTCCAAAAATCGGGATGTGTCATCTCATTTTCAAGCTGTGCGATTCGTGCCTCTTTTTCATCTAAGTCAAAGAGACCCCCTAAAGTCCGTTAATCGTTGCGCTGTCCGTTCAAGTTCATTTCTTATTTCTGCTAATTCCATTTCTCTTCACCTCATTAAGTATGTTAAAAAAAATCCCAGAAGAGGGATTCGCTTCATTACAAATAAACCTCTTCAAACTATATGCAAGTATATTGCTTTATGCAAACTAAACATGAAAAGAGGCGGCAAGCCTTACACTTAACCGTCCCATATTCATTATACACCTAACTTTAGCCTAAATTGCCATGGCAATTCTTATATTTTTTACCGCTGCCGCATGGGCATAACGCGTTTCGGCCAACGTCTTCCTTTTTACGGGCAGGGGCTTTTTTCACTTTGCCCCCATCTTCTTCCTTCGGATTGACCGCTTGTCCTTTTATGACTTCCTTACGCTCCAAATTGTTGCGGATTTCAGCCTTCATGATGTATTTGGCGACTTCATCCTCCATTGAAGCAATCATGGCTTCAAACATTGCGAAACCTTCAGATTGATATTCACGTAACGGATCGATCTGGCCATAAGCACGAAGGTGGATCCCTTGGCGCAATTGCTCCATTGCATCAATATGGTCCATCCACTTACTATCGACTGCACGAAGAACGATTACTTTTTCGAACTCACGCATTTGTTCTTCAGATAGCTCTTCTTCTTTTTGGTCATAGCCTTCTTTCACTTTTGCTAAAATGTACTCAACCAATTCCGATTCATTTTTCCCATCCAAATCAGCTACAGTGATTGAACCTTCATTAAATAGGTTACCATTCAGGTAATCCACAAGGCCTTGTAAATTCCAGCCTTCCTCATCACCCATTGGTGCAAACGCGACAACATTCCGCTCAACGGATCCCGTAATCATCGTTTCGACAATTTCACGTAAGTTTTCACTTTCCATGACATCGAAACGCTGTTTATATATAATTTCCCGTTGTTGACGGAGAACATCATCATACTGCAGTAATTGCTTCCGTGAATCGAAGTTATTGCCTTCGACCCGTTTCTGTGCGGATTCAACGGCCCTTGTCACCATTTTACTTTGAATTGGCTGGGAATCATCCATTCCAAGGCGTGCCATCATGTTTTTCATGTTATCCGAACCGAAGCGGCGCATCAATTCATCTTCCATTGATAAATAGAATTGAGTGACCCCTGGGTCTCCCTGACGGCCTGACCGACCACGAAGCTGGTTATCTATACGCCTGCTTTCATGACGTTCCGTGCCGATGACAGCAAGGCCTCCAAGCTCCTTGACACCTTCACCAAGCTTGATATCCGTACCGCGTCCCGCCATGTTCGTAGCAATCGTAACTGAGCCTTGATTACCTGCATTCGCAATGATTTCCGCTTCACGCTCATGGTTCTTGGCATTCAAAACATCGTGAGGGATTCCTTTTTTTGATAAATAGGCGGATATGACTTCAGATGTTTCGATGGCAACCGTACCGACAAGCACAGGCTGACCCTTTTTATAACGCTCGGCGATGTCTTCCACAACAGCCTTGAACTTCCCATCAGTTGTCGCGTATATAAGATCCGCCCTGTCATCCCTGATGATATTCCTGTTTGTCGGGATCGCAATGACATTCATATTATAAATATTGCGGAATTCCTCTTCTTCCGTTTTGGCTGTCCCGGTCATACCTGAAAGTTTTTCATACATCCTGAAATAGTTCTGGAATGTAATCGTCGCAAGAGTCATGCTTTCATTTTGAATTTCAAGTCCTTCTTTCGCTTCGATCGCCTGATGGAGACCTTCACTGTAACGGCGGCCTTTCATCAAACGGCCAGTGAATTGGTCAACGATGACTATCTCGCCTTCCTGGACTACATAATCCACATCCAAATGCATGGAAACATGCGCCTTTAACGCCTGATTGATATGATGATTCAAAGTAACGTGATTAATATCGAACAAATTATCGATATTAAACGCTTTTTCAGCTCGATTCATCCCATCTTCCGTCAGCTGAACACCTTTTGTCTTTTCATCATATGTGTAGTCCGTTTCTTTTTTTAAGGTTCTTACAAACGCATTGGCCTGGATATAAAGCTGAGCCGACTTTTGTGCGGAACCGGAAATGATCAATGGCGTTCTCGCCTCATCGATCAAAATCGAATCGACCTCATCAATGACAGCAAAGTGCAGCGGGCGCTGTACCATTTGTTCTTTATATAACACCATGTTGTCACGAAGGTAATCAAAACCTAACTCATTATTTGTACTGTACGTAATATCCGCATTGTACGCCGCCTGCTTTTCTTCTTTAGAATGACTGTTCAAATTCAATCCGACGGTCAAACCAAGGAAATCATACAATACACCCATCTCGGTGGCATCACGGTGTGCCAGGTATTCATTGACAGTAACCACATGTACACCTTTACCGGTAAGCGCGTTTAAATAAACAGGCATGGTGGATGTTAAGGTTTTACCTTCCCCAGTTTTCATCTCGGAGATATTTCCATCATGAAGGGATGCCCCACCCATGATTTGAACACGGTAAGGATATAAGCCCAGAGCACGCTTTGCACCTTCACGCGCAACCGCAAAAGCCTCGACAAGCAAATCATCAACGGTCTCCCCATTTTGATAACGCTCTTTAAACTCGCCCGTTTTGGCACGCAACTGTTCATCCGATAGTGCAGCCGTCTCATCAGCCAGTGCTTCGACCTGATCGGCGATTTTTTCTAATCGTTTGATTTCTCGCTTATTCGGATCAAAAACTTTATTTAATATATTAAGCATTCAATAACGCTCCTCTATTATGGTAATGATCGTTCAATGACTAAATTCATATAAGTAAGAAGAAACACATCTTCTATTATTACTAATGCACGCTTAATTTTACCACTTCTATTCTAGAGGTACAACTTCATGTCACTTCCCTGGTATAGACCTGAATTCAATTCTTGCGAAAAACAATGGATAAATGAGGAGTAAAACTGTTAAAATAAGAGGAAGTATAAAAAATATGTTGCAAACTCCCCACTATTCCATATGCAAATGAGAATTATCCATAACCTTCCATCACTAGATGCTATGTCCTCTCTAGCGATAGCATGTCAAGGTAATCCATCCTTACAGGCGTCATGTTTTGAATGATAAGGTGGGCTACTGAAACTTAATAGCGGAAGATAAATAGAACATGTTTCGAGGTGGTATTGATGATTGGTGAACGTGTAAAAAAACTGCGAGAAGAAAAGAAAATGTCAATGACTGAACTTGCCGATAAAGCGGGTGTGGCAAAGTCTTATTTAAGTTCGCTCGAGCGGAACTTACAAACGAATCCTTCTATTCAATTTCTTGAAAAAATCTCCGCCGTACTTAACATTCCTGTCGATGCCCTGCTATATGATGCTCCAAATAAGGAAACCTTGGACAATGACTGGATGAAAATCGTTGAGGAAGCCATGAATTCAGGTGTTTCAAAACAACAATTCAGGGAATTCATCGAGTTTAATAAATGGAGAAAAGATAAAGAAGAGTAGAGTGGTAGTGCACTAGTTTACCTACATAATCCAATAGAATATAGTTTGAATAAGCTAGACTCACCAGGATCTCAAGGAGACATTCACCCTATAAACAGCTAATGAATCGAACCACTGTTTATAGGGATGTTCTCAATCTTGTTCGGAATCTATTTTCCATCGTTCTCCTCAAAAGTTACCTCAACGCTTTCCCTTTTCAAAAAAGCACTGATTTCCTCTTTTTTGAAACCCAAACGCCTTGCTTCTGAAATCAACTTCACCCATTCTTGATCCATTGCCACATTAGCCACCTCTTCTACCTCCTAAAATACTCTTGTATTTCAGGCAGACCAGCCATCATAGTCACAAGGACCTTAGACCTGTGCCTTTGCGCCCTAATCTTTCAATCAGTTTGCCTTTGTCGTGGTATTTATCACCAAATACAGTGCTTATAATCATATTATAACGGAAACGCACTCCATATATTGCTATTTTATGTCGGTAATCCATATAAATGCAAAAACTTTCATCCGACAAAATATTACAATATTGAGAAAATTCACAGTTTAGGCAATTTAACATAGGCTAATTCAATTTCTTTTATTTGAATAATAGTGAATATTGCTCTTCTTACTATTCCATTGAGGTGTATTGATTCTCTCAATTATAAGTGCATCAAGGGCTTTTTGCGCAGTTAAATCCTCACCGCAGGTCGGGCAAAGCCACTTTCCATATTCCGCACTGCTAAAAGAAGCCCTATGGCATGTATGGCAATTCTTTCGATACAAGTTTTCCAACCCCTCTGCACCTAATTCAAATTGTTTTTTTATAAATAACCAATTGTTCTTTTTAAAGAACTAACAATTTGAGTATAGTGCAAAAGTTAGGGGTATTTAAATAGGTAAAACTAATCATTTATCTTAATAAAGAACATCATTCGTTCTTTTAAATGAACTTTTGGATTTTTTAGAGAACAAGGCTTTTTATAGCAAACCCAACAGCCAACGCATTCTATCAAAAAAGCACAACCCAGAGGCTGGGTTGTGCTTTTGATCTAAGATTAATAGTTAACTAGGTTCAATCAATCCATAGCGTCCATCTTTTCGGCGGTACACTACGTTTGTTGTATTAGTATCCGCATTCGTGTAAACGAAGAAACTGTGACCAAGCATATTCATTTGTAAAATCGCCTCTTCACTGTCCATTGGCTTTAAATCAAAGCGCTTATTGCGGACCACTTCAATATCATTATCGTCTTCGAATTCATCCACCACTTCATCAACATCCGTATTGAAGGCGAATGCATCGGGTGTCGTAGATAGATTGTTGCGGAACTTACGATTGACCTTCGTTTTATGTTTACGAATTTGGCGTTCAAGCTTATCATTGATCAAGTCAATGGCAGCATACATATCCGCATTTTCCTCTTCAGCGCGAAGAACCAAATTCTGCATGGGAATCGTCACTTCGACTTTAGATGTATTATTGTTCACTTTTAAATTCACTAACACATTTGCATCTGGTGTATTGTTAAAATATCGTTCTAACTTGCCAATTTTCTTTTCGACGTATTCTCGAATTGCTGGAGTTACCTCAATGTTTTCACCGCGTACGTTGTAATTCATAAAGTGAGTCCTCCTTAAATTAAGACTATACAGTTAGATTCTACAATACCCCTCCGGTTCCCTTTAGAAACACATCATGAAATATGTCGAAATCATGAAACAATTGTCGGAAGGTTTGAAAAGGGTTGATGTCTGCCCTAGCTTCATTATATCAAATGCTATGCTATAAAGAAAAAATTAAGCCTATTTTATTTACAGAAAATTTAAAAAAACTTAACATAAAAACCGTTTGGCATCCAAACGGCAGGGTAATCAATTTCTTTTATCATAAAACATGCCATCCACTGATAGACTTTCATACGGGTTCATGTATTTATTGGATGATCGTTTCTTCTTATTTATTTCCTGGATATCCCGCTGTATCTCCTGCTTTTGGAGCTTCAGCAAGTGATCGACCTGCTGGTTGAGCAACAGTACCGCACGGCCCAATTGTTGCTCTTCACCAGTAAACGGCGGGTTGATTTGAGAAAGAAGCCCATCCCGCTGATCGATCAGCTTTGTGACCCTTTCTATTTTATCATCACGTTCTGTGATCGTGCGATCTTCCAGAACGGCAAGCAATTCAGCAGTCAAATCATGAAAGGTTCTAATCACCATTATACTTGACCGCTTTGGGTAAATTGTTTTTTTCGATTGATCTGAATTACTTCCTTCCAAGTATTCCGGAACTCAGTAACAAGCCCCTCCACTTCTTCCAAGGCAGCAACATCATTTTTCATATTCGCTTCAATCAGACGCCGGTTCATGAAATCATACAGACTCATCATATCTTTGGATACATCCGCGTCCATATTCAGCGTCACCATCAATTCGCGGATAATATTTTGCGCCTTGATGATGTTCGTATTCTTCACTTCGATATTTCCCGCTTCAACGGCTTTCTTCCCAAGCATGATGAACTTCAAACAGCCATTATAAAGCATTAATGTAAGCTCTCCCGGGGATGCTGTATTAACTGAATTTTGCTGGTACGATTGATATGGATTATTTATCGCCATACTTAACTTCCTTTCCGACTTACCTTAACTAAAATAAGAAGCTAACGATGCACTTTGGCTGTTTGCCTTTTGAATCGCTTTTTCCATAGCCGTGAACTGGTTGTAATAGCGCGATTCCAATTTCGTTAACTTTGCTTCAAATGCTGAAATCCGGGTATCCAACCCATTGACCAATTTCCCGATTGTAAACGAGTTATTAACAAATCCGGCCTTCCCGGCTTTTTCGGTTATCGTTTTCATTGAGGACTGTATATCATCCCGCAAACGGCGCGCCAGTCCCTTTTCGCCTTTTTCCGTTCCATCCGCCATGAACATATCATAAATCGCATTGGGATCTTCAGAAATGGCTGCCCGGAGCTTGTCCTCATCAATCGTTAATTTACCGCCCTCCAAATAATTCTTGGTCGTGGTGATTCCCAAACTGCTGAGACTGTTTTTTCCTGTGATCCCATCCACCGAGGTATATAGTGATGACCTCATTGTGGTCAGGAGACTTTTTAATGTCGAATCGCTTTTTAACGTTCCGCTCTTCGCTTTTTCTTCCCACAGCTTCACTTCATCCTCTGTCATTGCCTTCTTTTGCTCCGTGGTAAGCGGGGTAAAGGAGCGATACTTCGCTTCACCCGTTTTATCTTGAACCTTTTTAATGACTTCATTGTATTTATTCACAAACTGTGTGATTGTATCCAAGATGGCATCGACATCAGCTGTTGAAGAGAATGTAACAGTATCGGTTGTTTTTTGCTTTACCGTTATTTCCGCTCCATTAATCTGAAACGTATTCGAAGGCCGGGAAATTTCCAGTCCATTATAAACAATGGACGCATTTTCCCCTTTTGAGCCACCATTCCCTTCATTGTTACTGCCCATTTTTAACGTATTGAAAAAATCTCCGGTACCCCCTAAGTAAATTTCAGGCCGATCTTTAACATCACCAGTATTTTTAGCAGTGATGGAAAACTTCTGGGACGTTTCATCGAAAAATAGAGTCACTCCCGAGTTTGCATTAATTTTATTTATCACACTCTCTAACGTATCGTCCGCATTAAGGGTAAGTGTGTACGGTTTTTCCACTGTTTCCCCATCTTTTACTTCCGTATCAAAACCACCATCTTTATTGATGGCCAGGATCGTAATATCTTGTGGTGTCGTGAAACCCAATTCCGATAGTTTCTTTTTGGGGTCAGTAACAGCTGATTTCTCCGTACTAGTCATGGTTGCTGCTTTGGCAAGTCCATTCACTTGTATATTCCCGGAAAAATCACTGGTCGAATTCACATTTTTCACTGATACTGCATCTGGATTCGATACCGACACCTTCTTTTTAATAAAGGAAGACTGCTTCCCGACTCCATCACGAATGAGCGTATCCAATTCTGATAAAGCTGTATTGATCGAGCGGTAATCATCCCGCTGCCACTCGGAATACTGCTTTTTCTGTGTTAATTTATCCAATGGCACCCGTTCTGCCTGCATCATACTCTTAACTAATTCATCAATGTCCATTCCACTTGCTAATCCACTGATTCGTACCACAATTAATCACCCGCCTATATTTTTTCATCCACCATAATCCCGACAAACTCTGTCATTGCCGCATAGAAATCCAATAACTTCTTTGGAGGAATTTCCCTGATTGTCTCATCCGTTATATCATCCACTACCTTGACATAATACTCATCCAGCTTCTCATGATATTCAAAACGAACGGCCGTATGAGTTGGATTCAGGAAGGTGTTCAAACTTTCAATCACTTCCTGAACCTTTTCTTTTGAAGGCTGATTGGATTCCACACTTTGTTCAGAATAGGCAACTGTATTGATTTCTCTTTGATAGTAGGAACTAATTCCATCTGAGATGGCTGTTCTAAGTTGTGAGGAAAGAATATTCGTGGACAAACTCTCCAGCATCTAAAAAGCCCCCAATATGATCTCTTTACTTTTTATATCGGTTCTGAAATGGAACTTTACAGTGATAGTATTAAGGAATTATAATAAAAATTAGAACGTATATTCCATATTGGAGGGTTAACTTGTTGAGGAATGAAGCAATAAATGTTTTACTTTCTAGCTACCCAATTAGAGAAATATCAATGATCACGGGAAAAATGCTCGGAGACGGCGGAGTTTGTATTCAAGAAAAACGAAGAGGGCGTTTTCGGTTCATGCATTGTGCTGTAGATAAAGAATGGTGCTTTTACTGTTATAGCCAATTAAATAACATACTGCCCCTACCCGAACCAAGGTATAGAAGAACCCCTGATACCAGACTGAAACTAGGCTATACTGAAAGTTACTATGTTCAGTCGTTGACTTCCGAACTAAATGACATACTTCAACAACTTTGGTACACAAAAAAAGAAAAAAAGATTCCTTTTGATCTATTGGAACACACATTTACGCCTGAATGTTTGGCATGGTGGTATCAGGATGATGGTCATCTAAAAAAGAGCAAGGATAAACCACAAAAGATTAAAAATGAAAACTACCAACTTATTCTACTATTAAGAAATAAATATAGTTTAAACTTTACACTTGATGGACAAAATCGCTTAATACTATATGATCAACCACAAATATTCTATTTTCTAAGGTTAATAAAAGCACATATACATCCATCAATGTTTAGAAAACTCTTCTCTGTTGTGCCAAAGGAAATAAACAAAAGCAAAAGAACCACGATATACCTTACATCAAAATTATCTATAGAAAAGCCTACAAAGGAAATTAACCAGGCTCTAGAAAATCTCCCCGTTATCAATCAAATTGCGAGAACAAATGAAACCTACTTTCCATACTTTCAAAATTATCTAAGCCTAGCACAAAAGAAATTGCGTAAAAGCTACCAAGTGACTATTTCCAATGAACAATTAACACAGATTAATTCTATTCAGGCTATTACTGGCTTACAAATAAGTATCATTGTGGAGTGGTGTTTTTTATTTTCCCTTAACTCAAGAAAATAGAATACAGGCTATATATACTACACAAATTCCCCCTCCATGATTAGTTCTGGTGGGTTTTATCTCCTGATTCCCTAGTAACTTTTAGCTGTTCATGATCTAACTCTGTAGATATCATTACCATCAACAATGCAACTTCATTTATTTTGATATTTTCATTTTCATTCATCCTTAATTCTACTTTTCACCCATGGTCCCTTCTTTCCACAGATACAAAAGAGACCCTAGTAAAACTAGAGTCTCTTTCAAATAATCTAAAATTAACGAAGAAGTTGTAGAACTCCTTGTGGTTGTTGGTTCGCTTGCTTTGCGACTGTATCTTTCGATTACAGAATAGACTATATCTTCATCCATGTATTTCATGGAGCTGGGCACTTCGAACAGCTTGTGCTGCCCTACGAGATTCATAGCCATAGCGTTTGCCTTAGACCGTATTCTCTAGTCGTTGAACCTTCTCCACTCTTTCGAGACAGGAGCTTGGCTGCTGATTATCCATTGGATCATCTTCATCATTTTCAAACCTTCAAGCTTACCGTTTCCAGTTACGTTGTGGTTGATGAAGCTTTAGGAAGTTCCAGCAATTCACCCAGTTATACTCTTACCCGTTACCAGATAAGACGCCCTTAAATCATTATCTCAAGAGTTGTAAAACTCCTTGAGGCATTGAATTTGATTGAGCCAACATTGCTTGTGCTGCTTGACTAAGAATAGAGTTCTTAGTTTGGTTCATCATTTCTTTCGCCATCGTGCGAACATTTACTTTCATAAATGACTAGACTATATCTTCACCCTCAAAATAATTTGTTAGGGGTCGGGCACTTCGGATTCACAATGCTGATGTACATTGTTTCACCTATGGATTTCATCACCATAGCTTTCGCCTTAGATGGTCTATCCTAGTCGTTGAACCTTCTCCACTCTTTCGAGACAGGAGCTTGGCTGCTGATTGCCCAATCTTTTCTTTTTTCAAACCATCACGCTTGTCGTTTCCAACTACGTTGTGGCAAGAAAAGCTATAAGGGGTTTCCAGCAATTCACCCGATAATTATCTCTAGCCGTTACCAGCTAGGACGACTGTGCTTGTCACTGTTCTTAAGCAGCTAAAGCATAATCTACGTCACGGATACGAGATTCCGCAGCAGTTAGGTTTTCAGAAGATGTACCTAGGTTGTTTATTGTGTGTTCAAGACGGTTTTGGTTTGCACCTAATTTAGAGCGCTCTGAAGATACTGAATCAATCGCAGCTTGAATAGTAGAAATTGCATCATTAGCACCATCTTTAGTACTAACGTCTACAGCATTAATACCTAAACCAGTTGCAGACATATCTCCAATGGAAAGTTGAATATTTTGGTCTTTATTTGCTCCAATATGGAAATTAACGGAACCAGCAGTTACCTCTACATCACCAACAGCATCATCCGCAGTGTAACCAGCATTTGTTTTTATAGTAATTCCAAAATCAGAGAAATTAAGTTCTTGTTCTCCATCTACGTTATCAATAGTTTGAGTTTTACTTCCATCACCATTTGTCATTGTTAACTTACCTGCAGCGTCACTAGTAATAGTATAAGTATCTGCCTTAGCGCCAGTAGTGCTAGCAGAAGCAACCCCTGTTACTGATAAAATAGTTGAAGTCGTAGCGTCTTGGTCTACTTTACCACCAAGGTTACCATTTAAAAGTTTTTTAGTATTAAACTCTGTATCAGTTGAGATACGGGTAACTTCAGCCTTTAATTGAGAAATCTCTTTTTGTATTTCTGTTCTATCATTATCATTATTCGTATCATTTGAAGATTGTACAGCAAGTTCACGCATACGTTGAAGAATGTCGTGAGTTTCGTTAAGGGCACCTTCAGCTGTTTGAATCATTGAAATTCCATCTTGAGCGTTACGAGAAGCTTGATCTAGTCCACGGATTTGTCCACGCATTTTTTCAGAGATTGCAAGTCCAGCTGCATCATCACCAGCACGGTTGATACGCATACCTGAAGCTAACTTCTCCATTGATTTAGATTGTGCTGCTGTTGCACTACCTAACTGACGATGCGTGTTAAGAGCAGCAATATTGTGATTGATAATCATTTTTGTTTCCTCCTTGAGTTTTAAGTTCCCACGTCCATGTGGTTGTTTACGATGGGCAGTGAATAAGTCGGCCGCCTATTTCACTGCTCATCGTTGTATATGTAATATCGACCTGCTTGGAAACATATTTAGGGGGTTTTACGATTTTTTCTTGAAATACTCATTTATGTTTTCCAGGAGATTGGGTTCCGTTTTCGTGGCTTCGCTATTTTCCTGTTGGATGGACAGATAAATTTCCTTCCTATGGATATCGACGTTTTTGGGAGCATTGATGCCGAGCTTGATCTGTTCGCCCTCGATGGACAGGATCGTTATTTCGATATCATCGCCAATCATGATCGCTTCATTTAGTTTTCTCGACAATACGAGCATCATTTCCCCCCCTGTTCTACTAGAGGTTCAATTAGCCTGTGCTTTGTGCCGTATTCACTGCCGCTCATGATAAATTGCTTGCCCGTTTTTTTAGAGCGATTGATGATGATGGGAGCCTGGAGATTTGCCGTCGTTTCATTGAAAGGGTCTTGAATCGTTAATATAACGAAAGTAACGACTTCCTGTTCCGTTTCTATTTGTAAAGAAGATAATACTTCATCCGTAAGCTTCACTTCGTAATCACGAAATACATCAAATGGATTCGTCATAATGAAAGCTACCTGTTTTGTTTCGATGGATTGCAGGACGAAAAAGGGCGTTTCATCCAAAGTTAGCAAGCAAAACTGTTTTTCTTCTAAAAACCCTGGTATCCCGTTATCAAATCGATAAATCTCTTCTTCCGATAATTCGATTTCGCCATGAAATTTTGTTTGTAGAATCATCTTTGTTTCACTCACCTATCTCATCCGGAAATAAATTGATGAAATCTATATCCAGCGCATTTTTTTGTAGAATTTCCACTTCTACACTTCCTGGTGTGTATGTATGGTTCGGTCTATTGATTTGGGCATCAATGATTGGTTTTTGAGCGGTTGCTTCAATCTCCACCTGGGCAGGCTGGTAGTCAAGCTTCACGCTGAAATGAGAGGGAATCCACCCTAGTTTGAATTGCTTCTCCGGCCCTTTGCTGTTTTGCCTGGCCTGTTCAGCGAGTGCATTACCGCCCTTTTCAATATGCCTCAGCTCCGTCCCCTGCTGGGCACGTCTTGCCATACCCGCCAGCCAATCTTGATATCCCTGCTGGGCAAATTCCTCCACTCGCTTGGAAAGGCTTTTCAAATCCATATCTTCCCTGGCTTGTGACTGGTCGATCGTCAGCTTACCTGGGGCCGTTCGGATTTCCAGGATTGCTTGCGGCTGTTCGATTGATTGGTCCGCTGCCTTCTGTTCGATTTGCTGTACAGGCTGCTCTAGATTCAATCCAATCTTCATTGAGGTGGATTGCAATCTAATTTGTGGAATCTGCATCATCAACACTCCTTAAGAGAAAAAAGCTATCCATTTAAGAATAGCTTAACGAAGAAAATCCAATAAACTCGGTTGCATGATTCTTGCTCCGATACTTAATGCAGCACTATGGACACTTTCTTGAGTCGTCAAATCCATGATCGCTTTTTCGATATCGACATCCTCATTTTTCGAAAGAATATCAGTGGCAAAAACCTCCTGCTGCTTAAGACGATCCGTCATCAGCTCAACCCGATTCTGCCTTGCGCCAACCTGTGCTTGCATGCTTAAGAAAGTATCTATAGTTGCGTCAAGTCCTGCCAGTGTGCCACTCACGTCACCGTCATTTTCAAGTGCATCGATTGTATGGTCGATGCTTCCGCCTGAAGCAAGTGCCTCTCCAAAAGTCTTCGAACCGTCCGTATTGATTTTAAGGGAAATCCCAGAAAACACTTCAAGGTTTATGTCCCCTGTGCCATACACCGTATTTCCATTCGCATCTTTAACGGACGATGGCCGCACATTCGTATCCTGGCCGTTGAAAATATACTTCCCGCCAATCTGTGTGTCGCCAAGTGTTATGAGATGTTCTTTTAATTGTTTAATTTCTTCAGTAATCGTTTTAAGTTGTTCCCCTTCATACGTGCCATTGCTTCCTTGAACCGTCAACTCACGAATCCGCTGCATGGCGGAAACCGCTTCCGTAATGGCATCATCCGTGCTGTCGATCCAATTGGTCGCCTCGGCAATGTTACTTTGATACTGCCCTATTTGATTGAGGTTTGTCCGGTACCCCATTCCCATCATGGCCGCAACAGGGTTATCTGATGGTTTTGAGAATTTCTTTTGAGAGGAAACCTGTTCTTGCAGCTTGGCCATCTTTTCATAGCTGCCGCTTAAATTTCTTAACATATTATTGGTTAGCATCGATTGCGTTACCCGCATGTTCATCCCCTCCTATTTATCGGCCTACGGTACCCATTCCGTTTATGATTTTATCGAGCATCTCATCCATCATCGTCATCATTCTTGCAGATGCGTTGTATGCCTGCTGGAATTTGATCATGTCCGTCATTTCTTCATCAAGTGATACGGAACTGACGGACTCCCTATTTTGATTGACCGATGCAGCAAGCACGACAGAATTGGAAAGGTTCTTTTTGGCGCTTTGGGAATCCACGCCAAGCTTTCCGATGATACCGGAATAATAGGTATCGAAGCTTCCCGTCAATTCGTCAGAGTTTTGGTCTTTAGTCGAGTACTCACTGAACGCCTTCTTTTTAAGGTCAGCCAGGAGTTTGGCATTTTCATTATCACCGGATGCCCCTCCGCTTTTTCCGCCTGCGGCTATTTTTGTGGGATCCTTAACGATTTCACCATTCACCTTGATGCTTTGGGCGGCACTCTTACCAGGTTCAAGTTCAAAGAAGTTCAATGTTGAAGTGCTGTCATCACCTAAGGCATACCCTTGTTTATGGATGGCATTGAACTCGTTCACAAAAGCCGTCGTCATATTATCGAGCTTTTTCAGCATATCAGGATAAGCGCCGCCGATCGTTCCATCAGCCTTCTTATAGCCGAAGCTTTTGATCAAACCGGATAGTTCTCCCGAGAATTTGTAATCCGTCAGTGTTTTCGAACCAAACTTCAATCCGTCTACCATACCTGTCTTTTTATCATGGCTAACTTCAACTTTCGAAGTTCCCACCATACCGGTTTGGTTAACACTGACAAGATTGATGGGCGGTACGAAAGATGAACCGTCTTCTTGCATCAATTCGATGTTGTATAGCCCTGTAGCCACATCGCTGGCCCTGCCGTAATCCGTCGGAATGACGTTATTCACTTTAATGCTGACAAGCTGCGAGAGATTGTCCACGAGTACATCACGTTTATCATAAAGGTCATTGGGGATATAACCATGCGGCTCCACTTTACTGATCTGTTGGTTAAGCTGATCAATACTGCTGATGAGCGTATTGATTTCGTTCGCTTTGACGTTTATCTGATTGCCGATATCCGTTTGAACACTCGTTAGCGAGTTGTAGTAGTAGTTCAGGGTATCCGCGACCATGACCCCCGTCGAGGCAACGACTTCACGGGCCCCGGAATTTTCCGTATTGGCCGTCAGCCCCTGCAGCGAATTCCAGAACTTCTCCATCGTGGCGGCTAATCCGCTGTCGGTCGGTTCGTTCATGATCCCTTCCATTTTCGTCAGGGATTCACTCATGGCCCCGTAATAACCAATTTTATTACTTTGTGTCCTGTATTGTGCATCCAGGAAACTGTCGCGGATCCGCTGAACCGTTTCAGCTGCCACCCCTGTCCCGATTTGGCCGGCAACACGCGGGCTGTTCAAACCGACAGTAGGAAAGCCCGACGTCTGGACCAAGTTGACCCGCTGCCTTGAATATCCTAATGTATTGGCATTGGCCACATTATTTCCTGTTGTATATAAGGCTCCTTGAGAGGTGGATAATCCGCGCTTGGCGGTCTCAAGACCCATAAAGGTTGAAATCATTTGCTCGCACCTCCATCTTTTTCTGCTTCTTATGCTTTGGAATCAAACATTCCCATGCCGGTTTTCGCCGTTTTCCTAACCGAATCCCCGTAATTCAGATTCTGGTTCCGCGGCCTCAGAATATCCAAAGAGACATTGATGAATTGAAGGGACTGATAGATCAATTGCTGATTTAAACCGTTCCTCTCCTTCAGCTTTGCCACTTCACCAATCAATTCCGCTTTTAGCATTTCAAGGACTTCCGTTTCTTCAGGTCCTGTCAGCTCCGTCACGGTATGGATGGAGGCAGGCTGTCCCACCGTTCCATTGGCTGCAATGAATTCCTCGACTGCCCTTTCCCTTTCCTTATCCGTTTGACTGATGGCTTTAATATGCTTTTGTTCCGAAATCAGCAGGGCAGTAATCGCCTCGGTATCATTTGCTTTCAAAATGGCCGTTTTCTTTATCGCCAATTGATTGAAGCTTTTATGAAGCTTGATCAATTTTTCAAGCGATCCGATGATGTTCCGTGCAGACATTTTCCTGCCTCCTCCGCTCATAAATGAAGGACGGAAAATGGCTCCGTCCACTTCATTCAAGCTTTTTCATTGAAAATTCATTTCCGGTAAAAGTCGATGAGACCCTTAGCCGTTGCCTTTGCATTCAATTTATAATTTCCTTTTTCAACTTGGATTTTCAATTCTTCCACTTTTGCTTGCCTTGCAGCAAGAATCGGGGATGATTGCTGCATTTCTTTTGCCGCTGAAGAAATTTCAACTTTATCCGAGGATTTGGCCTTGGATTCTTGGATATTCCCCGTTTTATTGGCTTGTAGTTTATAAGGGTTAACACCTGTCATACCGACGTTATTGATTTTCATATTCCAGATCCTCTCCTTCGGTCGATTTTATAAATCCCATTATGCTGATTCCTAACACATGAAAATGGCTCTGGACTGTGTTGTTCTCCCTATCTTTATTATCGACAAGGATTGGATTTCTTTAATTGTTTCCTGTATCTTTCCTTCGACACCCATTGTCGAATATTGTTCTCAATATCGAATATTTTAACAAATACCTCATTACGTTTCCATGATTTATCCTTTTTGATCATCCTTCATGTAGTACGTGTTTTTTTTATCATTTCCTTGAATTTCAGTCAGGCGCTTTTCCTCATTTTCAAATGCCTGCAAATCCGATCGCAGTGAATCGCCGCATTTGCCGCATAACCTTCCGCTCTTGATGTTAGCGCCGCACCTTTCACATGGAATTCCCAGATTGGGAAACTGCGAAACCCTCAGCTTTCCAATTCTTACAAATTTGATTATTAACGTTTCTTCAACGCCGGTGTCCTTGACCACCTGCATCATGGACGCCGTTCTATTTATTTTCTTGCGAATATATGCATATACTTTATCATATTGGGCTTCTTCTTCTTTATAACAGGCATCGCATACATCCCGGAATTTCGTCATAACGAATAACGAATTACAGCTTGGACAGTTGAATACTTCCATCGAGGCCCCTCCTTCACCATCACAGCGATTATTCTTTAGTGTATATATCGAATAATCCCGGCGATACTTTAGGGATGTTCATTAAAATAAGCTGTTTCACCTAGCCAGGGTGATGGATGATACTTCTTTGGCCCCAGCCGTGATCAATGCTTTCGCTGCATGCCTGAGCGTTGTGCCTGTCGTGTAAATGTCATCGATGATCAATATAGATTTACGCTCCAGCAAATCAGATTGCATGACCTGAAAAACCTGCGGTAGTGAGATTCTCTCTTGCCGTGATTTCTTTGATTGTTTTTCCGTATGGATTCTCGTCAAGGTCTCAACGGTTTGAAGTCCAATGAGATCTGCCAAAGCCTGCCCTTGGTTGAATCCCCGTTCCTTAAGCCGTTCATGACTAAGCGGGATGGCCGTTACCAGGTCAAATTCCATTTCCTTTAACCTTTCTTTCAAAAAAGGGGCGAAAACCTCAGCTAATGCATAATCCCCCCGGTACTTATATTTAGCAATAATATCTTTTAAGCATTCATTATAATGAAATAGCGATATGTTCTTCGACAAATAGCCTCCCCATTCCACATCCCTTTCCCATCTTGAACAATCCAGACAAAGGTCACCGGTCCTATATTCCCTGTCCAACTCCCTTGAGCACATTGTACATGTGTCTCCGGTGATCCTATTAAGTTTCCCCTCACATCCTTCGCAGATTGCCCCTGCCTCGGCCCGCTTAAGCAAGCTCCTCCATGTGAATGCCTGCTTCATTCCCTCATCACAAACAAGACATCTATTCATCGAGCAGCCCCCTTTTCATGGCATCTTTATTCATCATTTGTATATGGTGAACCGCCTCGACCATCGCTTTACTTTTACCGTAATGAAAAAAGGTGATCGTCCCGGCAGGGTTAGCAAAGCTCCTCCCTACCCTGCCGGCAATCTGGACGAGAGCACTTTCAGAAAACACTTCATGTTCAGCACCGATCACGGCTACTTCCAACCGATCAATTGTCACGCCGCGTTCCAGGATGGTCGTTGTCAGTAATCCTGGAATCATTCCATTCCTTAGTGCCATTACCCTTTCCTTTCGATCAGGGTGCCGGGAGTGGACAATCGATAATTTTGGTGACAGTCTTTGGAACAGCGGAATGGCCTGCTCCATCACTTGAATGCTTGGAAAAAACAATAGGAAGGGGATATGCTGCTTAAGGCGTTCACTTACCCATCCGGTGATTGCGGGGGGAATCTTTTGTTGAAGGAATAGTTTTTGCCAATTGCCGCTCCACTTCATTCCAGGGACAGGAATTGGCTGACGATGATAACGGGCCGGGATTATGACGGCTTTCAATTTACCGCTTCGGTATAATCGCTTCATTCGTTTCGAGGGTGTGGCGGTCAAGTAGATGGTTGCCGCAGAATCCTTTTTCGATTTATTAACCGCATAATGCAGAGAATCGTCAATGGAGTAGGGAAACGCGTCGACTTCATCAACGATGATGACATCGAAAGCTTCAATAAAACGGAAAAGCTGATGTGTCGTGGCAACGGTCAGCGGCGAAAAGCCATGTCTATCTGCACTGCCGGCATAGAGGGTCGTGACGTCAATGGCAGGAAATGCTTTTTTTAACCTTGGGGAAAGTTCGAGAACGACATCGGTCCGCGGTGTTGCCAAACAAATCCGTTTCCCGGCATGCAACGCTGCCTCAATCGCTGGAAATAAGACCTCCGTCTTTCCTGCCCCGCAGATAGCCCGTCCTGAATACTAAAAAAATGCAAACCAAAAAAAAGAAGAGCACAACGTGTTCAGAAAGTGCTGGTAACACTCTCTGAACCATTCGCCTAACTAGACTAGGCAAACTCCTGCTGTACCCTTCATTTGCATTTTATTACAGATGCAGAAGCTTAGCAATGGTTTGTCTTGATTCGAGCGAACCGTTGCTTTTCTTATTTAAAAGGGAGCAGTTTTAGTATGAAGAAACGTATTGATGTAATAGCTAATGAAGAAGCATATAACAATTTATCATCGTTCACAGATATTGAAGAATTAAATAAAACGATACGAGTATACAAAGACGTTATTCGTGTGGATGTTAAGCGTTCTGATGTTCAATCACGACTCATTGTTTTACTGGAGCTATTGAAACGTCACAGCTGCAAGCAAATAGGTGTGAGCTATATGTGTAAAAACACCATTGCAGCAAAGCTTGAAATTTCTTATAAAACCGTCCAACGTTTAATGAAAAAACTTGAAGACCTCGGCATGATCCGCCAGGTACCTATGAAGAGAAAAAAAGATATGATGCAAACAGCTAATGCCATCATTATTCAACCTATGAAAGATGAAATGACCGGCAAGCCCCCTGTGAAAAGGTCCAAGAAGTGTCCGGCCATTAAAACAACTACTTCTTTCTTAAAACAAAATATTAAAAACAATAAACGTAAAGCTGTTGCTCAATTCTCTAATGTGGATAGTTCTCTAGATAACTCCTTAAAAAAAGCCAATTTTGTAGCACATTGGGTTCCAGGTGTATTTAGTAATCTAGTAGGTTCATTCTACGAAAAAGCTGAAACTATACAGGAATTCTGGAAGGTTATTAAGCAGTGTAATAGAGTGGTTGATTATTCTGCTAACAAAAGGGCATTCACAAGAGAACAAGAAATAGCAATCGGCACCAAAGCGTTCAAGGAATTTGCCATGAAGGTTAAGAGTGGAGTAAAGATGCATAAAGGACAATTTGCTTATTTCAACGGGATTGTGAACAAGCTTATGAACGATTTATATTTTGATGCTGAATTCATGGCCTAAATAGCTCCACCAACACCAGCCAAGATTTTTATGAACATAGGTGTTAATTGCACTAAACAATAGCCAATTGAAGCACTAAACATCATTGGATAACCTCTTTCTTTGAATCCCATTAAGATCATTAACGAGGCCCCTGTGATTATTACGGATGCTATAGGTAAACTAAGGGACATCATCAAATCAACCAGTGGATCAAATGCGTGAATGACTTGTTGTTTAACTGCTCCACTTACCGCTGATGCTGGGACCGATAAACCTTGTGGTGCTTCTACGGCAGCCAAAGCTAAAGGGGATTTTGCTAACATTATGGCACCAACAGTGGCTGCACTTGCCTTCTTTAACACGCTGCCTATATCTTTCATTGTCTTACGTTCTTTGAATCTCTGGCCAGCATTATAATCACTATATTTGATTGCTTCAAACTTCTTCATAATAACTCCCCCTTTATACGAATAAGAAAGCAAACAATGTGCCTACACAATACCAACGGGTGGGTTTGAAAATGATCATAATGCTGAAAAGGAAAATGACAGATAGCAAAGTAACCGGTGCAATTACACTGATTCTGAATAATGTTCCGAATAGGAATGTCATATGATTTCCTCCACAGTATAGACATGACCTTTCAACCCAGCTGATAATTCCATTAATTTTTTCTTTCGACCCGGGAATTTCGTCACCCATACTACATAAAAGGGATCCTTAGATATCTGTTGAAGCTTTTTGTATTTTTGTATCTTTGCCTTATTAACTTGCATTGGTTGTGATATGTCGACTTCGATAAATACAGGAATTCCATTCTGTGACGTTTTAGCATCGCACACAATGGAAATATCCCCTGCCTTTATTTGAACTTCATTTTGCCATTCCTTCGGACGTCTAAGATATATCCATAATTGATTACGTGTTATAAAGTGATCTGCATTTGCTGTTTTCTTACGGATTATATTATGATCCATATATTCCCGGCCATTTTTATTCAAGTAATAAACTTTTTCCAACCCATTTCGAAAAGAACATATATAGGCGGACATTCCATTCAGTATTCGATTTGCGTTTCTTTCACCTTTCAAGTCGTGAATGACTTGAATTTGAGCTTGCGTTAAATAATCAAAGCGTTTTAAACTCCAAAGAATGCTTTCCGTTCTTTGTTCCTTCAATATCCGTTTTTGCATATTCCTCTTCCTTCCTTGGTCTGATATTTATATAAGGCGCAATCTGTTTATCTATTTCAGTGTTTTTAATCAAAATCGTTTGGAAATGATTCATTTTAGCTACTTTGTAAATCCCTCTTCCAGGTATGTCGTCCGGCAAATCTTCAGCTCCATTGGTATCTAGAACCGCATTCGAAGCAATGGTACTGTCCAAGACGTAAGTTAAGCGAGCCGGTATGTTTCTTTTTATCTGACTAGCAACCGTTTGGACCGTTGGATATTGCGTTGCATAAACCACGTAATGACCGGACCCCCTGCCTTTGCGAACGATATTTGTTAATATCTCCACGGCCTTTCCATCACCGGCCAGGTCCGCTGCCTCGTCTATAACCAGAAAGTGCCTTTCTTTTATCCCTGCTTCGGTTATATCTTCGTAACCTTTAGCGACTAATACATCCCGGTAAACTCTTTCCATATCTTCTTCAACCTTCTTTAATACCTCCATAGCTCCTTCATTATCGATTGCAAAGTTTTCAACTTGCTTGCAATCTTTGAACCTGGCGAAAGCCGGCCCACCTTTTAAATCAATCAATGAAAATGTAACGTTATTAGGTTGTGACAATATCAAGCTGGTTATGATCAATTTCATGACTACACTTTTCCCAGACCCAGGAACGCCAGCTATAATTAAATGCTTTGTTTTATCGAAGTCGTGATAAATTAAATCGGTACGTTTCTTTCCTATAAGTACTTTCCAAGTCCCAGGCTCCAACATTTCTTTATTCCAGGGAATCTTTTCATCCATTGGGCCTTCAAACACCTTTACCTTTAACATACCGTCATATTTGATTTCGATCTCTTTATTTATCATTTTGGTTTTAGTGAATATCTTTTTCATCTGCTTAATAATCGTTGTATCCCATTTCAAATCTCTAAGTTTTTTAATATCCTTGAAGTGAATTTCCGAGTCTCGACTCCTAGTGTTCAATCCATCCTCGATTATGCTTTTTTTTCTAAAAATATCCTCTGACCCTAAACCTAATGGAATTTGGAATACATACATCATGCCGTTATCAATTTCTTCTTTTCTGATGATCCGGATTGTTTCGCCACCTTTGTTTAATCCAGCATTATTGAATATTTTTAAAATCTTATCTGAGTCACTTTTTACAGGTTTGTTGCCGTTTGATTTTACGTAAGAATAACCAGCCAGACCACCGAACGCCAAAGTGCTTGCGATTTCTAGAATCATTTCGTCACCATCCTTATTATTTACGGAGTAAATAGTTGTAGTTGTTTGGAATTAATGTGAAGTTGATGAAATTAAGCTCTGGTGCATCTTGAACCATCGTTTTTAATGTTCCGTTTCTCTGTCTGTGGAAGAATATACTTTAGAATATTCCGACCTCCGCCCAATAATGCTTGTCTCACAAATATTATTTGTAAATTTCCATTACTTTTATTTGTAAAGGATTCATAATGACTGTTGTAGAATGATATACATTAGGTGATAAAAATGATTAAAAGTAGGATTGGCGATGTAATAAAGAAATCTCCCTACAACCGGAGATATATAAGAAGTTACATGGGTGACATCTCAGATAATACCCTATCCAATTGGTGCACTGGAAAGGCATATCCTAAAGCACCAGATTTATTTAAGTTGGCTAAATTATTAGGTGTAAAGGTCGATGATTTGTATGAGGAGGATGAAGAATGAAAAAGGTACTTTGTGTTGGATTTGCAGCAATGCTCCTCACAGCCTGTGGGAGCGAAGAAACGGCAACAATTAATAAGGTGGAATATAACAAAATCGAAAGTGGAATGACTCTTGATGAGGTCAAAAAAATAGTTGGCGGTAAAGAAAAAAGCTCTAATGATGATGGAACTTTTATTGAATATGAGTTTGATGGAGAAGGCGGGGTTGAAAGTGACGCTACTGTTACCTTAATGTTTAATGAGGAAGAAGTATTAGACACTAAAATTGAAATTGGATTATTATCTTCAAATGATACTCAAGAAACAACAGTAGAAACTTCAGAGGTAAATGAGAAGAATGTGGAATTAACTCGGGAAGAAGAAATTGAAGAAAAGGCAAAAGGGATTATAAATTATAACTTTACCAAGGTTAAAGAATTAGACGTTAATGAGAACTTAGGACTTAATGACGGGAGTTATATAGTTTTACCACATCTGAAATGGGATGCTAAGAACAATGCAAAGAGGACTAAAACTTTACTTGAAATGTATAGTGATGATTTAGCAGCTAATCTCGCTAAAGAAGGCGACATTAGTGAATTAGTTGTGTTCTGGGAAGTACCTTATCATTTAGAGGGTAAAAACGTAGCAAAATTCACTTATACAAAAAAAGGTGAGAATATGATCATTGGTGAACGTTGGTATGATCCTTCTTTGAGGTAGTAAGAATGAACATAAATATCAAAGTTTACTTACATTCAAAAGGAACAAAGTTCTTACAAAGTGGAAGCTTCCCTGTTAGTAATTCAGATTTTAAAAAGGATCCTGACTGGACGGCAGCTATTACGGCCTACGAATGGATTCAGCAGATTAAAATAAAGTTTGCTGCCAGTGATGATTTCAGAATAGATGAGGTAATTTATAACGAGGATATTGATATTACGGAGTTAGTTAAGAAGGTTAGATCTACATTTTGAATTAGCTTTGTAAACAACAATAAGCCCCTCTCAATTTGGAGAAGGGCTTTTAATTATGGAGGGAGTTTCACTTATAAGGACGAAAAAAGTTCTAGTGATGACTTTAGCGTTATAAGTTAATAAAAGAGGAAATGATTAAGAATTTAGTTTAAATATGTTGCATGTGGCAAATATTAGTAATATGATGATGATAAATAGAACGGAGGTGCTTTTGTTGGTTAAAGATATTTTAGATATCGCAGCCTCAATTAAAAGCTTATATACAAAAATTCTCCAAATGGATGATTTAACAGAAATGAAAATGCACAAATTACTATATTATTCTCAAAAGAAACACTTTGAGAATTTCGGAACATGGCTTTTCAACGATGATTTTGAAGGTTGGAGACATGGACCGGTCAATAGAAAGGTTAGGTCTTCTTTTGCTCATTTGCCGGAAGAAGTTGAGCTTTCACTGGAAGAAGAATATTCAATTAGGGAAACCATATTTGAGTATGGAGTATACCCAGCAGAAGTATTAAGCAATATGAGCCATGATGAAGAAGCTTATAAGATTTCTAGACATAGACTTGGAGAATATGATCGTGGCAATCGAATTATTAAAAAAGAGGATATAGTCAAAGACAGCACCACACTTGGTGTTGATTATTCGAATGAGTGTGAGGTGCATTAAGGTTGGTCGATCCAAGAGATAATTTAGGTAAAATTTGCAAATGCCTGGAAAAATATTTTAATGCAAGGACTGGAAGGATGGAGGTTAAAAGCCGTCCAGTCCTTGTAATTGGATTTGAAAATACATATGACTCCCCTTTTAAAATTGATTATGAGGTTCTACCAATCTCCACAATGAACAACGTTACACCTGATCCGGACTTTGACAAGATGCTTGAATCAGAACAAATATTTAATTTAGGTTTAGATAGGACAAGCTATGTAAGAACTCATAAAACTTCTTGGAGCAATGTAAAAAATATGAAACTAGAAGAGCCGATTGGAGATTTAAAATTAACTTATCCTTCATTATATAATGAATTTCTCTCTCTGAATCGGAAGTGGGTTGACGCACGCACAATCGGGAATGTAGTAAATATTGGTACATCAGATACAGCATAAAAAATTAAAATCCTTCTCATAAGAGAAGGGCTTTTTTTAATCCTCTACAATCACACCAATGATTTCATTGAATTGTATCTTCTCAAAGGAGCTATCTTTCTTCTGAATACGTAACTCTTTCGTGAATGGATGAATGTACACACAATAACCATGCAATTCTTGTGAATTTCCCTCTTTATGTAATCTAAATCTTATCGGTAAATGATATTCCATTGCATAATGAATGTTGTTTTCAAACTCTTCAACTTGGTATTCATCCATTACCATCTTAGATTGTCGATAATAATCTGCATCTTCTTTCCACAATGCTGCCAGCTCCGGTAATACCATGGCGGGCTGCAATTTGAACATCCCCCGATCTTTTTATAACCATACATAGAGCCTCCTTTTTCATCATTATACATGAACAGGTGTTCTTTCAAAACATGAAAAATCCCCCCTCTTATTAGAGAAGGGAATAGAATGGCATTGAGAATTTACTTTATCGTATGGTTCACAATTGGACATAATTATCACTTTCGATTGTCTAATGAATAATCACTATACCTAAAGACCTCTCAGTGGAGGGTGGTCTAATTTATTCATCTATGCCTAACTGAATTTCTTGTGTTTCTTCCTTAATCTGTCCAATTAATGAAAGCACTGAACCTACAGCTTGAATCCAACTGCCAAGTACACCAAGAAATTGGGCTTCAGAATCATTTTCGTTAGATAACTGATAAGTTCCGCCCAAAGCCTGTAATGAGTTTCCAATACCTTGCAAAAATCCACCAATAATATTATACGAACGTCCAGAAGGTGTATTATCCTCAAATTCATCGGTTAATCCTACAAAACTCCCTAATGCCTGCAACCAATTGCCTGTAATAATTAGCTTTTCATCAATCTGATCTTTAAATTTTATTAGTAAACCTTCAATTACAGTGGAATTACCAACGGCCTGTATCACATCACCAATATATTCTAACGAAAGAATATTTCCTTGTCCATCAGCTGATAATCCATTTCCTGTGGCTTGCAAGACGTTTCCTTGAAGCCTTAGATTAAAGCTTAGTGTTTTGCTCAAATTTTTAAATGGAGTACTTCCAATAGCCGACTCAATGGTCCCTATTGTAGATAACACAGAACCAAAGACCTCTTTAAAATGGCTTCCCATCTCGCTCCTCCCAGTAATTGTTATCATTATATTATTCATTGTTTAAAAATACGTTTATAAACAATGAATAAATTCTCAAAATAGAAGGGTTTTTTAATCCTCAACTATTACACTAATAACCTCGTCAAACCGAATTTTCACAAAGGAACTATCTTTCTTCTGAATACGTAACTCTTTCGTGAAGGGATGTATGTATACACAATACCCTCGCAGTTCTTGTGGATTACCCTCGTTATGTAATGTAAATCTTATAGTTAAATGGAATTCCATCGCATAGTGAATATTGTTTTCAAACTCTTCAACCAGGTATTCATCAAGGATAGGTTTTTTATTTAAGAAATAATCAACCTCGCCTATTTTTTTATTTACAGCTTTATGTTCTGGCATAATTAATGCTGCTTGCCATTTAACGAGCCCTCTATCACGAATTGTACCCATCAGAAAACCTCCTTTTAAATCATTATATACGAACTAGTGTTCTTATTGAAGGTAAAAAAAATACCTTCTCCGATTAAGAAGAAGGACATAGCTGGAATACGAGGGTTACATATCAGATTATATCCATAATACTTTTTTTTATGCTTATGAAGCAAACAATTCAGTGAAAGTAGCTTTGCCTGCCTTCTTATCTGCTGTAATCTTTTTAGCTTTCTGGAATTTTAATAATGCTGTTTCAGTACCTTTTCCGAATATAGAATCAAGTGATCCAGGGCTATATCCTTCCAAATAAAGCGTTGCCTGCAGGATCCAAGTAAGATTGCCTTTTGCACCTTTTTGGACAGTGACAATGGCAGCCTTTGTCTTAGCTCCCCATTTACCGTCCACAACTAGTTTTTTATTAAACTGCTTATTAAGCTCAGTTTGTAATGCTTTGATTAGTGCAGATTGAGTTTTAGGGCCATTAATTCCGTCCACAACAAGATTAGCATCATAACGGCTGTTTAGTGTTTTTTGAATGGACCTGATTGTTTCGTCCCCTTTGTTCTTGGATGGCTCTTTAGTAATCTCTGAGGCAACCTCAGACTTTGGAGGAACTGTAACAATGGTTTCATTGTCATTCTTAAATTTCAAAGAAAGGCTTGGTTTTTTACCAGCCATCATCTGTGAATAGGATAGCCCTCCCGTCATTTCCAAGTGAGGATAATCTTTAAAGCCTGACCAATCTCCACCCCACTTAAATCCTAATTCTTTACCAATAGTAGCTACCCGTCTCCATTTAGCATTAATTGTCCACAAGGCAGTTTTACCGTCATCACTTACAAGGAAATAGTCAATTGCTACACCATAGTTATGGAAAGATTGCCCTGGCAATGCCTTTGTCACTTTTGGCTTGGACAGACTGCTATAATTTTTACCTTTGTAGCTATAAAAACGACCTTGACCGTATAGAGCCGCCTGTTCTTCCATTGAACGAAAACCTGCACAGATTTGTGCGTAAATCCCTTCTTTATAGGCACGCTTAATCATTTCTAAAGCTGAGGCTTTAACCACTGAATTCATACCAGAACCCATGTTTTTCACTGAACGATCCAATAACGTTTGCAATGCTACTGTCATTTTCCATCGTCTCCTTTTAATTTAAATTCATAATAAAAAGCCACCCGATGGGCAGCTTACTTTAATCCATTCTTTTTTAAGACTTCTTCTTGTTTTTGAGCTTTTTTAGTCACTAAATATTGATTCTTATATACTCCATATAACGCAAATCCAAGAGGCACTGCAGCAGTAAGGAAGTTAATAAATGAGTTGATTGTGTTCTCATTGAACCATTCAACCTGATAACCTAGCGATTGAAAAAATAAAAGCAGTGCACCAAGTGCACCGCCTATCATTGCTACATATTGTTTTGTTTTATCCATGAGTGATTTCCTCCTAAATAAAATAAGTAATTGCTCCCCATGCTGTCCCTAAAACTACACCAACAATCCCGCCTGCTCCAAAGGCAGCTTTAAGCACATCTGCTCTAGATGTAAGTTTCGCAGTTTTAATGCCATACATTTGTTCAAGTAAAGTCGCATTAAGTTTATTCTGTTCTGTAAGCATATCTTTAGTTGAACTAAATTCCTTAAGTACCACGTTTTGAGTAGATAACTGCATTTTCTCCATATTAGAAATTTTTTCAGTGACAATACCGTAATTAGATTCTAATTGAGTGATCCTTTGTTCGTGATTTTCTAATCTTTGTGGCATGTCCATCTCCTCCAATGTCCATGACCCCCTTTAATAAATTCTCTCTATATATTTATTTTTGCTTCTAAAGCTGCTAGTCGTGATTCTAGGTTGGATATCTTCTCATCTTGAAACTTGACTTGTTCTTTTAGTAAAGTGATTTCCTTTTTCTGATCACGTACAACAGGAATAAGCAAAGTCCAAAGGCGGTCATACATTAGCCCCTCTACTTCGCGAGTTCCATCTTCATTAAATTCGTATGTCGCATATTCCGGAAGTCCTGCCGCTATAACATCTTCAGCGATTAAGCCTGAAACTCGTTCTAATTGGGGAATATCAAGTTCTGTCCAATCAACAACCTCACCAGCATGCTCCCTTGTAAGTGCATCGGCATATGCTTCCGTAGCTGCTTTGTCATACCATGTTTTAGGATTAAGGTCTAATATCTTGTACGGGTCCACTTTCGAATCATCAATTTCTAACTTATATTTAGTAGCCGATGTTGTCCGACCAATTACCCCAGACGACGTTACATACATATTGGCTGCAGGAGAATAAGTACGATTGTAAACGTCTATTGATTGAACATAATTGGGAGAAGCTGCGGCATCAGAACCTAAGGTTAATATTGTTCCCGCTGTTGTATTCTGTAACACCAGTTTTCCTTCGGCTTCAAAACTACCACCAGTCCCTTGAATAATGCATCGGGTACCTGTTAAATATATATTACCTGTGGTACCTACTGTAAATCTTCTCGTACTACCTGTGAAGAATTGCAAGGCTCCTTTAGCATTAGAAGCATCGTCAGGAGACTCAAATATCTTCCAACCGTTTCCGCCTAACCATTCTATACCCTCATTACCACCAGGATCAGCAAAAGTTAGTCGATCTACATTAATAAGTTGGTTATTATTCAAGTCGACATTACTATAACTATTCAACATCTGTATTGGACCGTCAACAATAAGAGAACCGCCCACATTTACCATTCCATTAAGTCTTGAAGTACCATTTACGTTTAAATCATTAGTAGTTATTTTAGGATTTTCAAAGAACTCTGCCCTAATATTAGTTTGACGACTGATGCTACCATCTTTATTGAGCTCAGTTAACAGAATATACTTTGGTGCAAGATCTAATTCATATTTTCCAATATCATTAGCGTCATAACCGACCATCCATATAGCCCCATCAGTAATATGAAGATCGTCAGCATTCGCTCGTGATACAATATCAGGATTTTTATCGGTTACGAATATTTCTCCATTCTTCATTTGTACAAAAGTGGTACCATCACCCCATATAGGAGCATTTGCTACTTTTAGGGTAGAACCAGAGATATTAACACCTTGAATATCCCCAGCCTTGATATTACCTAGGTCTGACGATATAGCTGATAATTCTTTTACTGACAGTTTACCAACATCTACGGCTCCTGCTGCTATCTTATCTGCAATAACAGCACCAGCGGCTATTTTGTCAGCTCCGACGGCTCCAACTGCAAGTTTTGCTGCTGAAATGGCGCCTGCTAATATTTTATCGGAGGTTACTGAGTTTACAGCTAATGCATTAGCGAGTATACTACCTGGTACAAATAAAGACCCATCTAAAATTGTTGTATTAGGGACTACTAAATGGGTACCACTTTTATTAACAAATACAAGTAAATCATCAGCACCGAGTGTTGGAAATATATTCGAACCGTAAAAACTAAGAGGATCGCTGAATTTCCAGTAGACGTAAGCTAAATTAGTATTCGCATCGGCTATTTTATACGATTTACCTTTATAACTAATGTTGACACCCGTCCACGATATGTAACCAGTAGACGGGCTATTGTCAAGTACGTTCATGATGTATCACTCCTTTTTTAGAAGAGAAAATGAGTAGCCAAGTTCAACTTGTCCTCACCGATAGATCCTGCCCCTAGTTGTGCTCCTCCGACTGCTCCATTGGCAATATTACCAGAACCAACTGCACCAGCTCCGAGTTTACCTGATGTTACAGCCCCGTTTGCCAATTCGGTTGATCCAACAACTCCACTAGCAATCTTACCTGACGTTACTGCACCTGATGCTAAAGCTGTACTTCCAACCGCACCAGTTCCAATCTTACCAGAGGTTACAGCTCCAGAAGCGATAGCCGTATCGTTTACTGCATTCGCCGCAATCTTACCTGCTGTGACTCCACCTGTAGCTATCTCAGTCCCTGTTACTGCATTAGGAGCTATTTGAGTGGTAGTAACTGCATTGGTTGCAATCTCAGTTGTTCCAACTGCATTCGCACCGATCTTACCTGATACGACAGCCCCTGATCCGATTTGCGCACTACCTACAGCACCCGAACCGATCTTTGTTTGAGTAACCGCGCCGGCTCCTAATTTGACCTCGGTTATTGCTCCGTCTCCCATTTGAGTAGATCCAATTGCTCCATTTGCGATCTTAGAAGTTATAACCGCACCTGAGCCTAATTCATTTGATCCGACAGACCCATCCATTAAAGCGCCACCAGGTGTTAACTTACCGGCAGTCATTGTGCTTGTAAATTTACCACCTTCATTGATACCAACTAGGACATCATCATTCGTTAAAACTGGTTTTGTATCGGACACCTGTAACACAGTATTAGGAGATGCTGAGAACTTCCACCATAAGTATTTCTTATTTGTATTCCCATTTGCCAAGGTATAAGTGACGCCTTTGTACACAATATTTATATCCGCCCATGCTACAAAACCAGCTGACGGAGTGTTATCCGTAACAGTGTAACCATCAATCATATGCGATGCCAGATTCAAATCTGATGTTTGAATTCTTCTTTCGCCGATTCCTGAACCTAGTTCTCTCAATTGAGTCATTCGATAAGTTACATCATGTTGAATACTAGCAAATTCTCTATGCATGTCTTCTCTGATACCTTTAAATTCATTAAGGATAACACCAGCAACTATATTTTTAATATATTTTTTTAACATACTCATTTCCTCCCCAAATTAGAAAATTAAATGTGTTGACCATTTCATCTTTTCTTCACTAATGGAGGCTCCATCAATTTTCTGTCCATTCATGCTAGTCCCATCTGGTGCCGTCCAACTATCGACTATATCCTTTGCTGCTTGTGCAATTGCATCAGTAACACTTAACCACGTCGTGCCGTTAAATTGTAAAGGCGTAACTGAACCATCGTCATTAGGTTTAAACCATAAATCACCACCTTTCGGGTTTACTGGTTCCGTCGCATCATAGTAATTTGTATTTTTACCATTGGCTGATGTCAGTGCAGTGGTTGCTGCTGCTTTAGCTTCGTTTGCTATAATTTTAGAATTCTCAGCAGTCTCAACTGCGTCATTAGCAACCTTTGTCGAATTCGTAAATGGTATATCTACACTGCCCATAATTGTCATGATGGTTCACCTCTCGTATGCTCATTGATACGAAATAGTTGATTTGTTCGTTGGTTTAACTCAATATCTTCATTTCCAAAAGCAAATCCCTGAATAAGCCACTTTTTGCTGTTTGAATCATAGTAATAGCTGATGGTTTCTGGTTCGTTATGATCATTAATTTCCTTGATGGTTCCTTTATCCAACGTGTATACGATTCGATAAACCAGCGATTTTGAGCGAATGTCAAAGCAATATAAACAACGTTGGTCAACACCTGTTGAACCCCCACTTGTAAAATAAACATAAGGATAATCTAAACAGGCTGATTGGTAGGTTTGCTCCGTTCCAAAATAGTTAATATCACTGCCTTTGGCTGTATAAATAGGTTTGAACTGATGATTTAGGACATCACTTTTTTTACAAACATAAAATATTGGATCGGCTTTTCCCGCGACAAAAAGAACGTACCCATTACGCACGTCCAAGTTTGTTCTATAATCGCTAGGCACACTCAATAAATCGACAATGCTGCTGTCTCCCCATTTCAATACTTTGTTAGCCTGATATTTATATTTCACAATATGCCATTTATTATTGTTGTCCCGATAATAAGACCATATCCACATCTGACCATTTATATATTCAATTCCAAAGTGAGAGCCATGCCCCCCATTGATTGCCCACATTCGGTCTTTGATTGCTCCGGTTAAATCGGTACGGGTTACGACATAACTTGAAATAGCCGTGCCATTTTTTGAACCTGTGTATGTCTGGGACCAATAGATATCTCCACGATCATTATCAACCTGTGCATACTGAGCAACGGTTTTGGTGAAATCGTCCCAGCCAGATGGAGCATTCATTTGCAATGTACAGAAATAGGCTGCGTCTTCTTCTGAAGCAAAAAGGATTGGATCACTTAATCCATCGTCGACCTGACAACGGATAGTGCTGCCAACTACCTCAGCCCCAACAGTAAGAACATTCCCTATCCCTTTATGTGCATTTTCCCAAACGGTGTCGTGACTTCCATCAGAATTGATTTTTACCCATATAAATTTTTCTTTTGTGATTTTTGATGTGATTTCCTCAATTCCATAGTAAACACGGATAATAATTCGTTTTTCACTATCATCTGCAAAGTCCGTCCCATCTGGGGTGAAATATTCAATCTTATAAGATTTAGCCTGCTCTGCAGCTTGTTCTGCCTGCGAAGCTTTTGCTCGTAATTCCCATATAACCTGTGGAGTGACAGCCAGAATTTCAATGAATTCTCCCAAGATGACTTTATTGTTTGGTGGATTAGCCTCGGATTCATCTAATTGAATGGTCCTGGCTGAAATCGTCAGTTCTGGTTGCATAGAGAAATCCACTACTTGGATATGGTCACCCAAATTCGGTTTTCCCCTGAGGTGAGCAACATCAACAGCGTAATTGTATTTAGGGTGATTCCATTTCTTCATTTGTTCTTCTGCCCAGTCCATTAAACCACTTGGATTGAGAATTTGATAATTAACAATGTATCCTTCCAAATAAGGTCCGCCATTGTTAAATACGTCATTAGCATCTTCATCCACAATGTACTCACGACCATTATTGACACTTGCAATAGTAACGAGTTCATTCTTGCTATTAGTACCGCCGTAAACAAATAATTTAGTATACATTTCATTGTCACTGCCTGTACGTTTCAACCCTACCAGATCATGACTATATTCCAGACGATTTCCCGTTGATTCCCCTAACTCCTCCACAATGTCCATTAAAATCCGGACAATTTTCCCGTTATACACTTGGACATAACCACGAATCTCAACACTTAACTGGCTAGTAAGCTGATCCAGCCAATATTGGGCATTATTGCCCGCAGAGAATTCAAGGGATTTCGTTCCACCAAAAAAGTCCATATTACCAATGTCTACTCCAGTACCTTGCAAAGTATATTCAAATGCAGTTTGGCTACTTGCAGCACTGAATTTCTTTGCCGGAACAATCTTATGCACAAGTTTCCAGGCCACCAGATTGATGGCATAAACAGCCTTTACGTGAGTTGGGCCAATTACATCATCTTCCCATTCAATAATTCGATAGCAATAAAAAAAGCCATCATCGCCCTGTTTTAGAAGGTGATAGCCTTGTGTCATGAATTCCGTTTCCCTATATCCGTATGGGACACTGATTTGCAAGGTATCTGACCATATTTTCCCCTGGTCATCAGCAATTTTCACGGATCGTAAATCATCATAAAACTTGCAGCCTTTCCCGTTTAAATCAAGGACCCCACACACATTTAAATCAGGATCTAAAATCGTATACAAGCTATCACCTCCTAATTCTTGGTCGGCCTATACTCATAGTACCAATCTGCTTCGTCAAGGTCCGGTTCAAAAGCAAATGCTTTTTGAATTCCACCTTGCATAATCGGGAAATCAGAACCGATATAAAATTTCTCCATAAACGGTGCACCATTTTTGTAAACTGTACGATCTTCTGCATTAATCTTGATTTCATCACCTTTATGGGCGATGACGGTCGGTGCTTCTGTAGAATTATTACCGCCATCAATTATGTTCCAAACTTTCACGTCAGTTAGGGCCATATTGTTACGCTTGTAGGCTTTTGGTGGATTTGCCGCATCCTCTGTAATATCCATCTTTGCAGTATAAAAAGCAATTCCAGCTAGTTTCTTATTTGAAAATTGATTTTTTGTATCCGTCCAATTTACAATGATTGGCTTATTCCATAGAGGATTAGAGTCGGAATCAAGCTTTAGAATATAAACTTGATACTTGTTTCCGATTTTCTGTAGTCTTAAATATCCATAGAAATCGGTAAATGTACTTGTTGATGAATCTTCGTCAAGCTTCACTGTTTTCCATTGCTGAACTGTTTTTGTTTTTCCTTTTGATGTTACTTTCTTTGTTCCTGCACCCAATTTTATAGTTTTGGTTCTTTTCTTCCCTTTGGTCACTTTCCCTTTGCCTGCATAAATGTCTTTGAAATTACTAGCCGTTCCTAACCGGAAATGGACTTCGACCTCTTCACTATTGCCAACGTCTTTCAGCATGATTTTTCCCATTCTGGCCCCATTTTCATCCAATAGATACACCTCGCATTTTCCACGTGCGCGAGGATAATATTGATAATTGTGCATTCTAACGAGTAACCTAAAATCTCCGTATGCATTTGGCAGCCATTGTTGTCGTACAGGTCCATGCCATTTATAATCGTTTGTGGATGGTCCAAAGTTTGAAACTCCATTAGCGTCAACGGCCACCTTGATTGCATTCGCTGTGCTCCTCATTTGACCACTCGGAATACCATTTTCAAGGGCAAAGGTTAAGTTGCTTTTCGTTATTTCAGTCCAGGTAGCCAAAGTATTACAAGGGTCATGAAGTACAAGTGGTTCCTTGTTTATTGGTGAATCTCCTGTGTCAGGATCCACCTCTGCCCCTAAATACACATAGTTTCCTTCCTCATCAGTAATGGCTATTTTAGTAACGTCCTTTTTAGGCAAACAAGTAAAAATGGGATAGCACTCTGCTGTCCCATTCGGAGAAATTGTTGTTGGATTTGAAAGCATATCATGATTTTCATATTCCCCGTAACCCTTTGGATCACTACAAGCAAAAGTTAAAGTACATTGTGCCCAATGCGTACGTTCAATCCGTTCCGGGATGGTTACGTTTGTAAAATGCCCATAAAAAGTTATATCTGATTCGTCACCGAAGTTCATAGGGAATTCACCATCACCAAACGTCATTGCCAATTCGGCCAATCGATGAATTTTTTGTACTCTTTCCGATTCAGATTGAGCTTTGATGGTTATTTCAATATCGAAAACTCTCTGCCCGTAGTTATTGCCTAAAAACAAGCTGCCAACCATACCAGGAACGTCTTGAGTTGTCTCGGTGATTTCAGGGGTAACAGGTCTCTTGATTTCATTAATTATTAAACCTATTTCTTTTTCTAGGTCAATTCCGCAGAAGATGACTGAAGTCATATGGTTGCTACCCCCTTGAAAATATTCCTAACGCGAACTTGCTTATCATTTTCTTTCTTGTTTGCATCAAATATTTGTTTGGAACCAATATAGATATTGTTATCCTTTAAGACAAGCTGTGTTAATAGCTTGATTTGTTGTGTCATTAGGTTGATTTGTTCATCTTGCTTATTGATAATGGCAGAGTAATCGTTGCTACTTCCACCCTTTATATTAGGCAGCTGGTTTGGTCGTTTATTGCCTTGTATGTCTTTACCAGCTAAAGCAAGAAGCTTCATCGCGTCTGATCTCCGGCTTGGATCAGTGGGAATAACCCATTCAGGCCATCCACCTTCAGCCAAATTATAGAGACCCTCATTCTTGACGAATCCCCCTGTTTCAAATTTCCTACCACCTCTTGGACCCCAGCCTCGTTTTCCGTAAGGTAAGTCTCTGCGCCATGTTTTGTTGTTGAAGAAAGCTAATAGTTGGTCGTAACCAGAATAAATATTATTATGACCTTTCACTGCATAAGACCTGAACGTTTGCGGGATGTACTGAAGCAATCCACGTGCGGGGTTTCCTGATAAAGTATTAATATCTCGTACTAATGGGCTTTGAACTATACTTTGATTCCCACCTGATTCTCTTTGGATTTGTGCGATAATACCATTTAATTCAGAGCTGGTTATGCTTTCTTTCATAGCCATAGCAGCCTTTAAAATTTGGCCTCGCCAAGCTGAAGCACCGCCTGTAATGTTAGGAGCTTCCCCGCCGCCACCTAATGGGAACTTTTCCATTAATCCTTTAATCCAGTCAGTTCCCATATTTATAAATGATTTAATTGGACTACCTGTTAATTTGTTCATCCAACTAGGTATCAATGAGTCTTTCAAATTGAATTTTTCAAATCCTTTACCTAAAAGGTATTTTGGCCCTTTGAACATCCAATCAAAATAATTGCCGGTTCCTTTTTCGTAACCAGGCATTCCATAACGTTTTAAAACTTTTTCTGTATGGTGATTTGGTAAAACAGTGGTTCCAGGAGCTAAATTTCGAAGCTCAGCGCCTTTACTTCCGGATAAATATGTTCCTTTACCCGGTTCATGTATTAATTCTCGACCCTTTTCAGATACAATAGCGAGGCCTCCACGATGGCTGCCATTTGGTGTTCCTTTTGCCATCATGGGTACTGGATCTTTAGCGACACTTTTATTAGGCTTTTTTAATGACGGTTTATCTTTTGTTTTACTTTGTCCGAATATATCCCTGACCCAGTCGACGAAATTTTTAATTCCTCCAACCATCTTATCCCAACCAGTAAGGACCTCACCCGTTTCCCAGTTCACATCACTGATGTGTTCTTTAGCTTGTTTTTTAGAAGCTTTGACAACACCTTTATGCATTTCATTAGCCTTCTTAATAGAACCTTCCTTTTGACGTTTTGCCTCACGGATTAATGTATCAGCTTCTTCAGCACTGATACTGCCTGTCTCGTCACGTTCACGAATAATGGCTGCAATTGCTTTATTATATTTTTCGTTGGCTTCTTTAATGGTCCCGTCTTTAGCCTTCTTACTGTCAGCAACAGTTTTTGCAGCTTGTCTTGCAGTAATTGAACTAGCGTTAATTCTTAATTTCTCCATGATCGCTTGTTGTTCTACTTGACCTTTTGACAAGGTTTTTACAGCCATATCCCTCATTTGTTGATTTATGGCGGCAATTTCGGCTTTTTCAAATTGGGAAGTTTCCCTTTTCTGTTCAACGGCTCGATCGGTGATTTCTTTAACTCTATCTTCGTACTGCTGAATTTTAGCAAGTTTCTCCTTGTTAGCTGTTTCCATTTTTCCGAGCAATTCTTTTTGGTAGTTGTCTGTGAGAACACTGCCTGAAAATACACTTTCTATATTTTTCTTACTATCTTCAAAGTCCTTCTTCAAACTATTTTTAATAGTTCCACCCATTTTACTGAATGTATCTACCAAATTATCAGCCATATCTTGAGAAACGGCTTTTCCTGAAGAAGACATGAGGTTTAATTGCACAGTAGCATCGTCATTCAACTTTTTGTATCCTAAAACAGCTTTTGTTGTTGAATCAGAAACCTTATTGCCAAAATCATTTAATGCAGGGATCTGCTCTTCTTTAAGGTGTTTATATAGCTTTACCCCACCAGTAATAAGTTCAGGGATAGCTACGGAAGCTAATAATCCGATTGGTCCTCCCAAAGCTCCTGCACCAAGACGTGCTGCACCTAGCCCTTTTGTAAGAGTTCCTATTCCACCAGCAGATGCAAGGGCGGTCTTCCCAAATCCAAAAACGGCTTTTCCTCCTTTTAATATTTCCGGTAAAAACGTAGTCGCAACCCCTGCAACCAATCCCCATTTACCACCAAACATCGTCATGGCCCCGCCTGCGGCTGTAGCGCCACCTCGTAGAGCTCCCATTCCTTTTGTGGACTTTGCCATTGCAACATTCGCTGTATTCATTTTTGTGGAAGCAACTAATGCAGAATTACCAAGCTTAGTCACAGAGGTACTAGTCAGCGCTGTTTGAAGGCGGTATTTACCGAACATACCAATACCTTTTCCAAGTCCTGCAGTTAATACACTTACTCCTGTTGCCGCGCTACCTAATAAAGATAGAAGAACACCAACTGCAGTTCCCAGACCTAGGACAACAACTGATAACGCTCCACCTATGGCAACGGTATGTTTCATGGATGGTGATAAATTGTTGAACCACTCCACACTAGATTGAATATGTTCAGCAAGCACTCTCAGTGGTGGAAGGAGTTCTGTTCCAATGCTTATTCCAGCAGTTTCTAACGCACCTTTTAATTCTTCTATGGTACCTTTTAGGTTATCAAGCTTCTGTTTGGCAACATCTGATGCCTTTATCTTATTTAAGGCTGTCGTCATACCGTCTATGCCTTTAGCGCCTTCTTTGTAGAGAATGTTACCTGCTCGGATAGCATCCGAACCAAACATGGTATTTAAAGCATTTTGTCGTTGTTCGTCATTCAATCCTGACATCGATTTCTTTAATAAACCCGCAATTTCAGACATGGATCTAATTTCGCCCTGTTCATTGTAGAAGGCGCTGGAATTCAAACCTGATGCTTCCGTCACTCTGTCATAGGCCTTTTTCAGGTCCGCTTTTGATGCAGCTGCTCCGGCTTCTTGTTTGGCTAATAATTTCAAGCCCTCTTGAATACCTTCCACACTTCTCTCAGTAGGGGTGATTCCCTTATCAACTAAGTACTTATAACCAGCTGATACGTTATAAGCTGATAATCCTAATTCGTCGAACTGCTCCCGTGCCGCCTTTGTATGGGGGGAAAGGTTTAGCAACATGGTTTTCATGGACGTTCCCGCGTCGCTACCCTTTAATCCGTTTTGAGCAAATACACCAAGAGTTGCGCTTGTTTCTTCAAAGTTGAGCCCCACACCACTTGCAACTGCTGAAACGGCAGCCAATCCGTAATTCATTTCACCTACCGCAGTAGCTGAAGCATTGGCCGTACCTGCAAGAATATCAGCCGCCCGGGTGACGGAAATATTATCATCTTTAAAAGCATTTAATGCAGTGGATGCAATTTCCGCAGCATCGGCAAGCTCTAATTCACCAGCCGTTGCAAGGTTTAAGGCTCCACTTAGGCCGCCGTCTAATATATCTTTCACAGATACACCGGCTTTGACTAGTTCTTCGATTCCTTGGGCTGCTTCGGTAGCTGAATACTTTGTTTTCTCACCCATGGTTATGGCTAAGGTTTCAAGCTCTTTACCAAACGTTTCAGCTTCTTCGGGGGACATAACAGACTTCATAGATGAAATCTGAGATTCAAAGTCCATTGCCTTTTTTGTTGCGAAGGCTAGACCTCCTCCGACAGCTGCTGTTGCCACACCAAATGAGCTAGTCATCCCTTGCCCAACTTCATTCATTTCTTGCCCTGTACTATTCAACTTACCCGAAAAGACAGTTAATCGCTTGCTCATTCTGCCCCAACCGGATTCTGCAAGTTTTTGCTTCTTTTGGAGATTTTTTAATTCATCACCAACTCTACCAACATACCGTTCTAAATTTTTTAAAGAAGCTACTTCATCGTTATAGCTTTTAGCTGCATTTTCTGCTTGTTTGGAACCCTCACCATGCTCTTTTCGCATTTTTTCATAGCTTTTCATTGCTTTATCAGTGATGGCCTTTTGGACTTCCAATTTCTTATTTAGGCCTTGTAATCGAGTTTCATATTTTCCTACTGATTTATCACTACGATCAAATGCAGAAAGATTAGCTTTCATTTCGCTATTAACTAATTTTAATTTTCCTTTCAAATCAGTTAATCCGCTATCAAGTTTTAACGTATCCAAACCGAGCCCTATAGATAATCCTTCAATTTTCTCCATCAATTACCCTCCCTTCACATGCCAAAAAAAGCCCCTATCCTCCGAATGCGGTAATTAGGGACTTTTCATGTCTTGGCTTATTTTCTTCGCTGAGGATTTCAATTAGAAAGTGAAAGGGCATGTTTAAAACTTCATTGATGTCCTTCCCGTTTTTCACATACTTAAGGATGAGTTTATCCATATATTCCTTTTGTTTAGCAGGAGAAAAGTCCTCATCCGTTAACCTTTCTTCTCCATAAACTTTTTTGTTTCATCGCTTTGATACCCTCTGGACACAAAAATAATTTGTTCTTGAAGGGTCTCAAGAGCATCAGGTGCATGCAGGCCGTTAATTAAGTCTTGTGGTGTAAATTGCTTGTTGTAAATTTTATTGGCTACAATATCTATCATCTTATCGAAAAATTCTTTATCAGTTAGATTATCCTTATTCATCTCATCTTCTATATCAATAGCCTCGTATACTACTGAAAATGGAATAAAAACGGGAGTTAAATATGTTTCGGTAATGACTTCCTCTTCTTTTACTTCTTTCACCAATTTGATCATATTGCGTTTTAAGTTAGCCATTTCAACACGTCTCCTTTTCTAATGAAAAAAAGAGCAGGCATTAGCCCACTCTTAGATTTCTTTAATGACTGGTTTTCCCATCTTATTATCAGAGGACAACAATTCCTCTAATCGCTCTTCCTCAACCTTTTTATTACCCGGTTTAGGAAATGAATCACCTTTACGATATATCTTACCCTTGTCCTGAAGGTCTTTAAAATCAGCAATGGCTTGATATTTCTTTTTCTCACTCATTTATTACACCCCCGCCGGTGCGCCAGTACCAGGATAGGCTTTTCCAAAAATAGCTTGGAAGAGTGCATCACGGCTAGTAGTTTCGCCTTTTTTGTCTATACCGAAAAGTACAGATTTAGGCTTATCAAATCCATCTACATCACGATCCATAAATTCTGCAGAAGTTTCCTCGTTTTGAAATTCCACACTATCTTCTTTGGTCTTACTGGAAATGTTAGGACGCATGAATATTCCTTTTGGTAAGCCTACCCATTCCTTTGTTCCATCTTGTGAGGTTTTAGCAAATACACAAGCCACATATGGAGGGAAATCGTCAGGGCCAAATGAATATAGTCCTTCGTTAGATTCCAATCCAAACAATATTTGTTTATCCTCCGCAGGTAACTTGTGGAAGGCTGATGTAACACTGATATTTCCGTTTGATACGGCAATTTCAGCTGTTGTATTGTCACCATATGCCCTAACTGCTTCTTGCGGCATCTCCACTGTGATTTCCTGTAGGAATCTCACACGTTCAGGTTCCATTGAGGTAACCTCAACTCCCGATTCAGCTAATGTTGCATAATAAAATTCTTGTACCCCTGTAGTGGATTTATACGTCTTTTCGCCTGCCATTCACAATCACTCCTTATAATTAATAAAAAAAGACACTTATAAAGTGTCTAGATCATCTCTGTATAACTTTCCTCGATACCTTCTGGCGTCCCGATAAATACCTGTATCCTCATCCCATTCATCCACACCAGGCCTTTGATGAAATCCAAAATTCCACATGACTTTACCAATCTGTTCAGATAATTCTCTTGTCGCGGTTCTATTCTTTGACCACACTTCAATTTGATAAAGGCAGTCATATGTTAGCCAAGTATCATCAGCAAAATCTTTAGGCAGAGGAACATCCAATGGATCTATGATGATATTAGGAGCCGTTGTTACGCTACTTGTTTCAGGAAACTCATAAAATTTAAACCTTCCTGCAGCCTTCTCCTTAATAATCGGGTCAGCAATCAGTTCGTTATATACAATCCCTAATACATCCATCAAATCCCCTCCTTTATCACCCTTTTTATGGTGTTTCGATATTCCTTCTCGGCGCTTCTCATAGCCTTTGCAATGGCTCCCTTACCTTTTGGGTTTGGGTTTTTAACTGTACCAAATTCGTTCAAGTGGATAATCCTGTAACGGTCTTTAGGACCTTTCCAATGAATCTTAATGGTACGGAAACCATTCTCCCACATTGGTTCGGAAATAGTCATTTCATCGATTGTAGCACCTGTATCCTTAAAGGATTCAAACTGGCTTTTTAATTCCCTGACAAATACCTCTGCACCCTTTTTCAAGGCCCTATCACTTAATTGCTGCATCTTCAATTTGCCGATGTGTTTTTCTATATCCACAATCAATTTCTTTGCACCTGTCAATTTAACACTCATTCGGTTAGACCTGCCACAATAGTGATGAATTTCTTGTTCTGCAAGTCAGGTTGAACGTGTTTAACGTTAAATCGCTTGTCACGGTATTCAGGAGCATCGATAGAAAGATAATGCTTATTATTAGGGATATAATCAGCTTGTGGATCTCGTATCTTAATGGTGATATCAGATAAGGTCCCATTTGCTTTAGCTATCTCCAAATCTTTCAACCAAACATTATCAATTGCGGCCCAAGTCTGATATAGAACATTTTTTTCAGATTCGCCTGGTTCCGGCCCCTCATTTGTTCCATACTCATAAAAAGTAATAGGAGTACGTAAATCCCCTGTATTAACCCTTGGTGGCTTATATTTAAATGGCTGCATCTGAATCACTCTCTTTCAGTGCAATCGATAAACCTAAACTATTAATCTGGCTTAAAAAGTTGTCATTAAAGTATTCAAGGGCATCGTTATAACTGTATCGAGTACGTTCAAAAACAAGCTCCTTGGCCCTCAAGTCTTTTTCAACATCAAACTGACCGCATTTTTCCCGCAAGTCCACAATAGAAAAGGACAACAATCGTTTTAAATTGTCGTCCTCAATCGAATGGGAAATATGCATGCGTTCCTTAAATTCTTCCAATAGGTCGGATGATACATCCTCCATTTACCTCACTCCAATCAAACACCTTCTGGTGCAGGCGCAAACGTAATATCCAGATCATAGACCAATGCAGCTTTATTATCCTTTGGTTTACCATTCGCAAATTGTTTGATTGTATAAAGTGTTGCATCTTCAATAGCAAGTGTCTGATCAAACTTCTTCAGCTTGTAACCTCCGGCAATGGCTGCCAGGTATTGGCCTTTTACAAAGAAAAGTGCTTTTCCAACAGGCACCTCTTCCGATTCAACAGTTTGAATGTTATAAGGTAATGCCATTACCCATTGGCCATTCGCAGTCTGAATGGTGTTCCTTGCTTGTACACCAATGGCATCAATTGGATTTACAACCATTACGATTTTATTTAATACTTTGCGAGATTTGCCTTCAGGATCTGCTTCCGTTGGCGCAGAAACAGAAAGAGCTTTTACAACATTGTAGAGTTCGCCAGCAATCACTTCTCCGTATTGAGAAGGAGCAAATGTTAATGTTCCAGAAGAAGTTTTGTCGGATACTGCTCCATTTGTAGCAACGTTTTTCATCAATCCGACAGGTTGATTAACAGAAGGACCACCGCCATTAACATATCCAAATTCTAAACCAACAGAATAGCTTTCTACCAATAGAGTACGAACATAACGTTCAACCCATTCAGGTCCAAGATCAAGCATATCGTTTGGTATAGCCGCGAAAGCTGTTAATTTCAATTGACCGATTTGTTCTTCTCTAAATGCTGCATTGACCTGTCCTTTGATTTCACCAAACAACGGACCCCATGCGTATGCCTTAGTTGCATCAGAATAAATAAATTTAGTGACCGCTCCAAGATCTTGTAAGCCAATTGCTTCAAGTAAAGGGTGCTCTGATACTAAGTCCTCAAATACCCTTTCTTGTGTAGTGACCGGAAGAGTATCTTCATCATTAAAACCACCATCTTTAACCACAGCATTAAAGAATTTTGTTTCTTCAGAAGTTAGTACGTTCTGTCCGCGCTGTTGAAGAATGGAACGATCAAGCATTTCATCATTCACCTGTGTACGGACTGTATTTACTACTTCGGATTGCAAGGCATCAAAGAAGTTTTGAAAGGCTTTTGTTTGATCCGCTTCGGTCGCCTCCTCATTTGCTAACACGGCCGTTAATTTTGATTTTGCCTCGTTGAACGTTTCTGATTTGTTGAATTTAATAGTCATTATTTGTTTCCTCCATTTTTTATAATTTTAAAAAGAGCTTGCTCAAGTTTCGCTTTGCAGCTGGTACTTGTTCAGGCTCTTTTGGTTTAGGTGTTAATTCATTTGTGAGTTCATTTTTTAAATCAGCAAACATTTTCTTTAAAGAACCTTCTGTCACAAAATTCGATGGATCATCAGGTTTTGTTGATTTTTCATTCATGATTTTATTTCTAATTCCATTAATCACTTGTTGTGGAATCATACTTGGTCCTGTCGAGGAAGCTGTAAATTTAATAGTATTATCCATGAACATAATTTCATCTACTAAGCCATTTTCTAAAGCTTCTTGAGGACCCATCCACGTCTCATTTGCCATCATATCCAGCAATTCTTCTTCTGACTTTCCACTTTTAATCACATAGGCATTTACAATAGATTTATCTATGACTCTTAGCCATTCAGCAGTCTTATTCATATCTCGATGATCACCATATCCACCCGATGAGGCATTGTGAATCATTATTTGTGCGGTTGGTGAGATACGGACCTTATCTGCTCCTAAAGCAATAACTGAAGCAGCACTAGCAGCTAGTCCTACTATTTGGGCTTCAACATTACCAGAATAATTTTTTAAAGCTGTATATATCTCTGAACCATCCCACACATATCCGCCTGGGCTATTAATCGAGACAATCACATCATCCCCATTTGCATCAGCCAGGGCTTTCGATACCATATTTGGACTTGTTGCTTCCATTTCAAACCACTCATAAATCCAAGCTTCATCATTTGAAATAATAGGCCCTTTAATATCAATCGTCATTGCCATTTTCATTCTCACCTCCTTCAAGTACTTCGGAATAATTCTTGGTCATCACATACTTCTCCATCATTGGATCGTCCACCCTTTCAAGACCAAGCTCGCTTCTTAGTTCATTTCCATTCATAATTCCAGAAGCTCTTATTTTGTCTATCGAAGTAGCTAAGTCGAATATGCTTTGATATGAAACCTTCCTAATATCAATACAATCACCATTTAGAAATTCTTCTTTGGTAAAGAACTTGACATCCGCTTCATCCTTTATTTTTTTTAATAAAGGACTTGCAGTAAATAACATATAGTTCTTTGTCTGCTTTTCAACATCGGCCATTTCCCCATGCAATAATCCGAGTGGTATTCCCATTGCAAGGGCTACTTGGTCTAAAAACCCATTCGTTACTTTATTAATTTCATCCACACTTTGACCATTTACCGAACCGCCACCGTTCGTCAGTTCAGAATACTTTATCCCCTTCTGTTGAGGGATTATGGCAACATCTTTCTCTGCGACTGCTTTATACATATTGTCGATGAAGGACTGTAACTGAGCCTGCTGCTCTTCAGTTTTAGCAGCAATCATATCCATGTCCACAGTCCCACGAATTTGATTTTTTCGTTTTTGTGCATTTAGAATACGGCCGAACAATTCACCGTAATCAGTAAATAACCCGTCTATTAACGGAGTTAAATTTTCGTTTTTGTACCTCATATGAATTACTTCTCCTTGAGAAAAGGAACGAGCAAACTCATAATCTTTAACTTTAACCTTGGTAAATATGTCTTCATACACGGCGAATTGCTTATGTTCAAAACTATCTGCAATTAGTAAGTCGCCATCATCAGATTGAATGATAAGACATTCATTGTCATACACCAATTTGTGAACAAAGGTTTCCCAAAATGTTGTTGCCGTCATGTTTTTGTTTGGCCTTACATTCAAATGGTAATAAATTTCATCCTTCACAAATTCTTTACCCTTTTTCACTCTGAATTCTGTTTGGCTTATGGTTCTTCCAAGGAAGGAAACACAGGTATCAATGGCAAGCTTTTTCATGTGTATACGCTTCGAAATGTCTGGTATTAATTCCACATCGAACATAAAACCAAGTTCACTATTCTTTTTGAATATCGCTTCTAAAAAACCCAATTGTTCTCACCCCCCTTCTAAAATTTAATGTCTGCTAAGAAGAACTCCACACCCACTGAAATTTCATCTGCTCGATACATGCCATGAACAAATGCCTGGAAACCATCGGTTTTACGTTTAACTGGTTCTTTTTTCTGATATTCCTTATTCCCACGTTTATCAATAACGACAAGTACGTTATTTGTGTACCAACGCATCATTGGATTAGAACCAAATATAATTTGATGATTTGCGAAGGCCGTTTCTATCCGAGGCGCTAATAAACTATGGATAGCTCGTGGATTTTTAATAATCTCTACTTCAAATCCTTCTTCTTCAAAAACCGGCCTTAAAACTTCCATACGAAAATTATCTGCAACAATTTTTTTAATCAAATAATGCTCACGCATTTCTACAAACCATTGAACAATAGTACGAGGATCTATTGTTGGTGAGTCAATAACAGACAATAAACCTTGCTCTTCCCACTCACGAATAGGAGCTACTTTCTTTTGATTTTTCACATTATCACTTGTCATTTTAGAATAAGCATAATGTTTATCGACGAATTCCTTACGCACGAATGAGTGAGATTTAAAAATATAATTTTCCGCTTCATCTCTAAATAAAAGACCGCATGCTGCAAAGTCACGAATGGATGCAAAGTCTAAACACCCAATACATTCTTTATTTTGAAGTTCAGGCATTTCTCGATTAGTTGCTTCGATTTCTTCCCAAGTTGCTACTGATTTTTCTAAATCGACCTTAGGAAGGTTCATCCGTTTCGTCATGAATTCTTCAAAGTTCGAAGGATCGTCTTCCAGTTCTTCGTACTCTTCATGGATTGTATCGAAAAGACCCTGGGCATAATCACTCCGGGGCTCACATAACATTGGATTTGCTTTTTCCCATAGATCGGGATTGTCTGCCTCTGATTCATCATCTAACTTACAAATAAACGGAAAGAGAGAATTCCAACGGGCCTCTCCCTTTAAAACTTTCAGGGCCTTTTCCTTTTGTTTGTCTAAGAAGCCCTCACGAACATAACCATCGGTACCAATATAGAACTCCCTCGGGTTTGGTTTTTTACCAAGACCAGAAATATGAACACGTACATCCTTGTTATCCTCATATTGATGGATTTCATCGAAGATAACAGCACCGTCCCGCAATCCATCCTTCGTACCACCATTTGATGTTCTAAATGTAAAGATAGAATTGGTCTTCTTTGATACAACTTTAGTTAACGTTGCTTTAAAAGCACGCTGTAGCACTTCATGTTTTTTCACACATTTATAAGCTTCATCAACGGATGTTTTGGCCTGTTCTTCACTATTGGCCACAATTGAAATGTTATAGTCTTCAATTCCATGAAGCTCGCTAATAAGAAAATTTGAAATTACGGTAATCAAACCATTCTTCCCACCACCACGGCCAAGCATCAAAAGGAATTTACGGAAGACCACTCGATTGTTCTTTTTCCAAAATAAAAAGACGAATGCTATTAAGAACTTTTGAAATGCAGTTAATGGGAAGTACCACTTCTCACCAAATGCAATGCAATTCTCAATCAATTCGTCATTAAAATAAACTTGATCATTATTAGTAATGTTTCTTTGTATAAATTGGATTAACAGTATCCGCTCTTCGTTTAGTTTTATTTGTCCTGTTTCATACAGGTGAATATAATCATCAACATATTTTTGAATACTCATAATAAATCACTTGATTCATAATCACTCTTTTTTTCTTCCACAGTTGATGATGAAGAGGAAGGGACAAGATTCCCGTTAGAGAAATTTATACTTTTTTCAAGTGCAATCATTTGTGAATTCAATTTATTCTTTTCGTTCATTGCTGGATGAGCTTTGATAAATTTCTGTGATCCATTTTCTATGACGATAGTTGCTCCATCGCGTTCAATGGCCTCATTGCATGCTGAATCCAGTTCCCGCAATTTAATGTACCGAATCACTTTATCGACTTCCAGCAAGTCATCAGTGTCAATCCGCAGCAAGAGCTGTTCTTTCAGCTGCTCTAATATATCGCTCATGCTACCCCCTCCCCTCTATCCATACCCCTTACGTGCGTGAATTTTAAAAAAACATTTGCGAGTTAGGCCCCCTCCCCGGTCCCCGGGTTTCAAAAAAATGGTGAAACTTTTGACCGGGGGGTGTTATTCATTTCCTAATTTAATGATCGCTGCATTTATATCTTCAATTTTTTTATTATTCATATCAAAATCGGCATTTAATTGGTCTGCCTGTCTATAAAGACACTGATTCACTAATGGAAACATTTTGTTGAATTAACTTATCTTTAGCTTATATCAAAGCTTCTACTGCAGCATTGTTATTCATGTCATTACCACCTTTCATCATCCCACTTCTTCTCCTTTGTCGCTCCAAACACACGATCATGCATCTTGTTATGACATTGCAGGCATAAGGTTTCAAGGTTATCTAATACCAATGCTAACTTTGGATAGTGTTCTATCCCATACTTATGATGGACGTTGAGCTCTACACTCTTACGTTCACCTTGTACCTTGATTGAGTCCACATGCACTTTTCCTTCACGCTTACACTGTTGGCACTCATTGTTGTCCCTCTCTAACGCCTGCTGCCTTAACCTGTTCCAGTCACCTGTCCTATAGAACTTCTTCTTCTGTTCCTCAGTCTTGTATTCACCCATCCATACTCAACCCTCACCTTTCTTTTCCACAATAAAAAGCACCTTTAAGGTGCTTGATAATTTATTTCCCAAAATATTCATTACGTTTAAAATCAAGCCAATTATTCATTACATCAATTAAAGAATGTCTTACATCCTGGATTGTTGGTATTTCTTTAGGAGCCCGATCCTTAGTTTGTCCATGTCTTGATAAAAATCCTGCCCCTCCTTTTTTGGTATTAATAAATCCGGTATGTTTCAGCAAAGAGACAAGTGCAGAATGAAGCTCTTCGGATATTTCAGGTCCATTCCTTTTGACAATTTTACCTTGACTCTTACCAAGGTCTAATTCATTAAGAATATTTTCGAAAATTTTATAAGTATTAATCAGCAGATAAAGAATCTGTTCTTCACCTAAAGAAAGAAGTAAAAGATTTTCTCTTACTAAAGGATCCAATACAGCTAATCTAACAATATCTTCACTTCTATTTGAAGGTTGGCCAACAGCTTGCTCTTCTACTTGCTTAGCAATTGTATCATCGAAAGGATTCATTAATTCTTCAAACTCAATATCTACATCCTTACTATAATACGAAGGTCTTTTGTATCTATTTTGGTTATAAAAATATAACCCTAAATCTCCAAAAGAATGAATCTTATCGTGACCATTCAATACTCTAATAGCGCTTAATAAACGAATCATTGAACTCAATCTATAATAAGCCCTATTACCTTCATCTTCTCCAAGAACATCAACATGAGGTGAAGAAATTCTTGGAGTTAAGTCTGCCATATCATCGTCACCATTCCACAAATATATATGTCGCCCAATATTCCAAGATGCAAAGCCTGGATTTTCATAAATCATCATTAACCAAGAATGTTCACTCAAATAAGCCAACTCCTCCCTTGGATTATTTTACCTCCACTTCATTATTACCAGCAACTTATTATACAATCTGATATCATATATAAAGTTGAATCCATTATTGAAGGTGATCAGTATTGACTGAAGAAAAATACAACGGCTATGATACATCTATTGTTTACGACTATAAAGACCACCCTGATATTAATAGTGGTAAATGTGATAATTGTGGTAAAGCCCAGTTTAAAAGTTCCGTTAAGGACTATGTCTATATTCGCGAGTGTCGCAATTGTGGCATGAAGAAAAGCATCTGACCCTTTGATGGGTCGTTTTTTATTTCCTCCCCCCTTCTTTCCCCATAGAAAAAAGCACCCAAATTAATGGATCCCTAAACTGTTGTTACACCTATAACTTTAAATTCTGTTATAGGCTTATTGATTGCCAAAGATAATTTATTATTAACTTCTTCTAACCCCTCAGGTGTATCAATATCTAATCCTTCACTAACAGTAATTAACTTGTAACTAAATGAATTATTCGGTATTAAATTACCTCTGAAAATTTCAAACCATAAATACTCCACTTCTATATCCATTTCAAAACATCTCCCTTCAGCCCTATTCATTCGACAAAATCAGATAAATTCCTTCAAAATAAAAAGCACCCTTGAAAGGATGCTTTAGTTAAGTATTTTTAAATTAATAAGTGCTTGGGAGAATTTTTCTCCGTTTCAGAAATCCATTCAGCTATTTCATTCAACATTTGCTGTACTTCTTCTACAGAAAGTCCTTCCTCAGCCTTTACCCAAACCGAATGGAAATAACTGCCGATATCTTCAGGATAACTTATAAAGTCATGCCCTAAAACTGTTTTTAATGCAGGAGTTGCTTCTGTGTCTCCTTGAATATCATATGCATTAAAAGATATTTTCCAACCTTCTTCATTTCTAACTATAGAATAATCGTCATGATGTCCCCATCTATTGGAGAAAACCTTAAACTTAAATGTATTCCCCATTGATATATCAGGATTGTCATCATTTGCTGTAGAATCTTCAAGATAAGCTAATAAATCTTCTGACGGATGTAAGTGATAGTAAAACTCTGGATCCTCTGGACTCATATCACTATTTTTAATAACCGCCTTTGTAAGTTTTGGCTTAGGTTCTAATTGCATATGCAATTCATGAGCAGCATCTGCCATTTCTCTATAGGTTTTATCAACTTCGCTACTATTTAACCGTTCTATATCAGAGTAATGATCCTGCAATTTTTTTACACATACTTTTACTATCTCTTTCATCTGTTCCTGTTCGATTGTCAAATTTATTTTCATTTTGATCCCCTCCTACCCACAATTATGAGTAAAAAGAACCATTTGGACAAACACTATCGTTCGTCAAATAATGACATAAAAAGACGACACTATTTAAGTGCCGCCCGCCTCTTTTCTTTATTCTCTATGCTATAAATTTACCACACCCAAATCCAAATGAATGAAAGTTATATGAAAATATTTCTAAATTATTTTGAAAGTTTTTTGAAACATTTTTGAAACTAATTACCTACAGTTACAGCAAGATTAAGAGTTAAAGCCAAGCGATAGAAGGCTTTCCATCTAATCTTTCCATAAGTCACATGACTAATTGGAGGTTGGAATTTATAACAATACACTTGAAAATCATTTATATAATCACTGTCTTGGGACATGTAACGTTCTTCAATTAAAAATCGCTCCATTTTAGGTAATCTTCGAACAGCCCATTCGGTACGTTCACAGTAATCTTTTTGGTATCTTTGTTGATCCGCATTATAGATGGCAATATCTCCTGTTTGATCACTAGTCTGATTTGTTGGGCCATGATAACGTACTTCTGAGCTTGCTGTCACCGATGCTTCACGTTCCTCAAAGATTAAGTATTTATATAGGCGATATATTTCCAAATGAGACTCCACAGCTGACTGTGTAGCATTCCGATCTAATTCAGGTAATTTAAAGCTCATTGTATCCCCCATTTCTCAAAAACACCCCAAGCCTAAAGCTCAGGGATTTTTATTCAATCAATTGATTAATTCTTCATCCATTTTTAGTTGGTCAGGGCTAACACTTGCTGAACCATCTTTCTCAATCGTGTATTCCACACCTTCATGCGGCTCTTCTAAATCATCTGTGCTCATTTGTCCTTCCGGTGCATTTTCTTTTTGCGGATTCTCCATTACTTCTTTAGGAGTTTGATAAGCGAATGTTAAATCGATTAAGAAATACTGACCGTACTTGTTATATTTCTCAGTGATCTTGTGCATTTGAAGGTTGTCGTTTTCTTTAGCAGCTGAAACAATTTCCTCTGCTTGCTCCCGTGTATCTGCATAATGTTGTTCCTTTTGACTAAGTTGTACTTTTGACATTGAATATTCCTCCTATTAATAGCTGTTATTTTTATTTGAATGTATAAGTAGACTAATTGCTTCAATATAGATAGTTGATGAAAGTTTTCCTTTATTTATAAAGCATTTCTAGCTTTAGAAAGTCTTTCAGCAGCTCTTTCCCTTTGCTCATCTGTATAGACACGTTCTTTTTTCATGGTGACCTGTTTTTCAGTCAATGTTCCCCTAACAGCTATCGGTCTATCATCCTCGGATTCTAAGACGAATAACTCTGTTAAGTTAGTGAGTTTTCGAATGTGTTTCGGCACAGTAGAGTAAACGGTCCACTCGCCTGTACTGTTATCGAAAACTAATGAAGTTTCTTGTTCTTCTCGGGAATATCCCATATTGGAACCTCCTGTCCTTTGCAAACATATAATATAGTCTGTCATTCATTAAACCCTTTCGGACTAGTAACTATCTTTGGCCTTGATGGTTACTTTTTTTGTGTCGCAGTTTATTCGTACTGTACGTTCAAGTTGTCAAAAATTATTTTGGTAATATTTATTAAATTTTTAGTTCTTTTCTCATCGTTATTTTTTGTATATAATTACTTTTTAGACAAATTTTTGATTAGTTATTATATATTACCTAGAGAAAGGTTATGGTTATTAGTGTTATCCCTTAACGAATTGAATTGTAAGATTGATTACTTGAGAACCCATTTAATTGAAATTGGTATGTTACAAGGCCTTTCTCACCCCGAAACCGTTAAATCTAGTCAAGAGTTAGATAAGTTGTTGTACCAATTTCAAAGAAACATTTTAAAATAATCCTATATCCCGAGAAATTCCTTAGGCTTCATTCTATCTTCAGATTAAAGGATCACATGTCGTGGTCTTTTTTTAGTCCGAAGATTCCTAACATTTTTTGTCTACAGTTTTGCATTCTGTAAACGCAGCGATTCATATTCTTCAGCGAACATAAACACATTTCCATCACTTTTTTGAGTCTTATTATTACAGCGATCCAAAACGGTTTGATATGAGAAGAAGCATTTCCTACCGGCTTCACGTACTGACCTATATTCCTCCAAAACTTCCATAGTATCTTTATCAAGCCTTACTACTGGTTTACTTTTAGACTTGAATCCCGTCTTTTTACCAAGTTTCCCTTTGGTAATGTACTCAAGATTTACAAAATAATTATCAGTCTTTATTAAATTTTTATGATACAACACTTCCCCTGGCTTGGGATTACCTACAAAGTGAAAAGCAACCAAATGAGAAGCGTTGTATTTCTTAACCTTGTTTTTAAATTGCAACTTTACCATTAAGTTCCCACTACGCTTATGGAGATAAGGAAGCAAAAACATTTCTGACCTTTTGTATAATCGCTTGAAACGACCATAATTAGAAACTAGGAATTTTCCGTCTGAACCTTCTATGGTCTTCCACACTTCATTATGGTATTTCTCCTTCACATACCAATCTTTACGCTGCTGCACTGTGGTCTTATGGTCTGCTAAATAGCAATTTATATTTGATAACTTCATCTTTCTTGATTTATGAGTAGCTAGGCTTGAAAACGATTTTCCCGTTAACAATTCCAATTCCTTATACGTTGTTTCTGTTAAAATATTGGTTCTCGGATCGTACAAGTACAGCAATGGAATCCCTCCTTTTATTCAACAATTCTTCTCAACTTAGCAATCCAAGGAGACGAAAAATCTTCTACCGGAAATCGCCTTTGCTCGAATGTGAAATTATGAAGTATTTCAGATTGAGGTTTTTCTTGTTTAAGAGGGGAAACAACCTCAAATCCCCTCGCTAATAAATCCTTGATAGCCTGCTCAGCTTCATGCTTCCTTTGGCGACGGATAATAACCGGCTGTATTTGCCTGGCCATTATTTCTGTTCCTCCAATAATTGTTCAGCAATTGCTCCCGATACAGCTGATACATGAATCAATTCTTTATATAAGTTGGATGCATCAGTTTCCTTGCCCCATCCTTTGTTTATTTGCATTGCTTGGGCAACCTCCCCCACTTCCTCAACTAAAATAGTGAGCCAGGTCCCCAAATCGTGCCGTTGAATTCCCCATTTTTCATCTTGACGATTTCTTTCCTGATTGATATCTTCCAAAACCATATTTCTAAGAGAATGTTTATTTCCCAATGTATTTACCTCCATCCTTAAATCCTTTTTCATAAGCACCCACTGAAAACAATGACATGAAGAACATTCCGACCCAAGATCCAATGATGAAAGCTACGATAATGAACATCCGTCCAACCCCTTATCTATTTCTTCCTTCAAGAAAACCGGACTTAACAAAGATGTTTCTAAATGCACGCTTTACACGATCCTTTTTTCTTTTGGCCAGAGACTTCTTCAAACGACGTTTACCCTTATTCGTCATGTTTTCCCCTCGCTTTTTCAGTTTTGTAGATATCCTCCAATTCGCTCAACGTTAATTCATACAGCTGCAATCCCTCTGGCGTTTTGAAATATCCCATTTTCAACAATTCATTTTTATAAAAGTCTTTTTCAAGTTCGACTCTTTGACGTAAGAACATAGTTCAATCCTTTCTAGCAAAGTTAATATCTAAGACAAAATGACACCCGCATGTACATTTGAATTTATAACTATTCAGGCGTATGTGTTTCCCCGAATAAACAGTAAATTTACAGGCTGGACAGAAAGCTTTGTATCTTTGTCCACTCATAGCCTTCATTAAAAAACACCAGTCCTAAGATAATGTTTTGCCTGATAATAAAAATGGTGATATATCCAGTTCCCACTGAATTTTTGATCTAAATATACGATTTCAAAATTGTATTTTGCTTTGAATGTATTAAGTCTTCCGAGCAACGCTAATGGATTGTACTTGGAACGATACTTTCCTTTTAGCATTTTTTCATAACCGTGTAAGTCTTCTACAATCAAAGTGAAGGGAATGTCTTTAGAGCGAATTAATTCATTTTCAAATGCTGTTTGTGTATCCTTTTGAAGATTTCCTGTAATTTCATCCATATGAGCTTTACGTTCCACTCTGCTGCTTAAATAAATATCTCGACTTATTCCCAATTCTTCATTTTTCGGTATCATGCAGCCATAATCGCCTGTGTCCAGTTTTTGAATTTTCACTGGAATATCTTTTTGCCGTAAATAATCAAGTATATGGCCGTTTACATTTTCACGAGTATCAACAACTATCGTTAATGTTTTTAGTATTTTATTTAATTCCGTATCTGAGTAATGGTAGGAAATCAATTTCATTCACCTGCTTTATTTTGCTTTTTGGCATAGTTGACTGCACGTATGTATAATTCTTTTGCCAATTTATTAGATTCATCATTTTCAAATTGCCGAAAATCTTCATAAATGTCGTTCCATCCATTCCTAGCAAGTGAGCACATCCATTCATCAAACAAAGCGAATGTGCCCTCTTCATTGCATAACCAGGCATTCAATTTTTCGTTATGCTGCCATCCACAGATTTGATGAACCATTTTCATAAGAGTGATTTTCTCAGCACTAGCGTTATTCCATGAATTAAACCATTCATCAATTGCTACGTAATCCCGTTCTGCAACTTCCATCACTTCTGGCGGAATTAAATTTTGATTTTTTATCGCTATCCGGTCATCCGTTTCATCAAAATAGATGTTTGCACCCGATTTCCAAATTTGACTAAGGATCAATAAAACTTGCAAATCTATCACCTCTATATCGAAAACTATTAAATTACGTTACTAATAATTAACCAATTTTTACGAAAAGTTATTAAAATGTAACCACGCAATCCTTAGAGCCGTAAGGGTTTGAAGGAATTCGTTATTAAGTGTTACCTGTTTTGGAGTTAAATGCTCTATATATATATATTTATATTTTTTTATTTTTTTATTTATATACAAAACAAATAACAAAAGGTAACTTTAATAGATTAATAATTACTCAAACCCTTGATACTATTGGCCTCAAGCCACAATTTGAAGGAGTTACTAAACTAACTTGAAACTGCCATTACCGTCATTTTCGGTTAACTTTTGCTGAAAATGGCTACCTTTTCGCTCCTTTAAAGTAACTCCATGAATAAATGTTTTATTCTGATTGCCTTTTTTCTTTTTAAAACCCTTCGTTTCAAGCATTCGATAAAATGACCGATTTTTTAATGCGTGCTCACCGGTTTTAAAGCACCAATTCGAATAAACTTCATAAAGTTCTTTTGCTTCAATTTTTACTTCATCGATCATTGGAATGTAGCAGCACTCATAAAGGAATGGCCCGAGGATATCCATATCTTCTTTATAGTCGCCGGTTGCTTTCTTTACTATTGCTGGTTCTTTCAGCCCCGACTGCTGCCACTTCAAGCAACCTTCAATGGCCCAGTTTAATATTCCAGGCATTTCAAGCGATAGTTTTTCTGGAAGTTTAAGATCACGTTTTTCTTTTGGTAATTGGAGGTTAAAAGGAACTAATTTAACACGTCTCCAAATACCTTCGTCTACTCCCTTTATGACTGGCTTGTGATTTGTAGTGAAGAAAACCTTAAATTCTGGTGTAAACTCAAAATATTCTTGGCGAAGGAAGCGAGCAAGTACGGGTTCGCCACCTGTAATCTGTTTAACGAATGCTTCAGATAACTGCTCACCATCTTCACTTTCGATTGCAGAAACAAAACGAGATCCTACTAATCGTGCAATATCGTTATTGGCGCCAGTTTCTTTTTTCTTGATGAAAGTATCTGATTTAGCTTGCTTCCCATATTCGCCCATGAGGTCCTTAATGGTGTTAATGAAAGTTGATTTTCCATTGGATCCACCACCGATTAGGAAAACCATTATTTGTTCAGTGATTTCTCCAGTAAGGGAGTAACCAATTAATCGCTGCATGTATTCGATTAATTCTTTGTCTCCTAAGAAAATCTGTTCAAGGAATTTAAGCCACTCTGGACATTTTGCATTTTCATCAAATTCAACATTGGTGATTTTCGTTAATCCTAATTCACGATCATAAGGCTGCAACTTACCGGTCTTCAAATCGATAATCCCGTTTTCAACATTAAATAAGTATTTGTGTTTATCGAAATCTTCTCTTTCAGCTGGCACCAAAGGCATTAAGTCTTTAATGGAGTTAATCCGTATATTACGTTTGCCACACATACGCGCCCATTTCACTTCAAGTTCATCATCTGATTTCTCTAACCCCCTAATTACTTTGTTAGCGATACGTTCGATTTGTTTCTTATTATCAAATTTCCAACGTTTACCGTCCCAGATTAACCAACCCATATCGGATACATATTTGATAACATGGCCATATTCATATGCAATCCGTTCTGCATTACCTAATTCATTCAATCGGAATTTCTTTTTCGGCTTTTCCTCCACAACTTCTTTCTCAACATTGTGGAAGTCAAAAGAGAATTCTGCGAATTGTTCCTTGTTATCTAATATTGTTGTAGAGGTGGCAGAAATGGCTGTTGCTATCGTTCGTTCGCCATACGTTTCATTTGTATCTCTAAAATGGATAACATCCCATTTATCACGCATAAGAGCTGATTCACGAAACATAGTATCCATTCGTGTTGAAGATTTACCTGTCCAAAATGCAAGGTGATTGCATAGAGCCAAATCACTCGCTGAATGATCATCATTTATCAGATTCCCATTGAATAACGACCGTATTTCATCACCGTTTTTGCTTCGGAAAATTCTCTCCCATAAAGCATCGTTTGTTATAGTGATTTCGTCTTTCTCAAATTCAGCTAAGTTGACACGACCTTGAATATCACTGTCATCGAAATATTGCTCAAATACTTCAGCAATTTCATCTGTACGCTCATATACGTCATTAGAATTTTCACGATTACCAGTGAAACTGAAGTAACGTCCATATGAATAAATTTCTAAGCCATGCTTAGTGTTCTTTCGGCCAGTCCCTAGAACAGTTTGTGGAAGGTTCCCCTTAATGATGATGTGGACTCCGGTCCCAGAAGGAGAAAACTCCGTATAACTATCTAAAGTGTCGATAATTTCTGTTGAAAGAGTATTAGTCTTTCCATCTACAACGCATTTGTCTATATCGATCCCGATGTAATTGTCCTGCCGGCTAAATACAAACCCTATGCCGTCATAGTCGCCTTCTAAGTAGAATTTGACTGCTGTTGCAAATGTCGACCAAGTACGTCTATTATTCGCCTGAGCCATATCTCCATTTACTTGATATGGAACCTTTGTTGGTTTGTTATTTCGCTTTTCCGATCTCCACAAAATCCATTGAGGAAGGGCTTTTAATTCGGCAGGGATTTCGTTGAAATTGTATGGATTTTCCTTCATGGTGCCCCTCCTACTCTCGGTCTTTGTAAATCAGTCCCTGACGAAACATATGGGCGTGACTTATGTGAATTGCCTTTGTACTAAAACGCCATTTCGCCCAATCGTGACCTATTTTCGTTTTAATTTTCCGGATTGCTTTAGATTTAGTCGGCTCTTGAATACCGAATACAAACTGTTTGCTAACACTACTCCAGATGCCGTACATACCTGTTTTTGGACTCTTCGCCACCGTTTTTCACCTCTTTCCACTGTTTTTGGGTATAAAAAAGAGAAGCTAGTATAATACCAACTTCTCTATTTAGTTTTATTTAGAATGGGATATCATCGTCACTGATGGTTATTCCTCCACCTTGGGAAATTGGATTCACATCGGACACATCATAATATTTTGCTTTAGCAGCAGTGCGTTTCTGTTTCACACCATCAACCAATTTTTCATAATCCTCATGCTTAACAGTGATTTTTAAGTTTTTATTGATCAACTGCTTTGCCATATCTTCAGCTGAACTGAATGCATGATTGTTAGAAAAACCACATGCTTTTAATAATGAGTTGACTATCCGTACAGAAACCTCATGTTCAAAGGTGAATGTATTGTAAAGCACTTTTGCACCTTGATGATTTTGCGGCACATCACTACGAATCTCAAAGTCAACTGATAATTTAGGTTTTTTAGCTTGTGTTAGACCAGCTTCAGCATTAACAATTACTGCCTCATATTTACCTTCTGCTACTAATTCAAATCCTGTACTTGCATTTTCTTCATCAAATTTAAAGAATGACATTATTTATTTCCCCCTGTATTTTCATTTGTGGTTGATACTAATATTTCTTCTTGAACACAGCCTTTACGATTATCAAGATGATTCTTGGCAAAAATGCTCTGGTTACCTTCCAAAATAAATCCGCGGGTCCCATCTGCTTTTCTAATCAATCGAGCTACAACATGCACGATTCCCATAACGTGATTAACGATTTTGTCACGAATATCCGGAATGAATTGGTTATATTGCTGCCCGTCATCATGGATAATGCTGCGTGTAGTTTCCCAAGCAGTGTAGATGACATTGGCATCTAAACCATTGAATGTTTCAATAACTTTCAGTAAGTGGTTATCAAATAATGCATAATCTTTTAACTCCGGCATTCCACTTTTAGTTTTTTCTCCCTTACTCATCAACCAAAGTTTTTGATAATGAGTAAGATTGTCCACAAAAATGTTATCGTAATTAGCGATATCCGCTTTTGCATGTGCATAAAAATCTAAAATGCTTTGGTGAGGATCGCTTGAATCAATCTTTGCGACATCCACATTTGAGTATCCTTGTAATACTTGGCTTGTTCCATCAATATCAAGCACCAACGTTTTCCCAGGTAGCAATCCAGAAACTGTTGTTTTACCGTCACCGGGCTTTGAGTAGATAATGACTTTCGCCTTTTCGCTTTTTTTAATTTCAGCGCCGTTTGTAGTTTCCAATTAGTTCACTTCCTTTTCATCCAACAAACCAATGTTATAAGCTTGTTTAGCTTTTATGTGATCAACAAGCTGACCACCTACTGTATTTGCATAAGGAGATATTTCACCTTGGTAATAACCAGTTTCTAATTCAGTATTTGAAAATGGGTGTCCTGGCTTTAAAACAGGTTGACCACTCCATTTATATTTCTTCTTTGCCCAACCATAATATTTTCTTTTTCCTGTTAAGAATATGGTGTTGCCATTCCTATCTTGGTAGTACCAATCCCATAGTTCTGGTCCTATTTCACTTGCTCCACATTCATAACAATGATAAGGACCGCATTGCACCATTCCTACGCCTACATCTACATAATCAGCTTCCATTTCCGATTTGCAATAAGGACAATCTTTAGTTGGAGTATCATAGGCCCCCATTACTTTCATCCCCCCCCTTCCACAATCTCAATGATTTCGTTATATTCCTTCACCAATTTCTCATGACGCTCAATCGACTGTGAAAGGGATTCATTGGACTGAGTATTAACTTCAATTTTCATCTTCGCTTCCGATATTTCCCGAAGAAGATGATCGCGGTCTTTCTTGATTCGCTTCAATGCATCCATTTAGTTTTTCACCTTCCTTTAACATCGAATCAAGGTATTCATAGTTTTCTATTAAATCTTCAAATAGATGACTACCACCTATGGAAGGTTCATATTGTTCTAGTAACTTATACAGAGGTTGTAATAAGTCGGTTTCTGGACTGAATACTGTGCGTCCTTTAGAATCGAAATACATTTTCTCTTCCTCCTGTTGCATATTTGATACAAAAGTGTATAAAATATTATTAAGCGATTTACCTTTTTTAGGACTCCTGCTCCAACAGGAGTCTTTTATTCTGCAGTTCTAAATTGAAAACCTAGTACTTCCATCAAGTAATCTTCCAAACTATCTTCTAAAATCGTTTCACCATTTTTGTGATCAATAATGATAGAGTCACCGATAAGAATTTCATTTCCAAAATAATCAGTTCCAGCATGTTCAGGTTGTGCAACTAAATTCGGATAACCTGTTTTAAGAGCTTGGGTAATATCCGGATGTTCTAAATCAGCCATTTGGCACCTCCTTGGTTTGGCCAGTCATCTTGTGGACGATATGCAATTCATAAGGCAAGCTTTTGATGACTAACCAATCCTTTGAATCTCGTATGCCTGCCCACTCCATGGCTTTACGTTGACGACTTGTTGGCCTTTTTCCACTTTTCAAGAAATCACCTCCTTAATTGACTGCTGCGAATGGATATTCGTAATTCACACTAACTACAGGCAAATTAATTTCAGTGATAAGTTCATCATGGCGATTAAACAATTTGAACACTCCATCATGTTCGATAATGTCATCCACAGCTTGTCCACCGAATTCCTTACCAACCTCAAAGGTATAAATAAAAGGAGTAGTTGCTTCAGCGATTACTTCAAAAGACTTGATCGTTCTTCCCATTTGCTTCACCTCCCTTATTATTTTTGGCTTTTTACATATGCCCGATAAATTTCCATGTAACGGTCTGCTTCAGTCATTGCTAACCATTCCTTGGATCTGATTTTCAACTTTCTCACCTCCCTTCAATCGCCCTGAAGTCAATGAACTTCCACACATACAGCCGCCTAAAAACATGAGTAAAGCTATCAAACCGTAAACCATGAATTCGCCCAATGAGATATCCCCCTTAAGAAACCTTCTTATTTTCTTCACTTTTTTCTAATGGCTTTTTGTAGGTCAAATATGTTCGGTAATGTCCATTTTCCTTAACAACAGTTCGATCATAATTTTCTAAAGGGTTTTCTTTTTGGGTTGAGCCAGGTGCTATATACTTCCACGCACCGGCTCTATTAAGTAGTTCAGACAGCCCTATAGGAACAGGAACTTCATATCCCCCTAGAGATATACTAGTCACAATTAAATCCTCCTTAATCCTCATCTGACCACCTCCCTCTACTTTAATAGGTAGAACCTACCTTGATTTATCTACTTAAAGTAGAATCTACATTAAAAAAAATAAAATCATAACTTAAATCTAAAATGTCACAAATCTTCTTTGCTTCCTTGATTGTAACTTCATCAGGATTTTTTTCCATTTTACTGTAAGTTTGAACATGAACACCAAGCTTTTTAGCTATTTCGCGTTGTGTAAAACCTTTTATTAATCTGGCTTGTTTCAGTGTGAGAATCATGGTTATCACCTCGCTTTTTAACCTTCACAATCACATGTTATTCTACTTTTAGTAGATTGTCAACGCTATTCTAGTAATTTTTATCTATATAATCTACTTATTTTTCACTAACTATACTAAAAGTAGATTTTTTTCGTTATTATATTGAATTAATTCTACTTTTGGGGTAATATTAATTTTATAAAGAGACCGACCGGAGGGAAATAAATTGAGTATTGGTAAAAACATAAAAAAGCTAAGAGAAATACATAATCTTTCCCAAAAAGATCTAGCTGAAATTGCTGGGGTATCGGATAAAGCTGTATCTACTTGGGAGAATGGAATAAAAGACCCTCGAATGGGTGCTATTCAAAAAATAGCTGATCACTTTGGTATTTTGAAAAGCGATATTATTGAAGATAAGGAAACGAAAGTTAATCCAATTAATCCTTTAAAACAACCTAAAGTTGAAGGCTTTTCAAAACCAATGCCATTATTAGGTTCTATTGCAGCTGGTCTTCCACTTGAAATGATTCAAGTTCAAGAATGGGTTAATGTTCCTTCAGAAGTTGCTGATAAATATCCTCACGCTTTCTTAGTAAAGGTAAATGGAGATAGTATGAATAAAATTGTACCTCCTGATGCTTTAGTTTTGATTGATCCTACCTTAGAAGTAAATAACGGGGATATTGCTGCAGTTGCTGTTAATGGATATGATGCAACTTTAAAAAGGTTCTTTAAGTTTAAAAATGGAATCACCTTAGAACCAGAAAGCTTTAATGAAAAACACATAACACAATATTACGATCATAAGGAACAAGAATTTAATCCTATTCACATCAAAGGAAAGTTAGTTTGGTACATGGCTCCATTAGATATTAAATTCTAATTTGAAAGGTGATTATTATGACTAAGGCGGCCCTATATATTCGCGTTAGTACACGGGAGCAAGTCGAAAATTACAGCATTGAAGTACAAAAGGAACGTTTAGAGGCATTTTGTAAAGCTAAAGGCTGGGATATTTACAATATCTATATTGATGGTGGATATTCAGGTTCAACGTTAGACCGTCCCGACCTACAGAGAATGATTAAGGATTTAAAAAACATAGATGTAGTACTTGTTTATAAATTAGACCGATTGTCTAGATCACAAAAAAACACACTCGAATTAATTGAAGAACATTTTCTAAAAAACAAAGTTGATTTTGTATCCATAACAGAAACTTTAGATACTTCTACTCCATTCGGAAAAGCCATGATTGGAATACTATCTGTATTTGCACAATTAGAACGTGAAACGATTGCTGAAAGAATGAGGATGGGACACATAAAGCGCGCTGAAAATGGATTGGGTTCAATGGGTGGAGATTATGACCCAGCAGGATACTCAAGGGAAAATGGGTTCTTGATAATTAAGGATGAAGAGGCCAAGCATATCCAAAGAGCCTTTGATTTATATGAGCAGTATCATTCAATCACAAAGATGCAACAAAGTTTGAAAGAGGAAGGTCATGCGGTATGGAGATTCAGAAGATATAGAGACATCTTAGCTAATACTTTATACATAGGCATGGTTAGCTTCGCTGGTAAGCTTTATAAAGGTCAACACCAACCCATTATTAACCCTGAACAATTTGAACGCGTACAGGCACTATTACAACGCCATAAAGGGCACAACGCTCATAAGGCTAAAATGAGCCTTTTATCCGGGCTATTACGTTGTCAATGTTGTAATGAACTTTTTGTATCGTATTCAACGAGCATTTCGAAGAAAAATCCCCAAAAGTATTATTACTACATTTGCAAAGCAAGAAGATTTCCTTCCGAGTACGACGAGAAGTGTAAAAATAAAATTTGGAATAGATCTAAATTAGAATCAATAGTGATTAGTGAATTAAAAAATATTTCAATTAAAAAGTCGAAGGCTCAAAAGAAAGAGCAAACGATTAACTACGAAAAACTAATAAAAGATACAGATAAAAAAATGGAAAGAGTAATCGAATTATACACAAATGAATTAATCAATAATGACCTACTGGAAAAACAAATGAGCAAGTTGAATGCTGAAAAAGAAAAATTAATTCAGAATCAAAGGTCCACTTTCGAGGATACACAAATAATCACTGATGAAATTTTAGAGAATATCCAAAGTGATTTTGAGGATTTAGAATTTAAGGATAAACAAGCAATAGTACAAACATATATAAAAGAAATTCATTTAGATGGTGACAACGTCATAATTGATTGGCGTTTTTAATTAGTCATTTTTTTATGTATTCATTCCCGGCTATTCATACGGCCCATACCAGGAATTCATCTTTTCCGTTCACGGCTTCAACGACACAGTCGGAGGCATTCTGTTGACCTGCCGATAAAGTGCCTGCCCACCTCATCACATTGTCAGGAATCGCAAACTGAATGCAGGGCCCGGTCCACCTATAAAGCTTTGCACATTCACTGACCCGTCCCATCATGACGCATGAGCGGCAGTAGGTGCAATCTTGCTTGCAAATCTTGCAAGGGAATGTATAAAACAACGTTTGATCTTTGTTACCGCAGCGTACACAGTTATAACTGCCGTTCCCCGATTGTACGCCGCAAGTTTCCGAGACATACCCATTCTTGAGGTGCTCTGCGAGGATTTCTTGGGAGAAGGGGATTTCGAAGGCCAAAAGGTGTTTTCCGGTGAGATGGTTCTGAAGTTCCAGGGAATAAGGGGGGGAAATGCTCATGTTTACCAAATTGCAACCTCCTTTTCTTAATAAATTACACTCCCCCTTATCATTCGCTTTTTACTCCCGAATTCCTTTTTGCTCCATGAAAAAACGCCTTTCACTTAGTAAAGGCGTCACAGCTTAAATTTTATACCAGCCCATCCCCATTGAACCTTCTCCCAGATGCGTTCCGATTACTGAACCGAAGTAGCTGATGTCGAACTCGACATTTGGGAACCAACCCTTAAAGCCATTACTTTTCCTTTCCGATTAGGGTGCTGTGAGTGGACAGTCAATGATTTAGAAAATAAAACTATAAATAGAGCAGGAATTAGCCTGCACTTTCTTTAAAACTAATCGAGAGTAAATGTATCCGTGTGTTGTTTGTTATTTTTTTCCCACGTTACGGAAATTTTATAGGTTAATCCCTTTTTAGGAGCATCTGCTTGGTAAAAGTCAGGGTAGTCTAAAGGGTTAATCTTGTGGACTACACCATCCTCGCTTTTACCAGGAGCAAAGTCGGTTACCTCAGCTAAGACTTTATCCTCTTCCTGAAAAATAATTTTTTTAACGACTGCATCTTTATTCTTGTTACTCTGCTTAATAGAAGCTACCCATCCATAAACTTCACTAGGATCTCTATTTTTTTTGTATGTTGCTTTCCACATATTATTTTCAGACTTTCCCGATATTTTTCCTGAAGAACTATACCAATAAAGCCCTACCAATATCATAAAAAATAATAATACGACAATTAAGATATTTTTTTTCTTCAAACATTTCACCACCTATTAAAAATTTTATAACACGATACTTAATCCAATCAGGACTCATGTTTTTGAAGTTCCTTTTAAGATAATTATCTGTGTGGCCTGATAAATATAGGGTGCTATTAGATTTTTCATAAACAAAAATAGAGTGAGAGTATCTTGTTTTATGCTTTTTCTTAAACTGAATTACATCCCCTTCATCTGCAAACTAATTAGTGTAGATTTACTAGTACTACTTTTTGTAGACTGAGTTTTACTCCAGAAGGCATAAAAATCACTTACGTTAACCCATGAAGAAGACCTTTTAAAATATAGTACTTAAGCACCATCGCACTTAAACACTATACCAATAATTAGTAGTTCTGTATACTTTCGGGATATGCTTGTACACAATCCAAATTGCAACTCCATTTCCGGATAAATTACAATCCTCCTTATCAGTCGCTTTTTACTCCATGAAAAAACGCCTTTCACTTAGTAAAGGCGTCACAGCTTAAATTTTATACCAGCCCATCCCCATTGAACCTTCTCCCAGATGCGTTCCGATTACCGGACCGAAGTAGCTGATGTCGAACTCGACATTTGGGAACCGGGCTTCAAGTTCGGCTTTCCAGTCTTTAGCTTCACTTTCCCTTTTTGCATGAATGATGACGGCTTTATACCTCTCGCCGATTGCCGCGTCTTCCCCAAGTAAATCGGCAATCCGTTTCATCGCTTTTTTTCTTGTACGGATTTTTTCGAACGGGACGATGACTTTATCAACAAAATGCAGGACAGGCTTCACTTGAAGCAGGCTGCCAATCAATGCTTGGGCACTGCTTAAGCGTCCGCCGCGCTGCAGATGGGATAGGTCATCTGCCATGAAGTACGCCCTTACCGATGGTTTCATTTCTTCGAGCCTTGCCATGATTTCTTCTGCACCTTTACCATCAAGTGCCATCTTTGCCGCCTCGATCACGTAAAACCCCTGTACCATGCAGCTGATTTCCGAATCAAAGGCATGAACCCTAATCCCTTCCACCATTTCACCTGCAGATACCGCTCCTTGATACGTTCCGCTGATGCCGCTCGATAAATGAATGGAAATAACATCATCATATTCTTTTTGCAGTTCCTCGAACTTCTCGACAAACTTCCCGATTGGCGGCTGTGAAGTGGTCGGCAATTTCTCCTGCATCTTTACTTCCTGATAAAACTCATCCGCAGTTATATCAACTTCCTCCCGGTAAGCTTCATTGGAAAAAATGACATTAAGCGGCATCATATGTATATGTAAACGATCACGTATTTCCTTAGGTATATATGCAGTGCTATCTGTTACGACTGCGGTTTTCATAATAGTACCATCCTTATAAAAATTTACTCTGTATCATATTCACCATTCTATCTGAAAATACCTTTATTTGCATTAATAGCTTTCTGCATTATGAAACCAAGAATATGAATCAGTTATCCACCCAAAAAAATCCGGCCCTTCAGCACGCATTGCGGTATCTGAAGAGTCGGACTTATCGAACGCTTTAATTACTTCACTTCCACCCAGCCATTTTTAATAGCTAGGACAACCGCTTGTGTACGGTCATTCACATTCATCTTCTGTAGAATGTTACTCACATGGTTCTTGACTGTCTTTTCACTGATATATAGAGTTTCTCCGATAGCCCGGTTGCTTTTCCCGTCCGCTAAAAGTTGAAGCACTTCACATTCGCGTCGAGTCAATAGGTGAAGCGGCCTCCTGATTTCTATCGTATGTACGGAATCACGATCAGCACCCTCTTCAGCTGCTAAGCGGCGATATTCTTTAACTAAATTATGAGTCACCTTCGGATGAAGGTATGAGCCGCCTTCAGCGACTACACGCACAGCATCAATCAACGCATCTGCGTCCATTTCTTTCAAAAGATAACCTTGTGCTCCTGTTTTCAATGCATGCTGCACGTAGTTTTCATCATCATGAATGGAAAGGATGATGACTTTTGTTTCAGGGTAACGGTTCACGAGCATTTTTGTGGCTTCGACCCCATTCATGGTCGGCATGTTGATATCCATGATAACAACATCAGGTTTATGTGTTTCAACGAGGTCCATCGCTTCGCTTCCGTCATCACCCTCGGCAACAACATCAAAGGATGATTCAAAATCTAATATGCGCTTTACGCCTTCACGGAAAAGCTGATGGTCATCGATAATGATGATACTAGTCTTCAACGGCTTCTTCCTCCTAGTTTCTATTTAATATGTCTATTCTCTATAATTTATCATGGTAGGGAACTTGTATAAATACCAAAGTGCCTGCCCCCGGTTGTGAATCGATCGTCATTTCACCCTCCAGCAGCTCGACCCTTTCCCTCATTCCTACCAAGCCAAATGAACCTTCTTTTTGAATCGAAGAGTCAAACCCCTTTCCATCATCTTTGACGACGACGGTTACCATCTCCTTGGAAATGGACAGTTTAACTTGAATCTGTTTGGGGTCCGCATGCTTCAATGAATTTTGTACAGCCTCTTGGACCAGCCTGAATAATGCGACCTCCATATCGGAAGGAAGCCTTTTGACCTGTCCAAGGTTGACGAAATTCAGGTTCACGCCATTATTATAGTCTTCGGTCGTTTGCAGGTACTTTCTGAGGGTAGGTACAAGGCCTAAATCATCAAGCGCCATAGGGCGAAGGTCATAAATGATCCTGCGCACTTCATATAAAGCATTCCTTACCATGACCTTTAAACTGCGGATTTCCACTAACGCTTCATCAGGGCCTCTCTCCCGCTGCACTCGTTCTATCAAGTCTGAGCGCATCATGACGTTTGCCAGCATTTGCGCAGGACCATCATGAATTTCTCGTGAGAGCTTTTTACGTTCCTGCTCCTGGGCTTCGATTATTTTCAGGCCGAAGTCCTGTTTGCGTTTCGCTTCTTGAAGGGCTTCCCCCACAAATTTAAGATCCTGTGTCAAATAATTCTGCACTACCGATATTTGCGAAACGAGATGCACCGCTTTATCGATCGTCTGCTGAAGACCCCTTAACCTTAACTCAAGCTCATCCCGGCGATTACGGAGCTCTTTCTCCAATTGCCGGTTAATTTGTAAATCGACTTGCAGCTTATGTGCCCTTTCATAAGCATCGCGCACCTGTTCTTCAGAAAAATGGTTGAAGTGCATACTGACTTCTGAAAGCCTTTTTCGAGCAAACCTGGCTTTCGAATCCAATGCATCGCTGTCGGTTATCACAATGGCAACCCTGATTTTCACATCATCAAGCTCTTTTGATAATGACTCGAAATCCTTTCGGCATTGTTCGCCGATATCAAAGACCTCATCCTTACTCTCACTAACAGTGCTCACCATTGTTTCTAAGATCTTGTCCAATGCTTTAGCATCAACCTTTTTTATGGACATTAAGATCCCTCCACTTAAATCAAAAGACTTAAACAATTTATTGTCTTAAAGACTATGTATATGGAAAAAAGTTCTTTTCCTTTTTCATGAATGGCTAAATTTCAGGAAACTTTTGTATGAAGTAACCTTCATGAACATATTGTACCAAAAAAAGATTAAAAATACTTTAATTCCCTTTTATGATTTCCTAAAATGTACCTTTTTACTATACATCTCATATTCCCGGCCATTAAGTCTTCCTATTAAAGGCAGAAAGCTGTTTCTATTATCCTAATACAAAATATCCTTTTCAATCAAATGGGATATTCTGCTCCATTGATTATCTTATGAAATAGATGCATTTATTAAATGGCAAAATCCATGAAATGAGAGGACGCGTTAAAGCAAAGCCAGGATAATGGCAAAGAACTCATGTTTTTCCTAAAATGTTATTCTTTTAAGAATATATGACCAGCTAATAACAATAACAGGCAATGAAATTAATTATAACACGTACAGCTTTTTCTTATATTAAAGTTTCTTTACACATGCGGTATGTAAATGAATCGTCATTGCCACTTTTTCCGCAAAGCCTTATAATAAATCAACTAATAGGAAGTTCGAAGGTGGAATAGTAATGCTCACTCAATATTTAACGGTGGCAGGTCGCGGCGAACATGAAATCATCATTGAAAAATCCCGTTTTATTTCCCACATCGCCCGAGTTGAAACCGAAGATGCCGCACAGGCCTTTATCCAGGAAATCAAGAAAAAGCACAAAGATGCTACACATAATTGTTCCGCTTATATGATCGGGGAACAAAATCAAATCCAAAAAGCCCTCGACGATGGGGAACCTAGCGGAACAGCAGGCGTCCCTATCCTGGAAGTACTTAAGAAAAAAGAACTGAAAGACACCGCTGTTGTTGTCACACGATATTTTGGCGGCATCAAACTTGGTGCTGGCGGTCTCATTCGCGCTTACAGCAAAGCGACTTCAGAAGGAATAAATACCACTGGTGTGGTCGTAAGAAAACTAATGCGGGTCATTTCGACAACCGTCGAATATACCTGGCTTGGGAAATTGGAAAACGAATTGCGATCTTCCATTTATCAAATAAAGGAAATTCAGTACCTTGATCAGGTCAATATCCTTGTATATGTCGAGGAAACACAAAAAGAGACATATACCGCATGGATTACAGAGCTGACAAATGGTCAAGGCCATATCACTGAGGAAGAAATGATTTATCTGGAAGAGGAATTCGCCTGATAAACTACTGCATATTTTTCCTTTTTTATGCTGTAATATAATTGAAAAGAAATATTTATTTTACGAAATTATTAAATCATTGTAAAATTAGGTGTGATATATGACGAAATATAAACTGTAGGATTCGAAAAATAGCGATATATGTCTGATATTCGTTATTTAAAAGGAGAAGAAAAAGATGTCTACTACTAGGCGTGTTTATAAAATTAAAAAAACTAAGAAAAAAAGGCGAAAGAGGCTTTGGTTGTTGCTTGTTCCCCTGCTGGTACTTGGTCTGGGAGCTTCTACGTATGCTGCGACCCTGTATATGAAAGCCCAGAACGTATTCAGTGATTCTTATGACCCTGTGGAAGCATCAGCAAAGCGAAATGCAGCGATCGACCCGCTCGAAGATAATTTCTCTATCCTTTTCATAGGGATCGATGATAGTAAGGACCGTGACTTAAAAGGAAATTCCCGCTCGGATGCTTTAATTCTGGCTACATTCAATAAAGATCAAAAATCTATAAAACTATTAAGCATTCCACGTGATTCCTATGTGTACGTGCCAGCCAAAGGCGTAACCACGAAAATCAACGCGGCCCACGCAGCCGGCGGACCAAAGGCGACGATGGACACCGTAGAGGAGTTATTCGATATCCCTGTCGATTATTATGTTCGCATGAACTTTAACGCTTTCATCGATGTCGTAGACTCATTGGATGGTATCGAAGTAGATGTACCTTATGAAATAAATGAAATCGATTCACATGACAAAAAGAATGCCATCCATCTTGAAGAAGGATTACAGACCGTTGATGGTGAGGAAGCATTAGCGTTTGCACGGACACGTAAAAAGGATAGTGATATCCAACGCGGTGAACGTCAGCAGGAAGTCCTAAGGGCCATCATTGCCAAAGCAACCTCTGCCGGATCACTGACGAAATATACAGATGTAATGGAAGCTGTCGGTGACAATATGACAACGAACCTTCAATTCTCACAAATGAGAGGTTTCATAAAATATGTAACTACCGATAAAGGACTCAATCTTGAAACCATCAAACTCGAAGGTCAGGATTCTACCATTAACGGAACCTATTATTATCAGCTGAACGATACATCAGTAGCGAACACTAAGCTGTTGCTTCAATCCCACTTGAACCTGAGACCGAATGAAGGCAATCAAACTGAAGCAGTTCAATCACAAATACAAGAATAACGTGAGACCCCCACTCGTCATGAGTGGGGGTTTCCTTTTTAGCTTAACTTATATGAAATGACATGCTTAGCAGACAGCCTTCAATACAGCAAAAAAAGCCACCAACCGTTTCTTTAAACGATTGGTGGCTTTTATTTATATTAGCTAATCTAGTAATCTATTTCCAAAACGGTCATGGCTTGTTTTTAAAGTTGAGCATCTTGAGCAACGGCTGATAGTTTGAATGGACCAAACCAATTTTCTCCACAAAAATCTCTATGATCAGCAGAAGTCCCGTTACAAGGATCAAAGCCCCCCACATCGTGGCAAATGAAAAGATTATGGCCGCTAAACCAAAGCAAGCAGCTAAAGCATAAATGAGTAAGACAGTTTGCTTATGGGTGAATCCCAAGTTTATCAAACAGTGATGTAAATGTGATTTATCAGCAGCCGAAATCGGCTGTTTATTGACGACCCTGCGGATAATCGCGAAAAATGTATCCGAAATGGGAACACCCAAAATGATGATCGGTACGATCAAGGAAATCATCGTTACGTTTTTAAACCCTAGAAGGGACAGAACGGCAATAATGTAACCTAAGAATAAGGCACCTGTATCTCCCATGAAAATCTTTGCCGGATGGAAGTTATATTTCAAGAAGCCAAGAGTGCTTCCAATCACGATCAATGCGACCATGGCAACAAATAGGTCCCCTTTAATAAGGGCCATGGTTGCGATTGTCACTAATGCGATCGTTGAGACACCGCCTGCAAGACCATCCAGTCCATCTATTAGGTTGATTGCATTAATGATGCTGACGATCCACAAAATGGTGATCGGTATACTGAAAACACCAAATTCAAGTGTATCGGTAAAGAACGGCAAATTGATGAATTTCACTTCAAGACCGCCCCATAATACGATAATGAGGGCAGCCAAAACCTGGCCCAGGAATTTGGGTGCAGCTCTTAATTCAAAAATATCATCAGCCATCCCGATCAATATGATGACAAGGGCTCCCACCAGAAGGGGCAGCTGCTCCCCAAAATCATCCATGAAAGGCAAGAAGAGCAAGAAGGTAATGCAAAAACTCAAAAATATAGCTAAACCGCCCATGCGCGGCATAATTTTACTATGCACTTTTCGCTCATTCGGTTTATCGGTAGCTCCTAATTTAAAGGCCAGCTTTCCGACAAAAGGAGTCAAAAAAATGGATAATAAAAAGGCTACCAACAAGGCCCCTATTAACATCAAGAACCACCTCAATTCAACTAAAAATCTAATACCCGTTACGATCTATAAGAAAACCTATATATAAATGCTTATTTTAATTTTTCATCCTCAAATAAACATTATATACGTTATTGGCTAAAATCTCTATAGAAAAGTTGTTTTTTGCAAATTTTTGTAAATCCGACCCTATCTTTGTCAGGTCTCCGGATTTTTTTAATTCCATGGCATTGCAGATGGCCAATTTCAGCTGTTCAACATTGCCGATATCCGTTATCCAGCCCTTGCTCCGATCGGGAATCAATTCCTGTACACCGCCGACATCACTAGTGATTGCCGGAAGACCCGATCTTGCTCCTTCAAGTAAAACGAGTGGAAAGCTTTCGCTTAAGGAAGTCAATAATGTGATGTCCCCCAACGGGTAGATTCGTTCTAAATCTTCACGATACCCTAAAAAGTGCACATGATCGGATAATCCCTTTTCCGAGACCATCTCTTCCAGAGCAGATCTCCTGCTCCCGTCCCCTGCAAGCAACAGCTTTACATTCGGGAATTCCGATACCACTTCACTTAATGCCGCTAAAGCAAATTCATGACCTTTCACCGGTTCAAGCCTTGCAGGCATGATGACGATGAAATCATCCTTCCCAAACCCGAAATCTTCTCTTTGAAGCGGGAAAGGCAACTCCTTTTCAAAGTCAATTCCGTTTAGGATCTTGGTTATTTTTGAAGAATGGATTCCTTGATCAATCAAGTCTTGCTTAAAGCGGTCGGAAACTGCCAGTATATGATCGGCATATTGAAATGACCTTACATGAAGACCTGTAAATAATTTCCCTTTTACGCCCTGCCCTAAAAAGTCATGATGAGGTGAACTGTGAACAGTAAGAAGCCAAGGGCATTTGATGAGGCGCTTTATAAAGGCACCATATATATTCGCCCGCGGACCATGTGTATGGATGATGTCTATATTATTTAGACGGATAAAGTCCCGTAAAGGTTTCAAAATTGAAAGGTCATATTTGGATTGTTGCTTGAAAAGTTCGGTTTGTATCCCGGAAGACATGGCCCGCCGGTAAAGTTCACCTTCTTCAAATACACCAAGCAAACATTCCTCTTTATTCAATTGGTTCAGTAAGGACATAATATGAAACATTCCGCCGCCAGTTTCATTACCAGCGTTTAAATGCAAGATTCTCATCCAGTCCACTCCTTATATTCAGGAACGCTGCACCCTTCTCCTTAACCGCTTAACCTTCAAAACGAATCTTGGCAGCGCAAGCATCCGTTTCCAGCGCGAGGGTTGCTGGATCAGTCGGTACAACCATTCAAGACGCATCTTTTGCCAGATAACCGGGGCGCGGTTCACCTTTCCCGCAAGGACATCAAAGCTTCCCCCAACTCCCATGAATAACCCCTTATTGAATAGCCCATAGTGCTTGGAAACCCATTTTTCCTGCCTAGGGAATCCTAATGCAGTCAAAATGATGTCAGGTTCAAGATCCGCTATCGACTTAGGCAGGGCATCATCCTTTATATCAATGTAACCATGGTTGTATCCCACCAACTCGAGACCCGGATATGATTCTTTTACTTTCAGGGCCGCCGCTTCAATCACGCTTTCCTCTGCTCCAAGCAGGTATACCTTCAGCGCTTTTTCATCAGCGACCCGAAATAATTCATTCATCAAATCGAATCCAGTAATCCGTTCTTGTAAAGGTTGATTTAGCCATTTAGAGGCCATAATAATACCAACGCCATCCGGAGTGATGTAATCAGCCGATATAATGATGTCTTTATAATCCTGATGTTCATTCGCATACTCAACTATTTCCGGATTTGCCGTAACGATAAACGTTTTTTCCTGATTCATCAATCTTGGATAGATCATTCCATTCATGAATTCGTCCATATTGCTATCAATGAATGGTATGGATAGTATCTCAACAAACTTTTCTGTCATTTCACTTCAGCCTTTCATATGTACTATACATCTAAAGGGTGGGGTATTATTCAAGAAATTTTTTCATACACATCATAGAACGTGATTTTTGATTCAAAGGTGGTTAATCAATTGAAGTTTATAGAGAAGCAATCGTTATCCATTCTATTACTGTGCCTGCTCGTCCCATCGGCAGTTCCTCACCCTATCGCCGGTTACATGGCAACGGCGCTGATGCTCTTTTTTATCGGTATAAATAAAAAAAACCTGTTATTAATTCTATTCATTTATTTCCCTGCCCGTCCCTTATTGATGGAACTGAATAGCGGCTTAACCTATACAGGTGACCTGATCATTCTCACCTTATTCATTTCTTTGCTTATTGAAAGATTCAAAAAGAACGAATGGCAATTTTCGAAATATCATTTTACTGCGCCATATTGGTTGTTTTGTTTAATTGGTGCCGGGGCTGCACTCATAACAGGAGTGGGAATCCTCCCCATCCTATTTGAACTCCGTGCATTGCTTATTACATTCTTGCTTCTTTACATTATCGGTGAATTAAATCTAGAAAGAAAGGATATCTTTCGCTTTTTAAAGGTAATCCTAATATTTACAGTCTTACTTTGCCTGCATGGCATCGTGGAGAAAATCTTTTCACGTACGGTCCTGCTTCCCCATGCATGGGAAATGTGGAATCTTTCTCCTATAAACAGGATGAGGATTTATGGAGCACCTGCCAATCCTAATGTATTTGCCTTATACTTAAGCATCCAGTTATTCCTTAGTTTCTTTCTATTTCAGTCGCTGAAAAAATATAAATGGATCGTCTTCCTGGCAGCCATCCTGTTTTCCGGAACATTATTGCTTACCTATTCACGGGGCACGATGATAGCATTTGGGTTCTCGGCGCTTGTCTTTATGATCTGGACTAGAAATAAACCATTTCTCAAATATGCTGTAGGAGCACTTTGTCTCGGCCTGCTTCTTATTTATTACCCAGTTTTATTTGCATCAAGTAAAGTGGAGGTATCCGCATCGATTCCCATGGAAAATGTGGTAATTGGCAGCACCCCCTCTCCTGAACACGAACATGCCCTCTCCAATCGCTTTTCAGAGATGTTCTCTGATAAAACTCTGCACCAAAGCACGGAATGGGGCCGGTTATATGTCCTAATCAAAGGAATTGAAATTTTCACAGATCACCCGATAATCGGTACCGGGCTAGGAACCTTCGGAGATTCTGCCACACTTTCCTATTCCTCACCAATCTATCAGGATTACCAAATTGGTGAAAGGATGTATACCGATAATCAATATATCCAGATTCTGGTCCAAACTGGCGTACTGGGATTTCTTGCATTCCTTGCATTCATCTTTTTCACCTGCCGTAAAATCCTAGAATCGGGAAATGGCACTTTAGCAGCGTTTACCATCTGCCTGATGTTGGCCGCATTATTAGCAGGACTTTTCTACAATATTCTCGAAGATAAAACGTTTACGCTGATATTTTACAGTTGTTTGGGAATCTGTTTACAGAAGGACATCATTTTAAAGGATTGAAAATATGCCTACTCTTTCACATGTCATTAAATCGGTCGGGCTCGTCACCATTATTGCAGCCATTGGAAAAGTCCTCGGTTTCGGTCGGGAATCGATCATAGCCGCCTATTTCGGGGCATCATCATTGGCAGATGTTTTTTTCGTGGCAAGCCTCATACCAACCATTCTTTTTACGGCTCTCGGCAGCGGTCTTCAGGCCGGCGTTATCCCGATTTACTTGGAAAAGAAAGCAGACAATCCGGTGAAAGCTGATGAATTCATCAGTGTTTTAGGCTCTTTCTTTATGCTGGTAGCCGGAGTCCTGACCATTGCCTGCATGATTTTCATAAAGCCGCTCGTCATGTTGACAGCCCCGGGTTTCTCTGAGTCTGAGCTTGCCCTGACGGAGTCACTTACCCGGATCATGCTGCCAAGTTTACTATTTTTCACGCTTTCATACATGGCGACGGGAGTCCTGAATGCGAATAAGCGTTTTATTCTGCCGGCACTCACTTCAACTGCACAAAACACGGTCATTATAGCAGCCACTGTATTGTTCGCTGCTCCGTTTGGGATTGAAGGATTGGCTTGGGGCTTTTTATTCGGTGCAGCAAGCCAGTTCCTTATTCAATACCCATCATTGAAGAAATACGGAATCCGGCCCATCGTCGCTTTCCTGCCCCATAAAAGGCAGATCGTTCAAACACTGTACACCTTTTATCCAATCATCATCGCCGCTTTGGCGATCCAGTTGAATAGTGTCGTCGATCGGATTATTGCGACTTCGCTCGAAACAGGGAGCGTATCGGCACTGAACTATGCGAATCGCCTGCTGTGGCTGCCATTAAGCATTGTCCTCACGCCTCTGATTACCGTATTGTATCCTTCAATCGTCGAGCGTGCACTTATAAGCTATCGATCTTTCCTTAATTTGACCTTAAAGGGAGTGAAGTCGCTATTATTTTTGGCGATTCCTTTCATGGTCGTCATGTTAATCAGTGGAAACAGCTTAATCACTCTGGCTTTCCAGCGCGGGGCCTTCGATGCTTCAGCAACCGAGGTGACTTATAGGGCATTCATCTTTTATTCAGCTTACCTCCCGTTCTTTGCACTGCGGGATTATCTGATGAACGCTTTCTACGCCTTGAAGAAAACGAAAGTGGCTATGTATTCCTGCCTGGTTGCCGTATTACTTAACGTCCTGCTCAGCTGGGTCCTATCACGTTATCTCGGCGTCGGCGGAATCGCTTTAGCATCTGGCATTTCCATGCTCCTGCAATCTCTCTACCTTTTCGGCTACCTATGGCTAAAGACAGAAAGAACGGACAAGGCCGCTTTCACGGATGTTTTTCAGGAAAGCAGCAAGCTTGCCATCATCGGAATCATCATTTACGGACTCGCTCTCTGGATCCATCCGTTAACCATGACGTTACCCATCATCATGGAATTAGTGATCATCTCGCTGATCGTATTCGGATTATATCTCGCATTATCCATTCTTTTTAAAGTAAGCAGCCTGCAAGCGGTGAAAAGGATCAGGCCATCCAAGTAATACATTAGAAGAAGGAGTGCCATTATGAACATTTTAATCACGACCATTTTCAACTACCCTCATGAAGGAGGGCTATCGAGCCATATCACTACGTTAAAAAAGGGTTTAATGTCGCGGGGCCATGATGTGGACATATTATCTTTCTCTCAATTGCCACCTTTCAAGAGGAAGATGCTCGCCCAGGCTCCAGGATTTTTATTAAATAAAGTAAAACAGGGGAGCGGCCAGCTTTTCAATGACCGGCAACGCCAAAAATTATTGGCTTCATCTATTAAAGCCTTGAAAAAGAACTATGATGTCATTAATGCACAAGACATTTTCGCAACGCTCGCCTCCATCGAATCCGGGATACCAACGGTGCAAACCGTCCATGGGTATTATTCATTCGAGGCAGTCAGCAGGGGCGCCCTTCTTCCGGATAGTGAAGAAGATTTGATCATTCGGGAGCTGGAAAGGAAAGCTTATCAGTCAGCTGCAAAAGTGGTGACGGTCGATCGAAGGATCAAAGACTATATAAATCATTTGGCACATATAGAGGCGGATACGATCAAGAACTTCATTGACGTATCTGCTTTCAAACCGGAAATGGCAAAGCGGGAGCAAACCCGCCGGGACTTTCAAATACCCCTACATAAAAAGATGATTTTCGTTCCGAGAAGAATGACGGAAAAGAACGGTGTCATCTACCCGCTCCTTGCTCTGCCGGAGGTGCTGGAAAATCATCATGAAACGGTATTGGTCTATGCAGGTACAGGGGAACAGCGAAGCCGGCTTGAGGAAACGGCAGCCAAGCTCAAAATTTCAGATTCCGTACTTTTCCTGGGCTCAGTGCCATTCGAGAAAATGCATAATCTCTATGAAACATCAGACATCGTACTCATCCCTAGCGTTCATTCCCACGGGGTGGAAGAAGCGACTTCCATTTCTGCATTGGAAGCGATGAGTTGCCGCTCACCCGTGATTGCAAGCGCAATCGGAGGTTTAAAGGAAATTCTCATTGATGGTGAAGATGGTCTGTTAGTGGAGGAAAAAAATAAGGAAGCACTGGCACAAGCCATCTCCATTCTGCTTAAAGACGTTGAATATGCAACAAAGTTAGCTGCGAAAGCAAGATATAAAATGGAAAGCGAATACTCCCACCTTTCAGCTGCCGAGCGATTTGAGAAAGCTTATGATGAAGTGCTCAACTAAAAAAAGCAGACCCGAACCCCGGGTCTGCTTTTCACTTTCATACCATTGCGGAACTACGCCTTTTCATTTGTTCTTCACGGTATTTTTTCTGCTCTTGTTTAGACATGGCGTTATATTCTTTTAAGAATGCTTCATATTGCGGCATTACTTCGTTCATGGCACCGTATGCCTTTAACTCTCCATATTCAAGCCATAAAGCCTTTTGGCAAAATTTCTTCATCTGACCGATTGAATGGCTGACAAAGAACATCGTTTTGCCTTTTTCCTTAAATTCGTTCATTTTCTCCAAACACTTTTCAGCAAAGTTTTTATCCCCGACTGATAAGGCTTCATCAATAATCAGGATATCTGGATCGATATGCACGGAAATGGAAAAACCAAGCCTGGATTTCATGCCGCTTGAGTAGGATTTCACCGGTTGGTCAATGAACTTGCCAAGCTCTGAAAACTCGATGATCTCGGGCTCAAGTTCTTTGATCTGATTTTTGTCGAATCCGAGCATCAGCATTTTCAGTTCGATATTTTCTCTGCCCGTCAACTGGTTATTCAGTCCCGATGCAACGGCAATCAAAGCTGTTTTCCCGTTAGTTTGGACATTTCCGTCCGTTGGCGGGATAATGCCTGCAATAATATTGGACAATGTGGATTTCCCTGATCCGTTGACCCCGACAAATCCTATTACATCGCCCTTTTCAGCTTCAAAACTTACATTCCTCAGAGCAAAATACTCTTCCCCATAGCTTTTGGGCAAAAGGAGATCCAATAATTTTTCCGAGTTTTTATTATATAATTTATATTTTTTCGTTATATCTTTGACTATTACCGATTTTTCCAACTTTTCTCACTTCCAGTTTACTTAAAGTCAACAAAGCGATCTCTAAACCTGACATGCAGCGAGGAGCCTATCAAAAACAAGATGATAACGACTGCCCAGAAATAAAGCGTATATTCCCAATGCTCTATTAGATACCATGATTCCCCCAACAATGATGCTCGATACCCCTCCACAATATAATATAGGGGATTCAGCTTCATGATGTTGACTATGACAGGATGGTCCTTAGCATCCATTACCCAAAGGATTGGTGTTAAATAAAACAAGACTTTCATTAAGGACACGATTATATTATGAACGTCACGAATGATGGTTGATAATGTTGAAGAGATTAACCCAAACGAAAATAACAGCAAGACCGTCGCAACAATATAATACGGCAGCTGCAAGATATAGACTGTTGGGAGGTATCCAGTAAAACCTAATAGGATGATGATGACTCCCAGCAGCATTAAATGCTGATACAACTTGGCAAAGATGACATACGATGGGATGACACTCATCGGAAAGCTCATCTTGGATACCATATTCAGTCGGGAAAAGACGGATTTGGACGTTTGAGTTATTGAAGGATTCACAAAAAACCAGACAACGATCCCTGCCATAAGCCATGGAAGGAAATTTTCACCGCGATTTAAGATTATAAATCCGAATACAAACCAATAAATCGCAATCTGTATCATTGGATTGATGATTTCCCATAGGATTCCCAGGTAGTTATTGCTGTTGGCACTTTTCACTTCATAAACAGATAAACGCCTTACCAAATAAAAACTATTGATTTGTTCTTTTAAAACGGTCAAAGCTGAACTCATAAATTACACAGACCTTCCTAAAAACACTTTTTCTACGACACGGCGTGAAGCCTGGCCATCCTCGAGTGCACAAAACCGCTCGTGAAAATGATTGATATCATTGGTATTTTTGTATTTCACCGTCTTGATACTATCAATGACCGCATCAGATGTTTTGACTAACAAACCAGGTGCATTCTTTTCAAAGTCAAAGTAAAACCCGCGAAGCTTGTCCCTGTAATTTTCAATATCATATACATAGAAAAGCATTGGACGCTGTAAATTTGCGTAATCAAAGAATACGGATGAATAATCAGTTATTAATAAATCTGAAATAAGATACAAATGGCTGATATCCTCGTAACCGGATAAATCATAGGCGAATCCATGATACGCCGATAAATCCAAATTCTCTGAAACCAAGTAATGAAGACGGAGCAAAATGACATACTCCTCCCCCAATTCCCGTTTCATTCGATCCAGATCCAGCTTTATTTCAAACTTATATTTTCCCTTGCTATAGAACTCATCGTCCCTCCAAGTCGGGGCATATAAAACGATCCTTTTCTCTATTGGTATACCCAACTTCTGTTTCAATGAGTCGATTGTATCACGATTATCCCCATTGTAAAGTATATCATTACGAGGATAACCAGTTTCCAGAATTTTGGAAGTATCGACATTGAAGGCCCTGGCAAAAATTTCACTGGAATAAGCATTCGGTGAAATTAAATAATCCCATTTACTTGATTCGGCATGGAAATTTTCTTTATATTTATCCGTCGTTGTTCCAGGCATATGAACTTCATTCATATCCGCCGCAAGTTTCTTTAATGGAGTACCATGCCACGTTTGCAAATAGATCGTGTGCTTCGGCTTGGGAATCCAAAGCGGGAGCCTGCTGTTCGTTACCCAATAATGGGCCCTTGTCATTTTGAGCAGCCAACTAAATGAAAAACGATTGAGATATGGGATGCCTGCCTCTTCGAAATGAGCTGTATATCTTTTATCCACGCTCCAATACATTTTATATTCAGGATGGTGACTCTGCAAGTATTCATAAATCGCCCGGGGATTGCAGCTATACTGCTTGCCCAAAAAGCTTTCGAAAATAACAAGCTTCCGGTCCACCGGCAATACTGTGCCCGCCATTGCAAAAGCCATTTTATATCCTCTTAAAAAAATTGCTTTAGCCTTATTTTTAACTTGCGATAGAAAGGAAGGTCTCTTTGAGGTTTGTACTTTTTCATTTGACATATCCGATCTCCCTTTTTATTGATTAATGATAATGGAACCATGCTAATAAATCGAATGAAAAATAAGCTCGCCCAATAGAAGGGAGAGCTTATTTTTGGTGTACTCCTAACAGCTACTCCAAAGACTTTATTGCCAGTCCCAAATTATTTGCCACTGTTGTATAAAACTCCACATTTTTCTTATTATACGTCATCTTATTTTTCAGGATCCTTTTAATATTCACCAATTGATAATCATTGTAGCGAATGAACACCGTAAATAACGACTTTTCCATTTTATCAATTTCATCTAATGAAACAGTGAAATGGCCTCTATTACCTTCTATTTGAACTCCGCAATTGATTTCATTGTCAATTCTTGTCCTATCACGTATCAATACAGAATCTATGTTGTCTATATCATCACCATAAATCTCAAAACTTTGGTGGTAGACATTATCCATAATATATGAATCCAGTGCACGGGCAAGCATCGGTATCCTGACAAAGCGATATTCGTCTTTCAGAAATGGAAGTTCATAATAAGGTAAACCATCTTTTATATGATATTTTTTATTGGAATCTCGCTTTAACCATTCAAACAACTTTATGAAATCGTCAATACGATTCTCCATGAATAATTCAAGTGCCACTTTATAAATAGGTACTTTGAATTCATTCTTGAAGTCATATGATAAGTTTTTCGCAGTTTCGACAGCTTCCCCTAATTGTTCAATAAAATCCTCTTTATTCTTGGATTTCACAAAGGTTTGACTGTCGAACGATTTTACAATGTCGTACTCATAAATCCGGTTAAGAGCCACCTTTTTCAATTCAACGGCCATATCCTTGGATTGAATATACTTTATTATGTCAACATCGGCTTTTCTTTTTTCTAACATATTCGTTACACGTGTTAAAGAAGATGAGTTCTCCGAAGTCCTATTGACATAATAAATAGGTTTTTTAGTAGTTGATACAGCTCTAACTTTAAAGAAAACATCAGTAAAAAACCATTTATCTTCACCGAATTTCATATTCGGAAAACCAATTTCATTTTCTTTAACCATATGCAGATTCATCATCCTGGCCGTTGGACCCATATGATAAAAAAAGTGCGGTACATCCATCGGGGTGATGCTTCTTCTTTCTTTAATGGAGGCAAACTCCCCGATCACACTCTCTGACTCAGATTCGACTTTTACCGTTTTGCCCACTACATAATCATCACCGGTTTCCTCCAGGATGTTATAGAGGCTTTCCAGTCCATCATGGGCAAGCCAGTCATCCGCGTCTAAAAATGTGATATATTTGGATGTCCCCAATTCTATTCCTATGTTCCTCGGGGTCCCAGGTGACCCATTGTTTTCTTGAAGGGTAACGGAACAGATATTTTTATATTTAGCCGTATACTCTTGAATGATTTTATTGGTACCATCAGTCGAACAATCATCAATGATGATATATTCAATCTGATCTATGCCCATGGTTTGATTGATCACTGATTCGATCGTTTTCCTGATGAATTTTTCAGCATTGTATGCTGCAGTGACTACCGTGACTTTTTTTCCTTTTCCTAAAAATTTATTTCTTAAGCTTACAGGGCTGTTTTTAAATTGAATATTACCGCTCTTTAAAAGTTCCCTCGCTTTTTGACGTACCAAGAAATTCATACGATTCCTCTCTCCTTTTATGTCTAGAGGTAACATAGACGTTTCGACTTGGGCAGCCAAATTCACCAGTTACTTAAGCAACAATACCCTTTATTAAAGGAATCAATCATTAAAAAATTTATCCACGATTCTCTGTGTAGCTTTACCGTCTTCTATTCCACAATACTTCTCTCTAAATAAACCATATCTCTCATTATATTGCATGTTTATTTTATCAATATTGGTAATAGTTTCAATAATATCCTCGGTTGTTTTTAAAAATGGACCAGGTGCTTCCTTTTCAAAATCCATATAGAATCCACGGATGTTATCTCTATAATCTTCCAGATCATACGTGTAATACAAAATCGGCCGAGCGGTATTAGCGAAATCGAACATTACTGAAGAATAATCCGTAATCAATATATCGGAAATCAGGTAAAGTTCCTGAATATCTGAATAATTGGATACGTTTATCACAAAATCCTCAAATTCGCTCGGGATGCTGAGATTATTACTGATAACAACATGCATCCTTAATAACAGGATATATTCATCCCCTAGTTCTTCCTTCATTCTTTCCAAATCAAATTTCAGCTCGAAAATAAATTTATTGTTTTTCGATGTTTGATTATCCCGGAATGTAGGAGCATATAAGATGACTTTTTTTCCTTTTGGTATCTTCAGTTTTTCCATCACCGACTTGGCGATTATTGAAGAATCTTCCCTGTAAAACAAATCATTTCTTGGATACCCCGTTTCCAATATTTCGCCTTCATATTTGAAAGCACTTCTGAAGGCCGTGGATGCGTATGGACTTGGGGATATTAAATAATCCCAAGTTCTCGTTGCACCATGCACTCGATTTAAGTACCCATCGTCTCTTCCTTGAATATTGTCTATATCAAATAGCATTTTTTTCAAAGGGGTACCATGCCAAGTCTGAATATAAGTCGTTTCCTTCCTTTTGCTTAAATAGGTAGGGAAGTTTTGATTATTTATCCAATAGCCTGCTTTGGCTAAATAATAATAGTATTCCGGACTTAAGCGTTTTATCAGCTTCGTATTCTTTCCTTTTATCGGTAAATTACCATTATACACCCAAACTTTTTTATATTTATTATCCCTTTTGACCAGTTCTTCATAGATATACTTGGGGCTATCGGCGAATTGCTTCCCTATCCCACTTTCAAAAAGAATAAGGTTCCGGTCAACCGGGATAACCCTGGACATGATTTTATAAACTTTTTTCATGACAGGGAAATATTTATCACTTTTCCTAAACCGATTCAAAATGAGTTTGGATATCGGGTGGTTATATAATTTAGTTAGTGAATTTTGATCTTTTTCTGCATTTTGAATCACTTCGAATATCCTTGAATTAGAATGGACATCGCGATATTTAATAAAACGGTTGGCCTTGTCCATATACTTCTTCTTCATGACAAAATCAGTATTGGCATATTCAGCTAATACACCCAATAATTCATCCAATTCATTCACGATTTCACCAGGAAGATCGTTATCCAAATCCAAATGTGACGGTCTTTTCCCTATGAAATGATCTCTATCAAATTGATAGTAGATAACCGGTTTATGCAGAAAACTAAAGTCAAAAGCAACACTTGAATAGTCCGTGATCATAATCGCACTTTCCTTGATTAATCTTTGGACATCCACTTCGCCCTGACTAATTACCCTAACTGGGGCATCCTTAAAATAGGATGTGAATTTCTGCATATTAGGGTGAAGGCAAAAAATGATTTCAAACCCATCTTTTTTAGATAAATCATGTAATACCGGGTGATTCACTAATTTCTGATACCTTTCAAAATACTCGCTTTCCAAAAATATTTCATCAGAAGTAATCCAATCTCTCCATGTTGGAATGATCAATAATTGTCTCTTTGTTGAAACATCATCCTTAAACAGCGAGTCGAACCTCGAAAGTCCCGTCGCGAATACTTCTTTTTCGTTGTAACCAAAATCAGTTACAATCATATCCTTTTCAAAGTCTGAACTTACCAGAAAAACATCCGTACTAAAACCGGAGACTGCATTTTTCCCGTAGTTTGCCACCATATTCTTAGTGCCCATAACACCATGTTGAAGAAAAACCTTAACTCCCTTGACACGATTTTTAAATTCGGATGTCCTCAAAGGATATAAATAATCCGGGTGATGTGATGAAATGATACGTGTCGATTCCATCGTCTTTTTAATATGATCCTTTGACTTGAAATAAAGTACATTTCCAAAGGGCTCGACGTTCTTGGCTTCCACGGAATTTTCCTCTATTACATAATACACTTCTTTTTCCGGATGATTTTCCCTCATATATTTAAAAAAGTGATATCCGGTATCCTGGGCTTTATACGTTCTTTCCCCAACTAGCCAGACATCCTTTTTCTTTTTAAATAAAGTCAGGAATCTCCTCCATCCCATCATCCTTTTTAGATACCGATAACTTTCTGTAGTGAAGTTAAACACTTCCAAAGATAAATTGGATGCTTTAAAGGTATAGTAAGGATTGACGATAGCCACTCCATCATTCGAGCTGACATCGGTCTCTTTAGTAAATAATTTAGTTCTGGTGGTTGGTCTTCCGACGCGAACCATTTTCGGCTCTTCCTGATCATGTAAATGTAGTCTCATGTAAATGTCATATACATCATCTTCCAATTCCGCACTGACTAATTGTTCTAGATCCAATCTCAAATCATATATATAACGATTAAGTCCATATTTCTTAATATTCATTTCCTCATTATGAATAAAAGATATATTTGCGTGATATTCTTTAGAACTTTGCCTTCCTTTTACAAGGCCCTCACCTTTTATGATTCTTGAATGCTTGGTGAAAATTTGACCATTAATTTGCATGGTTTTCGACTTATTTTTAATTTTTTCAATTTGAGACTTAATCGAAATTTTAGGGACCGTATTGAAGTAAAGAGATAAATTCCCTTTATTCGTTATAGAAAATATACTTTGTTTATCTTCATATTTGTAGATACTCAAATTGTTCGCGTGCGTTTCCTGGAAACGCCCGAGACGAATTGGATATTCGATATGAACCTGTTCGTTCACTTCTACATATTCGGCTTTATGTTCGATACTAAGTATCGTTTTTTTGCTCAGTCTTTCAACCGGAACGGAAACCTTTATGTAACAGTCATAAACAGTCGGTTCAACATCTTCTAATTTCCGCATTAAATCTTTCATATCTACTTTAAACTCAAATTTAGATGTGCTCACTGATTCAGCTATTTTTATTTTTTGATCTTCATTATCCCTAGAATATAGCCATAGTTCTTTTGCGCAATAATATTCTATTGAAAATTGCCCTTTTATCAACAGTTTATTTTCCTCTTGCACAATGGTCAGAACTTGTTTCAGCTTAATTTTAGGAGCTTTTTTTGCTTTCCCTTTTCCAAGAAGCTTTTTAATCATTTTAGACCACCTATAACAAATTATTATTTAAATAAAAATGAATCATTCATTGTACTTTAAAATCATAAACTTTTTTCGGTTTTTCCTCAATATCATTAAACAGACAGGTGTTCGTCCATAAATTACCTCTAATTCCTCAGATAAACAAAAAAGACAATATTGGTTAGTTCGAGACTGAAAATGAACATACTAAAACTAAAAACATTTCGTAACTATGCTCGTTCTTCCATGTTGCCAGAATGGAAAGGGAATAGCAAAAACATGTTTCTAATTGCAAAGAAGTCTTCTAAACATCAAAGTGAACGCTTTCAAAACAGCCAACTGTTATACTTGCACTTCTATTAAATGTGAAGCGATAGCGATAGATTGATGGCCTATACTTGCCCCCTCCCGCCGTTTCACATTCACCATTAACAAGGATTTATGATGCTCCACTAGTTGTTCTCTCCTAAACGTGTTAAAATTGTGAATGGCTTATTCTGATTGCAGCAAGATGAAATTTTCTTATCATATCGTTCATTTTAAGAACAAATACCATTCAGTATAAACCATGCATTTCTATAGATACTTTATTATGCCCTACAGAGTAAGACAAATTAGTCAACATTTTATTTTAGCTTAAAAATTAATATTTACAATAATCATCAATGTAAAAAATTGTGGTTTATTTGTAAAAAAATTGTGGTTTATTTGTAAAGCTATTAAGTTATAATTAATTAGAGAATGCCATTGCCTAATAAAATATAGGAATAAAACAAGCAGAATTGAAATGCTAGCTGCCTGTTTCATTGTTCCATTTCATATTCCAATAGACCAAATATATATATGATTTTGATTGAATAACAGTTTAAGAGTCTTTAAGGAGGAATACAAATGAAGAAAGTAATCACTTACGGAACCTTTGATTTGCTTCATTGGGGCCATATCAATCTATTAAAACGCGCTAAAGATTTAGGAGATTATCTGATTGTTGCCATTTCGACGGATGAATTCAATGCTTTAAAAGATAAAAAAGCTTATCATAGCTTTGAAAACAGAAAAATGATCCTTGAATCAATCCGTTATGTGGATGAAGTTATACCGGAAGACAATTGGGAACAAAAGAGGGAAGACATCGTTCGTGAAGGTGTAGATATTTTTGTAATGGGTGATGACTGGAAAGGCCAATTCGATGAATTATCCGAAGTTTGTGAAGTGGTCTACCTTCCAAGGACAATCGGCATTTCGACTTCCCAAATTAAAGATGACCTTTTACAAGTTACTAATGGCTAAAGAATTCGCGATAGGGATTTATCTTTTTTGTTTCAAAGTTTTATTCTCTATCTTTAAGCTTTTCCCTTTACATGACAAAACGACCTTTGTCACATCATTCGGGGACAATTGCCAATATATCGCAGATGAAATGGACAAGCAGGACATTTCCGTTCAAAAAGTTTTTTTAATGAAATCAAGCAGTTCTATACAAGTTAGGGACGATGGGGAAACCATCGTCCTTCCGTTTGAATCAAAAAATATCATTGCCATGATCCGGTCGATTTATCATCTGGCTACATCAAAATGGATCATCATCGATAATTATTTTGGCTTTCTTTCAGCCATTGCATTCAAAAAGCAAGTGACATGTGTTCAAGTGTGGCATGCGGCAGGTGCCGTTAAGCAATTCGGGGCTAAGGACCCTTCCATTCAAAACCGTTCAGCCGGTGCAAGGAAAAGATTTTTAGAGGTATATAAAAAATTTGATTATGTTACGGCAGGTTCAGAAATAATGGCAGGGATTTATCAGGAAAGCTTTCAACTGCCGGCATCCCATATTCTAAGGACTGGAATACCTCGGACCGACTTCTTCTTTAATGATGAATCAAAAAGAACTGCCCGTAATGCTTTACTGGCCAAGTATCCGGAACTTGAGCATAAGAAAATCATGTTATATGCCCCTACATTTCGTAATGACGGCTTGAACGACGGAGAGATTGCACTTGATTTGGAATTGCTCTTCAAGGAACTTCAGGATGAAAATTATGCGTTATTACTGAAACTGCATCCAGCTGTAAAAGCAGAGCATGATTTACAAGAGAAATTCCCGGGATTCATTTACCCTGTAATTAGTGAATTTCACGTTAATCAACTGCTGATCAGTACGGATCTTTTAATTACCGATTACTCATCGATACCATTTGAATTCTCTTTTTTGGGAAGACCCATGATATTCTTTGCATATGACTTAGAAAAGTATGTGCAGGAACGGGGGTTCTGGGAGGACTACTCTTCTTCCATGCCCGGACCCGTGGTATCTACCACAGAAGAGCTCTTAAGGGAAATCCGTACCGCCGATCATTCATTAATGAAGATCGCTTCCTTTAACCAAAAATGGAATGAATACTCCACGGGAAATTCAAGCAGGGATTTAGTTGATTTCCTTTTTAAATAAAACCACCCACTTCGAAAACGAAGTGGGTTTTCATTTTTTTCATGCATACCTTAAAAACAGGTATAGTTTTACAGCAAATGACAAACGAAAACACAAAAATCCAAAATGTGAAAAAAGACTCACAATATAGAAAATATTGTAGATTACAATACTCAACCTCCACCAATATAAACCAGTAAAATAATACTATTTTCCCCATGTAACAAAAATGTAATATGTTTATTCCCAAATAATTTGTTAGAATAGGGAAAAAGACATATTTGAGGTGGAAAACCGTGAAAAAAAGTGTTGTCGCATTTTCGACATTAGCCATTTTATCTTCGACTTTTGTTTCTCCTGCCCTTGCCGGTACATATACAGTTAAAAGCGGTGATAACTTAAGTAAAATCGCCCAGAAGCATAATACGACGGTAAAAGACTTAAAACAGCTTAATAACTTAAAATCAGACTTTTTGAGAATCAATCAGAAATTAATTACACCCAACTCCACAACAACATCAAATGCTTCTTCTGTTTCCGTGAAAAAAACAAATAAAACCACATATACCATTGTTTCAGGTGATACCTTAACAAGGATAGCAAACAAGCATAACCTTACACTTGCTGAATTGATGAAAATGAATAACTTAAAATCCGATAGAATTTATGCAGGCGCCAAACTTATCGTATCTAAATCAACCACCACCACCACCATTGATTTACCAGGCAGCTCCAAACCATCCAATGTGACACAGACCCCAGCCAATTCGTCTATATACATAGTGGTAAAAGGTGATACCCTTTCTAAGATTTCCAAGGAAACTAACTTGTCTGTAGCCCAGCTTAAATCAATCAACTCGTTAAAGTCCGATCTAATCAGAGTGGGTCAAAAACTAAAATTAAGTAAATCGGCAAGCACTGCAGATAATAACGATGTTGGAAAAGTGGAAGCACCAAGTTCGGGGAACAAAGTGGCCAAGCTCGTTTCCGAAGCAAAGAAGTTAATTGGTACACCTTATTCGTGGGCGGGTGCCTCCCCATCAGGTTTCGATTGCAGCGGATTTATTTACTATACGTTCAAGAAAGCTGGGTATGATATTCCGAGGCTTTCATCTTCCACATATTATGATATGGGTAAAAAAGTTACTTCACCGAAAGCCGGCGATCTTATCTTCTTTGCAACTGGTTCCAATAAATCAGTGGTAAACCATATGGGAATCTACTTGGGCGGCGGGGAATTCATTCATGCCTCATCAAGTAAGGGAGTAACAATCAGTGCCACTTCAAACTCTTATTTCAAAAGTAAATTCATCGGTTATAGAAGTTTATAAGATTTTCTTGCCAGACTTTCCTCTTAAAGTCTGGCAATTTCATGCAAAAGTATCATAGTTTATCTATCTCTGGACTATAGAATTTACAAAACATTCGAACGATTTGCCAACGAAGGAATTCGGTTTCTCTAGAATCCTTCGTTTTTTTGGATGAAAAAAGGTAAATATGCACTCTAAGTACAAAAAGAAACTATTCTATTTTTGACAAAAAAAAGGTATAGTTAAAAATACCGACTAGGTACTTTTTCACACCTTCCATTTTTGGAATGGTTAAGGGAGGAATATTAGATGAGATCCGAACATAAAAAAAAGAAAAAGAAACGCAAAACGTTTAAAATAATCGGCTTCACCCTTCTTATCCTTTTCATTGGCGCAGGTATTTATGGCGCTTCCGTTTATCAATCATTGGCCGGTGCAATCAGCACCATGCAGGGTACAGCCCATAAAACGGATAAGCGAGTAGAGGACATCAAGTTCAAAAACAAAGATCCATTTTCATTACTAATTCTTGGTGTGGATGAAAGAAAGAATGACTCAGGTCGATCAGATACGATGATTGTCATGACGGTTAATCCTAAAAAGGAATCGATTGAGTTATTGAGTTTACCGAGAGATACCCGTACGGAGATCATCGGTAAAGGTACAACCGATAAAATGAACCATGCCTATGCATATGGCGGAATTGCCATGTCTATAAATACAGTGGAAGCCTATTTGGATATTCCGATTGATTATTACGTCAAAATGAATATGGAAGGCTTTCAGGATATTGTGAATTCTGTTGGTGGTGTCACAGTCGATAATGATATGGACCTTGCCTATAAAGGATATACCTTCAACAAAGGCACAATCGACTTAAATGGTAAAGAGGCCTTGATTTATTCCCGGATCCGTAAAGAAGATCCCCGCGGGGATTATGGACGGCAAATGCGGCAACGCCAAGTTATCCAAGCTGTCATGAAAAAAGGGGCAAGCCTTTCAACTCTTACCAATTATGACGATATATTCGAAGCTCTAGGTAAAAACGTGGAAACTAATTTAAGTTTCAATGAAATGTTAAGTATCCAAAATAACTACAAATCATCCCTTAAAAATATTGAACAATATACACTTGAAGGTGACAATCAACGGGTAAACGGCATTTGGTACAATATCGTTCCAGAAGAAACAAAACTAGAAGCCCAAAATCGTGTGAAAGCACATCTGGGATTATAATGGATGGAGGATGGCTTTTATCAGTCATCCTCTTTTTTTACCTTTTTCCCAATTGTTTTAAAGTAATCTGAACGTATCACTTGATCACTCAGTTCGATCTCCTTTTGGTCTTCAGATGAAAAACCATCGGCCTTGCCTTCCCCATTTATTTTCATTTGAGAACCATAATCCCCTTTCAATATCAAAGCATCGCCTTCATCGCCATTCAGCATGCTCTCTCCAAAGTACGAAGAACTCTTAATATTGAACAGATCATATAGAGTTGGCAGAATATCGATTTGGCCCGCTACCTTATCAATCGTTCTTCCTTCCATACCCTCCTGATAAATGATCACGGGAATGGGCATATATTTTTCAATCCACTCTTCATCGCTAATTTTACTGCCGTAATACGCTTCCACCTCGTGTTTATCTTTTAAAAATAGGCCATCATGATCTCCGTATATGACAATCACGCTGTCTTTCATTTTCCCGTCATCCTTCAACTTCTTTATGAGATCCCCGATGGCTGAATCTGTATAATGAATCGCTTCAAAATATTTGGTCAGGTAACTGTTCTCTTTTCCTGCTTCAGGCTTCAATGTTATCTGTTCTTCCGGCAGTGAAAAAGGTACATGGCTGGTCAAAGTAACGAAAAAGGCGTAATAGGGATTTCGTTTATCTTTTAAGAAATCATAGCTTTGATTGAAGAAACTGCGGTCTCCCAAGCCCATCGAAATCATCTCATCCTGCTGCATATCCTCTATGGAAAGATAGTCATCAAACCCTAACGAGGGATATGCATGCTGCCTATTCCAAAAGTCTTCTTCATCTCCGTGGAAAGCAAAACTTTGATAATCCGACTTCTTTAATTCCTTAGCAAGACCTGGAAAATCATTATAAGGGAATCGAAAAAAGGTCGCACCTTGCTTTAAAGGAAATAGACCGGTATTCACAATAAGTTCTCCGTCAGATGAATTTCCAAATACCGTCTGTGGATATACATTCGGGAAGTACAATCCCCCTTTCGCCAGTTCATTCATGAATGGCGTGACCTCCTGCCCGGCACTGCTTTGAAATAGCGGAAACGACTGCAAAGATTCCACCTGGATGATAATCAGATTCTTCCCCTCCAAGGATCCGGAATGGACATTCTCCTTTCTTTTCTTATGATTGAAGTAATCAGAGACGGCCTTCTTATCTTCCGAGGACATTCCATGCCTTCCCGAGTCAATAAAATAGGCATATGTATCTAATGCGTGATGACCGATAGGACCCCAGTTTCGCAAGAAGGTATTCGCCTCATAACGCCGGGTTATATCCACTTTGTCGAAAAAGATATTCTTGACCGGCTTTAATCCTGCTATCATCAGGAATATTACGGCCGGCACTAGTGCCATATGCTTGAGGGGGTATTTTTTCTTTACAAATGATTCAGCAATTGGGATGCCTACCAGAAGAAAGATTGCATCCTTCATTTCCATCATACTGAATATACTTTCACCTAGCCCATTCAGATTGCTTTTTTGCATCCACATATAGGAAGTTAAAGGTGTCGAATAATAACGATAAAACCAGATGTCCCCAAGGAAAAAGACCATGATCGAAAGAAGGAAAACTGAAAAAATGATGCCCTTTACGATTCGGTTCGTTATCCATTCCTTCAAATAAACAATAAAACCGGCAACACCGATGATTATCGTAATGATTCCAATAGAAAGATCGTTACCCATCCTATCATTCGTATAAGTGAAAAGTATGGCCACGATTGAAAATGACAATATCTCAAATAGCCTCTCCTTCAATCGTTGATTCAGGTTATTATTCATGCTCCTGCCACTTTCCTCTTCATTATTTCCAAGCCTTAGTACTGCCTGATTGCGGAAGATTACTTATAAATATTACTTAGCGTTGCCATTTATGAGAAATTGCACACAGAAAACAGCATAAATATTTGGCACTAATGACTTCCCTAATAAACAAAAGGCCTTCATCACTAAAAGGATGAGGGCTGGGCTTTGCTTTGGCACTCCGGCAAAAAAGCTACAGATTGCCGCTAGATTCATACTGTTGTTTTCCTACTTTCCATTCCATTCAAAAGCAATCTTCCAACCTTCATCAGGAATCGATTCCGCCAACATATCTTCTTCCTCGAATAAGAAACGCCATGGCATGCTTGAGAGTGCTGGAATCTCACCAAGCTCTGTAAGATCGAATGTCTTTTTTGCGAGGAATTTTCCATCTCCATCAACTAACAGTAAATCCACGATATCAAACCTGACAGCTTTCTCTATTGAATTTCGCAGAAAAGCCACTATGATTACATCATCTTCCACCCTGGTCAGCTTGATGCCTGATATTGAAATTTGGTTCGGTTTTAATGCAGGCAGCCTTTTATGGTGGAATTTATATACATATTCCTCTTGCTTGGAAATTTCCCACCCGTTGTGAAACACCAGGGCAGTATGAATGGTGTCATCCTGATTTAACAACTCATGTACATCTGAAGCTGCATTATCCCTTTTTCCAAATAAACTCATCGTTCCTCACCCTCCAAGGCAGCTGCATCTTCCTGATTGCTTTTCATATATTCCATAAAACGGATGCTTATCTCCGACTCTATTTTACTTAATAGAAGGTCGAATTGACTGAGAGCCGCTTTTTCAAACAGTGTATATGGGTCCTGCTGACCATATCCGCTTAAACCAATGCCTTCCTTCAGACTGTTCATTTCATCTAAATGGTTCATCCAATTTGTATCAATATGCTGCAGCATGAAAGCACGCAACTGGTTTCCCCATTCTGCATCATTTTGAAAGGCCATCAGCCTCGATTCCAATTCACCTAAAGCATCCAACGCTTTTCCTTCAATTTGACCATCTGGATCCTGAAAATCACTTGCCTGCCAACCTAACGACAGGAAAACATGGGAAAGCTCTTCAATATAGGCAGAGGAAACAGGTTCAACCATATGTTCAGGATAATATTTCACTGTGAGCCGAGTAATGTATTTTTCGATATATTCAAGTAAAATGGCCGGCATCCTTCCAAGGTCCATTTCAAGTATCCGATCTCTCATTGCATAGATGATTTTACTCTGCTCATTTAATGAATGTTCTAACTTCAATAGATGGTAACGGCTTGATTGATGCATCTGCTCTACCGTTTCCTGAACCATTTTAACGAATTTATCAGGTGCAGGGCTTAGCACCAATCCATTTTCATCCGTTTTGATTTTCTTGATATAACGCCCGATTTCTTCTTCATCATAGTAATCAAACAAATCATCTTCCAAAGAAATGATGAATTGTGTTGAACCAGGATCACCCTGCCGGCCGGAACGCCCTCTTAGCTGCATATCGATCCGGCGGCTTTCGTGTCGCTCCGTACCGATAATATGAAGGCCGCCCAATTCCTTGACATCATTCGCAAGTAATATATCCGTTCCTCTCCCAGCCATGTTCGTAGCCAGCATCACTTGATTTTTTTGCCCGGCATTCGCGATGATTTCCGCTTCATCCGCTTCCGTCTTCGCATTAAGGATTTGATGTTTGATATTGCCCTTCTTTAGTTGAACTGAAATTTTTTCAGATTGCTCAATGGAGGTCGTCCCGATCAGAATAGGTCTGCCTCCATCATGAATCCGTTTTACTTCCGAGACGATTTTGTTGATTTTACTAGTTTCATCTTTATAAATCAAATCAACCTCATCAACTCGAATGATGGGCTCATTAGTTGGAATTTCAATGACCGGGAGCTGATATATTTCCTGGAATTCAGACTTTGATGGCATGGCACTGCCTGTCATCCCAGACATTGAATGATATAATCGAAAATAATTTTGGACGGTAATCATGGCCTGTGTTTCATTCTCTTCGGAAATCTCCAGTCCCTCTTTTGCCTCAATCGCTTGATGAAGCCCATCACTGAAGCTTCTCCCTTCCATCACCCTGCCTGTGAATTTATCGATGATTGCAACTCTTCCATCGATGACAATGTAGTCCGCATCCAATTTCATGATTGCATGAGCTTTTAGCGCCTGTGTAACATTATGTAATAACTCTTGATGTTCCATTCCATACAGATTGTCGATACCAAAGGCCTCTTCAATCTTGGTGGACCCTTGATCCGTAAAATAGGCAGACCTTGACTCGCCGAAAATCTCGTAATCATCATTTTCTAAAAATGTCTTCATGATTTGTGCCGTGATTTGGTGAAGCTCGGTTCCGTCGCTTGCCCTGCCCGCAATGATTAATGGTGTCCTCGCTTCATCAATCAAGATGCTGTCAATCTCATCGACGATGGCAAATCGGTGTCCTCTCTGAACCTTGTCTTCTCTTCGGTAAACCATATTATCACGTAAATAATCAAACCCGAACTCTGTTGCCGTTCCATACGTGATATCTGCGGCATACGCTTCACGTTTTGCGGAAGGCCCCATTTGGGAAATGTTCAAACCAACCGTCAACCCTAGAAATTCATGAATTTGTCCCATTAACTCCATATCACGTCTGGCCAAATATTCATTGGCCGTAATGATATGGACACCATTACCATACAGTGCATGTAAATAGCTAGGCAAAGTAGAGACAAGCGTCTTACCCTCGCCCGTATTCATTTGTGCGATGCCCCTTTCACTCAGGACAAAACCGCCTGCAAGCTGAACATCATGGTGCCTAAGATTCAATACTCGTTTAGAAGCCTCCCTCACGACAGCAAAAGCATCTGCTTGTATATCCAATATATTGTCACCAGCATCCAATACGCTTTTAAATCTATCCTTCATTCCGCTTAATTCCAGATCTGAATAACTTTCATATTTACCCTCTAGCCGATTCACATCTTCTACCAACTTATAAATTCTCTTTAAGTCTTTAGAACCTTCTTTGAAGAACTTTTTCATACTGGATAGCATAGGGTTTTCTCTCCTATTAATTCAATTGAACTTTAGTGAAATTATATCAGTTAAATATTTACTGTTTATTAATTATCACCTTCATATTGTAATTATATAGAAATCCTTTATTTTTTTGAAAGATAAATTACGTAAAAAGCGGCTGGATGCCCTTCCATAAAGGGCTCTAAAAAGATTAGCTCCATCCTGAAAATCAGGGAGGGGATTTTTTATCGATTTAAACAAATAATAGGAAGACTTTCAACCACTGGAGGATTACAGATGAATAAGACAAGCAGAAAATTCATTTATAAACTTGCACAGCCGCGTCACTTTGGATTATTCGTTCTTATATTTTGCTTTATTTACATGAGCTCCCCTATTCAAGCAGAGACAAAAAAAACACCCAAGAATGTCATATTGCTGATTGGCGACGGCATGGGGGTAGGGGCCATAGAGATTGCCCGGCAATTGGAATATGGAAAGACAGGTGTTCTACATTTGGAACAACTGGAGCATGTTGCCCTGATGCGCACGTATTCCGCCAATAATTTCGTCACTGACTCAGCTGCCGGAGGGTCTGCGATTGCCACTGGTATAAAAACCAACAATGAATCAATCGGTGTCGATGCCAATGGTTCCGAGGTGGATAGTATATTGGATGCGTTTCAGAACGATGGAAAAAAAGTGGGGATCATCTCAACCAATATGGTAGTCGATGCCACACCCGCTGCCTTTGGTGCAAGTGTTCCTAACCGCTGGACAGGTGGCGCAAATATCGCGAGGCAGCTATTTGATAACCGAATCGACGTCATTCTCGGCGGAGGTGCCAGCTATTTCAAGGCGGATAAGCAAAATGGCGAGGATTTAATCGCTAAATTTAAACAAGCTGGATATGGGTTTACGACGACGAAAGAAGAACTGAGTTCCATTAATAAACCGGAAAAACTTTTAGGGTTATTTCACCCAACCTATATGAATTTTAAACTGGATAAAGACGTATTACATTCTCAAGAGCCATCTCTACCCGAAATGACAGCCAAAGCGATGGATATTTTATCGAGAGGTAATAAAGGATTCTTCTTGATGGCAGAAGGTGCCCGTATTGACCATATGGAGCACGCCGCCGATATCACTGGAATATGGAAAGAAACGATCGAATTTGACCAAACCGTGAAAGAGGTAGTAAATTGGGCGAAAAATCGAAATGATACATTGATTGTTGTACTTGCAGACCACGAAACAATGGGGACCTCCGCTTCTGAAACAATGGATATCACTGCATTGAAAAAAATCAAGGTTTCATCTGAATATATGTCCAAACAGCTTACATTCGATAAAAATAATGAAATCAATCCAGAAAGTGTCGTTTCCACATTCAAGAAGTATGCACATATATCCCTTACGGATCAGGAAGTCGACCAATTCATCGATAACGTAAGAAATAATAGAACGCTTGTCTATCGACAACATCAAATCGATTGGGAAATCGGAAGCACCATCGCCAGGTACCATAAGGCGGGTGTAGCCGATCGAAGCATACGGGCGGCCAGTTCCACAGGAGGGCACACAGCCAATATGATTCCCATTTTCGCCTCGGGTCCAGGCAGTGAAGCCTTCGATGGAGTCCTAGAAAATACGGATATTTCGAAAATCATCACAAAAGCCGCCGGCGTTCCGTTCACACCCGGTCAGCATAAAACAAAAGAGCAATGAATACATTCATTCCTCTTTTAAAATTCTATCTCATTCACTCATTTTTTTCAGTACGCATTTTTATTGATGTCCGTTAACTCAATGTTTTGGTGAGTATACTCGTGAATTTGGCGCGTTTACTCGTGAATTTGTGCTTTACTCGTGAGTTTGGTGCGTTTACTCGTGAGTTTGTGCTTTACTCGTGAGTTTGGTGCGTTTACTCGTGAATTTGGCGTGTTTACTCGTGAGTTTGTGCTTTACTCGTGAGTTTGGGCCGTTTACTCGTGAGTTTGCTCCTTTTACTCGTGAGTTTGTGCTTTACTCGTGAGTTTGGGCCGTTTACTCGTGAGTTTGATGCGTTTACTCGTGAGTTTGGCGCATTTACTCGTGAATTTGGTGCGTTTACTCGTGAATTTGGCGTGTTTACTCGTGAGTTTGTGCTTTACTCGTGAGTTTGGTGCGTTTACTCGTGAATTTGGCGTGTTTACTCGTGAGTTTGGCGCATTTACTCGTGAGTTTGTGCTTTACTCGTGAGTTTGGCGCGCTTACTCGTGAATTTGTGCTTTACTCGTGAGTTTGGTGCGTTTACTCGTGAGTTTGGCGCGCTTACTCGTGAATTTGGTGCGTTTACTCGTGAATTTGGCGCATTTACTCGTGAGTTTGGGCCGTTTACTCGTGAATTTGCTCCTTTTACTCGTGAATTTGATGAAGAATCTAAATATCCTTTATAAAAAAAGACGCCCTAATTAACGTCCTCCTCATTCATTTTTTTACATGTTTTTTTAATACATACCCAATTTGGCTTCCCTTTTTCACTTTATACCATTCATCTTGTTGAGACAGGATCGTTACGGCTTGGTCCCTGTATAGATTCCCGACCGTTTCAGAGGATGCATTTTTATTTTCTTTAATATATAATTCGCTTGCAGTCACTATTCCCGTGGTCTTCCTAATGGAGATTTTCGTTGAAATGGATTTCTGGTTTTCACTCTTATCCTTAGCGGAGATTGTCACCGTAAACATCCCGTTGGACATATTTTTGAAATCCCAGGTTGCCGATTGCCTGCCTTTATTGAACTGCTTTTCAGAAAGGATGCCAACAACCTTTCCTTTACTGTTCTTAATTGCCACTGTTACATTAGCGTTTTCATTAATGGTATAGGTTATGTTCGCTTTCTCGGTACTATAATCACCCGATGTATTGACATCGGTTATTTTCGGTGCCGATGTATCTTTACTGATCTTAATCGCCATCGTGTCCGAACCTTCAATCCCGCTTCGGTCCATTGCTGATATTGCTGCTTCATATGTACCGTTACTTACCGCTTTTGTGTTCCAGATTGCCGAATGGGTACCCTTTTTCATTGTTTGGTCACGGACTGGGATAGCTAAGGCTTTCCCTTTACTATTTTTAATCGTGAGTGTAACCACAGCATCTTCTTTTAGGGAGTATGTGATTCCAACCTCATCATTTAAGCGATCCGTCACCGCTGTCATGTTTACTGAATTCGGTTCCGACTTTACGACAAGTTCCGTTTTAGATCCAGCACCTGGTCCATATTCCTTTTCTATAGTTGTGTCAGGATAATAAAACGCCAAAATCTCTTGATATGATTGGCCTGCTTCCGCTCTGTTTTTCGCTCCAAACTGACTTAGTCCTACACCATGCCCATATCCTGATCCTTTAATGGAAATTTTGGAAGGATCAGTAGATGAATGGTCAACCAAATAGCTTTTCATCACCTCTTGCCCCACCATGCCCCTGATTTTGGAAGCCGCGACATTAGTAAGCTTAACCGTTTGCTGCAAAAGTTTCCCCCTGTCATCAACGAGATCCCTTATATAGAAATTCAGTTGGATGGAGCCTTTCGTTACACGGCCTCCCGCTTTTTCATCTGTAAATGTTAACAAGGGAATATCCGTTATTTTAATATCTTTATTCGCATATCCAATATTCTTCAGCCAAATCTTCAGTTTCGGCACAACCATTTTATCTTTTTCCTTTACACTTGCCCACCATTCTTCCGGTTTAGATAAATTCATTTTTGAAAGGTCGATTTGCTGTTTGTCCAGCATTATCTCCCAATTGGTTTTCGAATCATAGAGATCTTCTTTTATAGATAAATATGCAAGGGGGTTGCCACTTGACCAAACATTTGAATTCGATTCGGTCATTCCTCCATTGCTTGAGGAAAAGAACGCTTCGATTATTTCGCCTTCATGTTTGATTACCATGCCCTTTGTCTGTTCAATGGCTGAATTAGTTCGATAGTGATCGGCAGCCCCCCCATATACTTGGTAAGAAACCGTATCATCAATTATTGTGGATTGATGGCGAAGTGCATAAGTCCGGGCGGCAATCGCCTGTGCTTTTAAGGCTTCGGCATGCCATAGTGCGGGCATCTCCAGCGGGACAACGCCCTTTAGGTAATCTTCCAGATAAACATGATTGATCGGCCGGATGTAACCGTCCTCCGCTGTAAATGAAAATGAGCCAAGATACGTACGGCCGTTTATTGACAATGAAGCATCAGGCTTAACTGGAATCACCTTAAAGGAAGCATAAGATCCCGTTTTCTTAAAACCTTTGTATACGGCAAGTTTAGCCGACTCCACTTTCAAAGTCAGATTTTCACCCGCCCTAATGAATATCTCTCCCCCTGAAGTTCGGTAGTCCCCGGTTGCCGTTATTTTGACACTGGTTCTATTCCCCAAATAATTCTTCAGTTTCACTTCCATCGTTGTGTTCTCTTCCGCTGCCGTTGCTTCATGAGAAGGAAATGTAAAAAAAATGATAAAGAAAGCGATAAACAAATACCTTAAAATTCTCATTGCTTTTCATCCTCATCCCTATTCTATTTATCTTTAGCATGGGTAATGGCCTGGAAGATGTCACTGCTGCAGAAATCGGATCCCGCTTGCATGTACTCTTTTTACATTCTGTATGTCCGACTCATTATCCTTCAAATCCAGCTTTATTGTCTTAACAAAATGGAATCCTCAACGTGTGAAAAATATAAAAGCAGGACATGTATGAAACCATGTCCTGCTTTTTAGTGGTAAATGCTTGCTGCATTTTCACCCGCTTCTTTACTTCAAATACTTTTTCAACACCGGTTTCATATGATCGATAACGACATGGCTGCCGCCTCGTCCTTTTACATCTTCCATCATCCATGCCATGAGAAGTTCCGGGTCTTCTGTATCCATGGCAACAAACCAGCCATTTTCTGTTCCGTCGGCATTTTTGGATGCCTTGATTTCGGCAGTTCCCGTTTTGGCAGCGATCTTGATGCCAAGATCATCTATTCCATGTCCGCTTCCTTTAGGATGTTCCACCACTTGTGTGAGCATCTTGGTGACCTGATTTGCTTGGTCTGCTGATATCGCATGTTCTTTCCATATTTTCTTTTCTGTTTTATCTCCTGTTATTAACGAAGGTGTCAGGATGTTTCCTTCATTCAAGAAGGCTGAATAGGTCATGGCAAGATGTAGCGTGCTCATTTGGACTTGCGCTTGACCATATCCGGCATCCGCCAAGCGTCCCTCACTGTCGATCTTACCGATGCTCGATGCTTTGATCGGATAATCGTAGTTCAAAGACTCATCAAATCCGAATGCCTTGAGTCCATTTGTGAATTTTTCCTTTCCAAGCCCCAAAGCTTGTTGGGCAAAGTAAATATTGTCTGAATAAATTAATGCCTTTTCCATATCGATTGGAACACCGGGGTCCGCCACCCTTGTAATGGAATGATCTTTCCATGTTGATTTGGCCCACGTTTTCCCTTGGATATTGATCGAATCTTTCGGATCCACACCATTTTTCAGGGCGATTGCCGCAGTGATGGCCTTAATGGTTGAACCAGGTGCAAACGTCGAACTGAAGCGGTTTAAAAGTGGTTTGTCCGGGTCTTCTTCAAGCGCTTTTTGTTCCGCCTTTGTTATCCCGAAAATATATTTATTAGGATCGAATGACGGACTTGAAACAAGTGCAAGCGTTTCGCCTGTCTTCGGATCAATTGCCGATGCCGATCCAGTTTCATTCTTATATTGCTCGAAGATATCTTTTTGAAGCTCGGCGTCGATGGTCAAGGTAATTGTTTCTCCCTCTTCAGCAGGCTTTTCAGCAATCACTTTTTCTTCGCCATCTTCGGTTTTAATAAAGATTTTACCTCCAGGTTCACCTTTAAGCCGCGCTTCCAACACTTCCTCAAGACCTCGCTTGCCAATAACGTCACTTGCGGTATAACCTTTTCCTTTCAATTTCTCCAGATCTTCCGCAGATGCCTCACCGACATATCCAATTAGATGGGCAGTAGCCTCTTTATACGGATATATACGCTCTTCCGTATTATTGACAGATACACCGGCAATGTTCAATAGCTTTTCCAAGGTTGCCGTATTATCATTTGACATCTTCTTGATGGGCACGAAATAGCTTGGCTTTACCCATGATTGTTTTAATTTCTGATTCACTTCGTCGGTGGACATTTTGAGGATTCCAGCGACCTTTTTAACCGTTTCGGATTCGTTGGCCATTTTCTCTGGCACGATCCCCACTTCTGCTACCGTTCCATTCATGGCAAGGCCGCGTTCATTTCTATCGACAATTTCACCGCGAATGGCTGGATACGATTCAACCGATACTTTCTCTCCAGCTTCCAATTGAGGGAATATATAGCTTTCATCCCACTTGATGTACCAATTTTCTTCCTCGCCTTCCCCTTCCTTGACAAGTGTCGCTTTATGGTCAGAGCTGACAGCACCAGCCATAGTGGACATGTCAACGGTATATGAAAGGCTTACCTTTTCTCCATCTTTATGCTTTTTCTCTTCTTTAGGCTGTTTATAGTCCACCTTTAATTGGTCGGCTTCTATGCCTGTATAGATTTTTTCATAACGCTTCGCAAATTCATCCGCACTGATTTCTTTCTTTGTCTCAGGCGACAGATACTCGTACATCTTCGCAAAATCCTGTTTATTCCAAAGCTTCGTATATGCCGCAAAGCGATCTTCCGGACTTGGCTCATTCGAGCATCCGGCCAGGAACAATACGCTCATCAACAATAAGCTGGAAACTAAAGCTAATTTCTTCATGATTTCCTCCTAATGAATAGTTAGAATGATATACCTATAGTTTAGCAAAATATTAGGGGAATGGGGGATTTTGCATTCCGAATTTCTTAATTTTTCTAGTTGACCATGTTTTTTCTAAAACAAAAGTCCTGTACATGGTGTACAGGACTTTTATATTAAAGCATTCTTTTTTTTCGGCTTTTTTTCTCATTTAGCCATTTTTTCAAGAAGAAAAAGCCCAAGATGGCCGAAATGACCAGACCGCTTGTCGTAACAATGACAGCCACCCATTCGTATAGGGTGTAATTCATATAAGCTTTCCACGGTAATTTCCCTTTCCAATCTTCAATATATAGATTCATTCCGAATATCCCGGAAACAACCGTATAGATCGTTAGTATTTGCAAGAGATAATTACTGCTTTTCCCAGACAGTTTATCCTGATTTTGATAAAGATAGGAAAGTGTTTCCTTCACTTCCTTGTAGAGAGCGGCAATCCTGAAGGCTTCATCCGTTTTTTTGAATAGCTCTTTACCGATTGACGTACTATTAACTTCAGTGAATAAGTACTTTGCAGAAAACTGAGTGATCATGAAAATCAGCTGTTCCGTATCCGCTTGATCTTTTTCCACATCTATCTTGGAATGTTCATGGGACAATTTAAGCAGTACGATTTTATAATAGAAGAAAAGCAACACTGTATAAAAATGCTGGCCATACATTTCGCTTGCCAGTTCCTGCTCCAGTTTACCTTTCGCTTTCGTGACACACGCAAAATGATACATGCTAGTTATATAATAGGTTTCCTTGCCCCACCTGTCATATACCCTTTCTTGATAATACTTGTCTATATAATCGGGGTTTAATGCGCCTATATATGGCTCACCATCATTGTCATACCCGTTCAGTTCACTGATTCGGAATAAATCATTTTTAGTAATATTACGATTCTCAGGGAATGCAGTATAACTGATCACGTACATTCTTTCATCGATGAAAAAGGGCAAACTGCCAAAATATGTAGGGTTACTTTGTTCTTCATCCATATATTCCTCAATTGGCGGCAATAGTTCATTGAAAATGAAATCCTTCACCTGTTCATACTGATTTTCCCGACAGCCTACTTTCGTTTTTTCTTCATCATCAGCGATCGGTTCGAGGATTCTGAATGTATCGCCAAAATAGAGCACATCATCATAAGAAAGCCCCTCAGGCAAAGTAATGCGAAGATTCATCATGCCGATATGAAATGGGCATATGAAAATATCTATAGAGTTGATAATAAATGGGGTATTTAAATAGGGTGATTCGAAGGTACAATCAATATCCAGTTTTTTCGTAAAACGCCGCAAGCCTTCCTTCTGTTTTGCATTGCCTGGAAATAAAATCGGCTCGATGTAAGGCATGAAATACTTTTCCAATTTACGGTGAGAAACTTTATGGCCACCGTAAAATTGTTTTTCTTGTTCCATATCTTTCAAATTCAAAAAAACGAAATTGTCCTTAAACAACTTTTCCACAAACTTTTCAATCATTTTTCCTTCAAGCGCAAATGGAAAAATGTACTGCTGGAAAGTTCGCTTAGTGGGATCATTTTTCATTTTCACATACATATAATATATTCCTCCGATTAAACTGCTGAAAAAAAGGTTTAATTCATCTTATTTCTTATAATTACCCATGTATAGACAAACAAAACGATACATATTATAGAAATAATGTGGACAAATTGCCCAAATAAAAAAATCCCCCAAGCAAGTCCTCGGGGGCCATCGAAAAGAGTCCTTCAACCCTCTTCACTTTAGGGTACTAGAAACTGATGTTTCTAATGAAAAATCCGATATTCGGACCATTTTAACATTTATTTAACATATGATAAAACACGAATTTCCTCCATATTTCGGCAATACCACTTATTATTACCTTATTAATCCTTATATACAGTGATTCGCAGAAGAAAATATAACTATAGGAATAATTATGTAAATTATTTGTTCATTATTTTTTCCCTTTATCATGAAAATCATGTTTTAACTAATGAGAAACGGGTAAATAAAAAAAAGCAAAGGAGAGACATCATGAAATCTGATAGCAATAAACAATACTTTAAATTTTTTGAAAGAACAAATAACGCTAAACCAAGTGAACGGAAACAAATGAGCGATTTCATCAAAAAGAAGATGAATACTCAAAACTCTCATTTAAATGGTAAAAACTCATGACGGGTTGTATGTCATGAGTTTTTATCGTTTAAAATGCGATTTCATTTCCCTTAAGGTTGTGCTTTACACATTTCTTGATACCGATTACATTCAAAAAATGTTTGATTTTCTTCATCGACGTTGCCTGATATTCATCTGCAATGGAAAACTCTTTAATATAGGCGATTTTTTCTTGTATATCTGTATCTATATGATCTTGGCTGTATTCTTTTTGATCTTGTTTTTTGCATGTGTACACCACTGCTTCACCAATATTCCTGGTTGCCTTATCAAAATAAAAAGAAAACACAATGGCACATTCATCATCGTAAAAAGAGGGCTGAACCTTCATATTAATATCCATCATTCACCTTACACCTCTCTCCGTTTTGTTATTTACACTATAACAAAATCATTAAAGGGAAATAGGTGTTACAAACTACGCTCACGTTTCTCCCGCACCTACCAAATGAACCTAACACCCCCCATTCATAGATAATTATAACTACAGGAATATGCGCAAAAGAATAATCATTTAATAATAATAAAAAAAACATCTTCTAATGAAGATGCTTGAATGATTGATAGGGATGCTCCATTACTTATTTATATAAACCTGGAAGTTCTGCGTAAAGGCCTGGTAATTCGCTTGGGACAATAACAAAAGCAGCGATGATAAGAAAAGATACGACTAATGCTTTAGTACTTTTTTTCATAGGTCATTCCTCCTTTTCTTTTAAAAAAATATTGGTTAAAATAGAAATTAATTCTATAGTTATATTTAACCACACTTCTTAAAACCATATATTTCGACTAAAGATTCTATTTAAACCGTTCAGGACCTGTACATACCGCTTTCACCGATTTTTCATGACAAAATATAACTCTAGGCATATTTTAAGGAGAATCAAAATGGATTTTTTTGCAGTTGGACAAAAGATCAAAGAGCTACGTAAACAAATCGGGCTTTCCCAGGAAGAGTTGGCATCCGGTATTTGTACACAAGCACAGATAAGCAAGATTGAAAAAGGCGATGTCTATCCATATGCATCCACCCTCTACTTAATTTCCCAACGTTTAGGCGTTGATGTAAACTATTTTTTCGATATTGGAATGACCCCTAGGCTGGATTACGTTGAAGAAGTGATTTATCAATTAAAAATAGCCAGGAGAACCCGTAATTACGAGGAAATGCAGCAAATTGTAAAGGCTGAGGAAAACAGTCCCCTCTTTCTTCAAAATAAAAAGAATCTTCAATTGATTCTTTGGCACAAGGGAATATACGAATATGAAAAAAATAAAGATTTAGATAAAGCCATCGAATTCATTAATCAGGCCATCGCCATTACTCATACGACCGACAAAATATATTCTGAACGGGAGCTTGAAATCTTAAGCAGCCTTGGTGTAATGTATGTTGCCGAAGAACAGTACGAAAATGCATTCGCCTTGTTAAGGAAAGCTTTGGATCACTTGAAAGCCCTTCCCTTTTTGACGGATAAAACGCTAAAGACACGCCTATCCTATAATTTTGGCAGAGTGTTAACACGCCTGGTCCGATACGAAGAGTCCATTGCCTGCTGCCAAGATGCCATAAAGTGGTGCCTCGAACATGATCAATTATATGCTTTAGCTGATTTACACTACCATTTAGGTTACAATTTTGAACTTATAGGTAACTTTGAAGAGGCAAAAGAGTACTTGGAAAAGTCAGCGTTTCTATTCGATTTACAAAAAAATCATACCTTTGTGACATTCATCAACAAAAAGTTGGATAGTTGGAAGAACGAAATGAAAATAAACTAATTCTATATTTTTGGCCATTTCCCACTGGAATGGCTCCAGACTGGCAAACTCGATGAAAATCGAGTTTGTCTACATTTTTTTAGGAATGTACAATTTGAAAGTTGCCTTCTGGCTCCCTCTCCAGTCAACTTTGTATTAACTTTTATAGAGAACCCCATTTGCCTGCAAACTGAGCGATTCACCAGGAATATGTATAATTTCTCACGCATCATTTTCAAAACCTCCATTCTACATTTTAAATTCCAAGCCAAAATGAAGTATAATAAAGAGATGCTTCAAAAAACGCACCTTTAAAAAAGGTTCCCGCCCCTCATCAATTAGTTTTGTGAAGTGTGATGAGGATGAAGGATTTCAGGCATGGTTAACGTTAATGCCAGTTATTCCTGTTTATAGCCGAACCGCTTATATTCAAGGGGATTTTTGACGATATTGACTTTTACAGGGTTTTTATGAATATACGGCTAGAAGCAGTGATGCCTTGTTCGATTAACTGGATTAGAACGTAAAGAGAACGGCCATGGAAAAAGCCCGCCAATCACTCTCGGGATGTAATATATGCAAGGCCCAAGAATAACCAGGGGCAGGATTACGATATGTTAAATAACTGATGATCATGATCATACAAAAAATATAAATTTTGGTAAACAGGGCTTGTCCCTGAAGGAGGAGAGTATGGAGCGGGAGTTGTTGTTAGTTGGGGAGCGGCTGGCGGAATTTTTGGAGGCCGGGGATCCGGAAGATTCGGATGTGGTGAATCAAGGGCTCCAGTTATACCGTCAGGGGCTCGTTAATATTAAAGAAGAAGCGGCGGACACGATTGCGGCTGAGGTACAGGATGGGACACGCTTTAAGGCCAGGCTGAATCTGCTCTTCCCTCAGGATGGAAGCTGTACATGTGATTCAAGGTTCATATGCCGGCATCAACTGGCCGTTTTCTTTTCTGCATATTCTGAACACGCTAGTGTTTCCGAATGGCTGAGTGAATGGAAAGCACCAAAAAACACCTCAACTGCCCAAGCACTGCAGCAGGTTAAACGGGCAAGTGAATTACTTAAACAGGCGGCGGGGAATTCCATCACCTTAGATAAAAGCTACCCATCATGGAAGCAATTCGTCCATGATGCCTTTGCGGAACATATCGAGCCTCATATAGGCGAGGCTACTTATATGATTGAAAATCATATACAAACTTACTTTAAACGCCTTAGCTCAAAAGCTCCAATGGAAAGGGAATGGAAGTTGCTTTATCATTTCGTTACGCAATTTTGCACGATGCAGCAGACACTGAGAGTGATTCAGCTGCATAAAAGTGAGACGCAAACGATCAGGGTCTTTTATGCACTTGCCGTCGACCTGGCAGAAGAGCTGCATGAATCGGTACAGCCGCTTAGCAGGCAAGCGAGGCCCTTCGCCTTTGATCCCTTCGTTTTCAGCATCAAGGAAGATGTAGCTAAACTACTGGATGGAGGAGAAGGCCTGGAATACGAAAAGATTGACCTCTACCGGGAGATATGGAGCTACTTGTTCTCCAACTCCTCATGGCGTAAAGAGGAACTGGAACGAATCAATAAGGAACTTCCCGACAAGTATATGGGCACTACAGAGAGGACGTCCTATTCCCTCGCAGCCATTCACCTATCCCTTTTGGAGAACCATGATGAACAAGCGATTGAGCTTCTTCATGGATTGAAGAAGGAAGCCTGTCCATACATTTTTTATTGGCTGAATCTCCTGGCTGAATCTGACAACCGGTCACGTACCATCCCTTTCATTGAATTCATCAATCATAATGTCCAGGAATTCCTTGCCGGTTTATCGGATTATTATAAACGGGTAGATTTCGTCCGAACGTTCACGACTTTAATTAATAGTTGCTGTTATAAATTAAAACGGACCGATTTGCTTGAGAAATTTTACAGGGCCACCCTTCCGCACAGCTATTGGAACTATGCAAATTTCCTTTTTGAACAAGGACAATATAAAAAATGGGTGGAGATGCATATTTACTCGGAAATCAGCATTGACTTAATCAGCAGTGAATCCATCAAAGAAGTGGTTTCAAAAGAACCGGAACTAATCCTGCCCCTTTATTATCATGCGGTCCAGGAAAAGGTTTCTTTGAAAAACCGGCCTGCTTATAAGCAAGCTGTCCGTTATTTGAAAAGGATGCGCACCATCTATAAAAAGAGCAAAAAGGAAGACGTATTCGATCGTTATATACTTTATGTAGCAGATTCAACCAAACGGCTTCGCGCTTTCCAAGAAGAACTAAAAAGGGGTAAGCTTATCGATGTTTAATCCAGGGAAATTAAAAATCAAAATAGCGGCTCTCGAAAACGGAACTTACGCCCTTGGTGTCGTCAATGAAGAGAATACCTTCCTCACTACGAATTATATACGCAGGCTGTTATTCAACTGGGATGACGCAAGCTTTTATGGTACCAAAATGACTACGGATATAGTGGATGGAAATCAAGTATTCATTCTTGACGCTTGGGGACTTCTCAACTTTTTTGCTAGGGAAAGCTTTAACTCCTTCATAGAATGGGAATGGTCCGAGTTATCCTCCCTTTGCCTTTCAGCAGCGCCCGTTCTACATGAATCCATTGAAGCCGGAATCCCCGTACCGGATTTCACTAATCTTCAGTTGGACTCCATCGGCTGGAAGCTGCCGGAAGAAGTGGAGGAGGAATTCGTCCCTTCCTTTTGGGAAGAAGAAATATCTTTGGATCTCCCTTCACCTGAACTGGAAACCAACCGTACTTTTATCGAAAAGTGGTATAACGGTGCCGCTAATATGTATTTAAAAAACTATTCACCCATGCAGCATAAATGGAGCGAGGCCGTCGGGGCATTAAAGGATACACGGCTCTCTCCCGAAGAATTGCAGGCCTTTTTTGACAAAGACAGCTGGCAGGAATGGCTCGGAACCCTTCCTGACCCCAAGCCATTCACTATAGGTCTCCGGTTAACTGAGCCTCCTGATGGCAATGGGCCTTGGATACTCGATGTTACCCTTCGTTCAAAAAGGGATGAGAATATCATTGAAACATATACAGGAAATAAACTGCCGCGCGGCTGGAATAAGTATGCAAGTGAAGTGGTGCGTGCTACGAAACGCTGGCAGCTCGTCGTGCCATGGCTTGGGGAGAATGGCCGTCTGAAAAGGGAAATTTCAGAAACGGATGCATGGGAATTCTTGACCGATGCAAGCGAAAAACTCCTGTTTCTTGGCGTCGAAATTCTCCTTCCATCATGGTGGCTTGCCTTGAAGGAGTCCTCATTGAAGGTCAAGGCGAAAGTGAAGAGCCAATCGAACCGCGGCCCGTCTTATGTCGGGTTAAAAGCTTTAATGGACTTTGATTGGCGGTTCTCATTAAATGGCAAAGAGCTCACCGAGGCGGAGTTCGAGGAGCTCGTCAATGAAAAAAGGCGGCTTGTCTTCATCCGCGGCCAATGGGTCAAGCTTGATCCAGCTTTCATTAAACAAATTCAGGAGCTGATGGAAACAGCTAATGAAAAAGGCATCCAATTGACTGACTTGCTGCAACAGGAACTGTTGAATGGCATAAATGAAGATGGCGATGACGATTCTGAAAACGACGAGATGCTCAGGATTCAATTTGAATTGAACCAGGAGCTCCGTAAAATGGTTGGAAGACTCCGGGAAACCAGAAACATTTCCATCCTGCCCGTCCCTCATGCACTTCAAGGTGATTTACGCCCCTATCAAAAACTGGGCATGAGCTGGCTCCTTTTTTTAAGGGAGCATGGTTTTGGTGCTTGTCTAGCCGACGATATGGGACTTGGAAAAACCGTCCAGATGATAGCCTACCTACTTCATGTGAAAGGCAAGGAAGGAGCCGGTAAAGAGCTCCCCACTGCCCCTAGGGATAAACAAAAAAGTGAACCGATCATTGTCGAAGAGGATAGCAGCACAGAGAGCAGTGATGAGGCTGAGATCATTGCCACTGCCCCCGAATCCGTCTCTGTACAATCGGCGCTCATCGTCTGCCCGACATCGGTCCTGGGCAACTGGCAAAAGGAATTGGAGAAATTTGCACCATCACTTAAAGTTCACCTTCATTACGGATCGAATCGTGCTAAAGGTGAAGCATTTACTAAACTGGCAGCCGATCATGATATTGTCTTAACATCATATGGACTGACCCACCAAGATGTGGCTGAACTGACCACCATCCATTGGAGCAGCGTTATCCTTGATGAAGCGCAAAACATCAAGAATGCCCAAACAAAGCAATCCAAAGCGGTCCGCAAGCTAAACGGCAGACATCATATCGCCTTATCGGGTACGCCGATGGAAAACCGTTTAAGTGAGCTGTGGGCGATTTTTGACTTCATCAACAAAGGTTATCTCGGAACGCTAGGTCAGTTTCAGGAAAAATATGTGGCGACCATTGAGCGTGATGAACAGAAGGATAAAATCAAGGAATTGCAGCGTTTGATACAGCCATTCTTGCTTCGCCGTACAAAACGCGATAAAGAAGTCGCCCTTAATCTTCCGGATAAGCAAGAACAAAAGGAATTCGTTCCGCTTACCACCGAGCAAGCATCGTTGTATGAACAACTGATAAAAGATACATTCAATGATATCGAACAACTGTCTGCCTTTGAAAGAAAAGGCATCATCCTCCAGATGCTGAATAAGCTCAAGCAGCTTTGCAATCATCCAGCTCTTTACTTAAAAGAGACGGAGAAGGAAAACATCATGAAGGCACCTAACCGATCAGGCAAACTCGAGAAACTGACCGAGATTATCGATGCTGTCCGCGAACAGGATGAAAGCTGCCTCATTTTTACACAATATATCGGGATGGGCAATATGATTAAAGAATTGCTGGAAAAACGATATGGCTTTGAAGTGCCATTCCTGAACGGGAGTGCGAACAAGAAACAGCGTGATGAAATGATCACCCGATTCCAAGATGGGGAATTCCCCATCTTCATACTCTCGTTGAAAGCAGGCGGCACTGGACTTAATCTTACAGAAGCGAATCACGTGATTCACTATGATCGCTGGTGGAACCCGGCTGTTGAGAATCAAGCCACCGACCGTGCTTACCGAATAGGGCAACAGCGTTTCGTTCACGTTCATAAGCTAATCTGCACAGGGACCCTGGAAGAAAAAATCGACCAGATGCTTGATAAAAAGCAAGCCCTGAACGACGAGATCATAAGCAGTGACAACTGGATCACCGAACTTTCCACAGAGGAAATCAAGGACTTGGTTGCTCTTCAATAACCCGCTCTCACGATATGAAGATGAATGAGGGCAGGTTGTCAGCTTATCAGGACAAAAAAAGGGAGAATGCATATATGATATGCATTCCCCTTTTTTTATACATAAGCGTCCTGTATCTTTTAAACCCTTGAATACCTGGTCTGATTCAAAAAAGCGATTTCACCATATAGAGAGCTGTGATCCAAATGATGATTGCAGAAATTTTATTTAATATTCCAAGGAATTTCCCGGATGTATCAACCTTTTTCAGCAATCGCCCCGCAAGACATAATCCATGGAACCAGCACCATGACACAAAGATGCACGTTATGGTGAATATCATTTTATCTTTCCCAGAATAAACAAGGGAGCTCGAACCGATGACACCTATCGTGTCCAAGATTGCATGCGGATTCAGTAACGAGACTGATAAAGTAAACACAATTTGCTTTTTGGCCGACCGACATCTGCATGGATTGGGCACCTGACTGTGAATTCGGTTTGGCAAACCAAATCTGAAAACCCATATACAATAAAAATATAACTCCGATTATGATTAATGTAAGGCGCAACCAATCATATTGCATCACAACCAACGAAACACCTAAAATTGCTAACAGAATGAGCACTGTATCACAAATTGCAGCTGTAATCGTTGCTGGCAATGCCTTTTTTATTGTAGGTTGGATTGCACCTTGATTAAAGATGAATATATTTTGCACTCCCAACGGAAGTATCAGCCCTAATGCCAATAATAATCCATGAAAAAATGGCCCCATACGAATACCCCCTCCCCTCATATTCAGTATAATGAAAACAACAAAGGAATTAACCATCCAATTGGTTGGTTTTCAAACCAACCAATTTATAATGAATATAGAACATGAAAGGAGTGGTTTTCGCATGTTCATCGAATGGAGACCAAACCGTGCTTCCGACCAATCACTTCACCAGCAAATAGCAGATTGGGTCAAACAACAAATTACACGAGGCGATTGGCCGGTTGGTACTAAGCTTCCATCACAACGCTCATTGGCCGACTCCTTTGGTGTAAACCGAAGTACCCTCATCACAGCCATAGATGAGTTGATTGCAGACGGATTATTGGAAACTAAGATTGGATCGGGCACTTTCGTTTCAAATAATACTTGGAATGTGCTCGTCTCCAGCAAACAGCCCGACTGGAAAAACTATGTCCGGAATGGCCTTCATGAACCCAATTTAAAAACGATTCAGGACATTAATCAGTATGAAACGGATACCGCCATTATCAGATTGGGCACGGGCGAACTATCTCCAGCTCTATTGCCTACAAAACAAATAGAAAAGACGTTGCGATCCACTTCTTTTGATGCCCACTCATTAGGTTATTCCGAACCAAAGGGTGATAAGAGACTTCGTCAATGTATAAGTGTTTATTTAGAAACAAAAGGGATCAAAGCAAGTCCCAGCTCCCTCATGGTCGTTTCTGGCGGGCTCCAGGCACTCCAGTTGATTTCAGTTGGTTTACTTCAAAGGGGATCGTTGATTTTACATGAATCCCCTTCCTATTTAAATTCCGTTCACCCTTTTCAATCTGCGGGCATGCAATTAGTAGGTTTATCAATACAAGGCAGGGAAAGTATTCCGACACAAATAAAGCGCATCAATGGAAGGAAGAAAGCGTCACTATTTTATACTGTTCCAACGTTTAACAATCCAACAAATACTACATGGACAAAAGAAGAAAGACTAAACCTCCTATCACTATGCAAAAAAGAACAGATTCCGATTATTGAAGATGATGTATATAGTGATTTGTGGTTTGAAAAGGAACCGCCGCCGCCTTTAAAATCCCTTGATGCAGATGGCCTTGTATTGCACATTGGCAGTATGTCCAAAACATTGAGCCCCGGATTGCGTATCGGATGGATTGCTGGCCCGATAACTGTAATTGAACGTTTAGCGGACATTAAAATGCAAATGGATTACGGTTCCAGTGCCCTTTCCCAACACCTTGTGGCAGAATGGCTAGCAAACGGTCAGTATTCAAGGCATTTAGAGAGGCTAAGGCATGAGTTGATAGATCGCAGAGATTTCACATTGACCCTTCTCGATCAATACTTTAAGGGACTGGCTGAATGGCAAATACCACAAGGCGGTTTTTATATATGGTTAAAATTATGTAAACCCATCGTGAATCCAAACCTTTTCAAACAAGCGATAAAGGAAAACATACTTCTTAATCCGGGATACATATATGAACCAAATAACCATACACATATACGGCTTTCCTATTCATACGCCTCGGAGGACCAATTGGCTTATGGCATCCAAACCCTTTCGGAGATCATTCGGCGGATGGTTTGACATTTTGAAGGATAGGAGACGCTCATCATGTCGAGGAGCTGTTCGCGGCAGCTCCATTCTTATTGGGTAAAGTAACATATTAATGTCCTGCAGTTCCAGAAGATGATATTACGGATTGGCAGCTATCATTTTTACGTTCCGTCCTTTTTGCTGGATGATGAAAAAAGAATGGTGATAGCCATGATTGATCATGATATGATCGAGGATTGCAGTAAGCGCCTCACCCTTATTCGGCTGATATGTCTCTGAACTTTCCTCAATGATGATTTTTTCTTGGTGGGGATCATATTTAATAGAGGTTTTAGCACCTCTTTCAATAAAAGAAAGGGTTACCTCCTGACATAGAGGAAATTCCTGATAGGGTGAATCTGAGCGGGGATTCTTTTCAAAGGGAGAATGGACATGCTGAAGTGCATCAAAGAAACTCGGTTTTGTAAGATATGGCCTGTCGCTTCCTTTCCTTTCGAATTTCACTTTAATTCCGAGACTACTAACTTTATTGCTGGATTTCTTCTTATAATTCATAGATACCCTCCTTTTAATAGGTTCTTTATACCTAATTCTTTCATCCCATTCCATATACCTGCCGGAAAATGAAATTACTTCCTCACTAATAGATTTCCATATTTGCACGGTGAAAATGCAGCAAACTACTCCATAATCCTTTCTAAAGAAATTCATTCATCAAATCCATACTCGGGAAATCTGATTACACAAAAACAACCCTCCTGTATAAGAGGGCTGTTTCTCATTATTTTTTAGCTTTATTGATATTAAAGGATTTCTTCGATTCATTTCCTGCAAGATCGGTCACCTTGAATTCAAACTTGTTGTTGCCTGTTTTAAGCGGCAACTCCAAATCCTCTATCTTCTTCTTATAGGCACGCATTTTGTATGGTTCCTTGAATTCATGATAGAATACTTCGCTTCCATTCAGGTAAAGGCGGATTTCATCGAAATTATCCTCTACCGTCACGTCCACTTTTGGATTCTTTCCTTTGGCTCCCACAGTTTCCGGTACACCTTTAACTTTTAAACCTGGCTTTGTTGCATCGACCATAATCGTCCGTTTAAAGGAAACTGTGTTATCCCATTTATCGGTTGCTTTAACCGTGAAGCTTTGGACACCATCTACAAATTTCTTTTCATATGAGAATTGATATTTATTATTCGTCTTGTTATACGTTACAGGTACCGTTTTATTGTCGATTTTAAATTCCGTTATTTCCGATGCTTCTTCAATTTCTCCAGTTATTTTGATTTTAGTTTTATTGTTCACGCTCAAGGCTTCAGGACTCTTGATCTTTACAGCTGGTGCATGATTATCGATCGGAGCCGAATCGCTTGCTAATTCGGTTTCAGCCGTTTTTTCATTACCTGCATAGTCAATTGCCACAACCTGAACCTTTTCCCCTTTTACATCAGGCAGGGTGAATTGTTTCGCATTCGCCGGGAGCGGTTCTTTCATGATGGATGCTCCATCGACTTGCACATCGTAATAAGCAAGCCCTGAACCATTCAAGTTATCCTTACCTTGGATGGTCAATACATTGCCTTTTTTCGAAATCTTGACTGTCGGCTTTACCGTATCGATTTTGATGGGCATTTTAAACGTCTGCCATTTAGCACCCTCGTAATCTATCATCGCTTTGATTTCAAAATAATAGACCCCATCCTTAGCGAGTGCATTATTGATTTTACCGTCCCATTTACGGGCTGGAACCAGGGTGTATGCAGTCCCTTTTCCGCCATCATAATAATCCTTACGTACATTATTCTCTGTGCGAAGTTTCCGGACTGACTTGTTTTCACCATTCAATATATTGTATTCTACCTTTTTCGCATTCCTTAAGAATGATAGGACCGGCACGAAGTCATCCTGTGAGCCATCACCATTTGGGGAAATTGCAATATTTTTGCCATTGAATGTTTTTCCCGCAGGGTCATAGCCGAGATAAGTGAAGTCTTCACCTGCAGTCGATACTCCCCCTGCCCTTCCATAGAAAGACTCTTTATCATATTTAGTGCCATCCAGGATCGGGGCTTTGTTCCACTCTCCTTTAAACCCTACATACGGTACATTCAGTTCCGGATTCGTATCGGCTGGATCCTTCAATGAAATGAACCCTTCAACAAAATATCCGTTTGGAAAGACCTTGTCAATGTCTACAAGAGTCTGAAGGTCATCGCCAAGTACCTTTGCATCGGATATGTCCACTTTCACTTCGAATGTAACCGATTTTTTTGCAGGAACGGTAATCTTATTTGTATTTTTATTATTGATTTTAATCGTAGCGTTCTTAATTTCCTGTGCTTCCAGCACATTAGCGGAATAACCCAGTTGTCCCTGGATTGCATAGTCCGTTTGGATGTTTCCTTTTACATCATACTTGATCGCTTTGTTGCTGAAGTTTTCAACCTTTAAAGTAAAGGCGAACTTATTGCCGATCTCCTTCATTGCAACCTTCGCTTCTTTCGTGAATGCCTCGGTCACGACAGCAGGTGTGGACAATGCGGATTGCAGCTGCATGACTCCGGCTCCCTGCCTGCGAGGCGAGTAAGGATTTTCCCAGTCAAAGGCCTTATTGACGACACCCTGATCCGTTAAAGGTTTTGAAGTATTCATCATCAGATTTTTAGCTAAGTTAGCCCGGGCAGATCCTTCTAATTTAAATTCTTTATCCACTCTTTCAAGAACCAGTGCCGAGCCTCCGGAAACATGTGGTGCCGCCATTGAAGTACCGCTCATCATTCCATATTCATCGTTGTTCAGCGTCGAATAAATCTGTCCGCCCGGAGCAGTGATTTCCGGTTTGAAATCCAAGTTCGGAGCGACTCCCCATGAACTGAATGAGCTCATTTTCCCTGCTTCTGGATTTACAGCTTTTGTTTCATCACCATTAAAGGTAACCTTCACCTTTTCGCCATCCGTTAAGGCCGATTTCAGCTTTGCACCATCCGATTTCAACATAAACAGCTGAGGAATGGTGATGCTTGAATCTGTAGCCATGGAAATATATCCGTCAGCATTATTGTAAATGATGACTCCTGTCGCTCCTGCTGCCTGTGCATTTTGCGCCTTTTCTATAAAAGAAAGCGTACCGCGCTCGATGAGGGCGAACTTGCCTTTAACATCCACTTTGGAAAGCTCCTCCTGCGTCCCAAGACCTGCAGCCACCAAGTCATGTGTTTTATCCTTCAAAGCATTGGGGTGTACGCTTGAAGCCGACATGAACGGAGCTTTTCCTGCTTGTCCGTTTATATCATAAGTCGCTGCATCTAAATCCATATAGTTATTCTCCACCGATGCCACTTGTACAGAATCGTAAGCAAGCCCTGGTGAACCTGAAACGCCAATATCCGGGTTCGAAGCTGATGGGTTTGCAAAACCATTTCCAAAGTGCGCCGAGTTTCCTGCTGAAATCGACATGAGGATCCCATTATTAACAGCCCTGGATACCGCCTGCTGCTCCGGATCTTCTGCCGATACAAAACCTGCAGTGGAGCCAAGGCTCATATTCAGCACATCCGCCCCAAGGATAATGGCATCGTCAATCGCCTTAATGTATATATCGCCCCATGTTGTCTGCATGTCGGGATCATTCCCGAAGACCTTTAAAGCAAGGAGCTGGGCTTCAGGAGCAACCCCTTTAATGCCGCCATTCTCTTCATCTCCATTGGCACCAGCCGTACCTGCTACATGCATTCCATGCATGGAAGCCCCTTCACCAAGGTCAAGGATTTCTTCATTTTCATCCATGTAATTGTATCCATAAGGTACCTTCGCCGTATAATAATTGCCTAATAGATGGCTAGATTTCTTCATCCCGCTTATTTCACTTTCTGTCAGCTCAGCCTTAGTCTCGTCGTTCAGGACCATATCACGGTGAGATGGGTCGATTCCAGTATCGATAATCCCGACGACCATCCCTTCCCCTTTATATCCATATTCCCGCCAAGCTTCCTGGGCTTGGACAAGTTCTTTACTATATAGCATCTCGGGTTTTTCTACAGGACGTTCATATTCATTCGCAATATGTACTTCAGCAACTTCAGGCATGGCTTCCACCTTTTTGATTTCACCATACTGAAGTTCACCACTGAAACCATTTACGACTGTCGTAAAACTTTCAAGTTCCTTGAAAGCTATTTTTTTCTCTTTCACCTTTTTTTTCAATTTCTTCTGATTAGCTAGCTTTTCGGACTTTAATTGTTGTTTCTTACTTTTAGATAACTGTTTAAAAAGTTTCCCTTCTTTCGAGGCTATTTCTATTGCCGGGGCTTCCTTCATCTCTACGATGACCCTGACCTTCTCATTGCTTTTGTACTTCTTCCCCAAATCATTTTTCTTCAGCTTTATAATACTTTCCTGATTCTTCTTACCTGCACCGCCCGAGCCTGTCGGGGAATCAGGTAGCTTGGCTGCGGAAACGCTTGCAGTAAATACTAATAGAAAGATTGCTAGAATGGACAAGCTGCGTTTAATCAATGAACTTTCCTCCTCTAAAATAATCAATTTTTGGAATATTCTTACTGAGTATAAAAGTATCACAACTTTTGGGGTGATTTTAAGGGGTAATAGTCACTATTTCCCTATTTCGATCTAGGCTTTTGTTATTATTTTTCATATTTTAATAGATTTACACGATAAACGACAAAAAGATGGTGATGTTAAACTAACATCACCCTTTTACTTCTAGTTTTTCATTCTTGGATCCAATGCATCGCGCAGCCCATCCCCCATTAGGTTAAAGCCGAGTACCGTAAGCATGATCGCAAGGCCAGGGAAAAGAACCGTCCATGGTGCCTGAATGATGAACGCCCTGGAATCGGCAAGCATTTTTCCCCACTCTGGCGCTGGCGGCTGAGCTCCGAGACCGAGAAAGCCCAGTGCTGCACACTCAATTATGGCAGTTGCAATCGCCAAGGTACCTTGAACGATGATCGGTGCAAGACTATTCGGAAGGATGTGGTGAAGGAGAATCCGACCATCCCCCATTCCAATTGCCTTAGCGGCCGTTACATATTCCTCTTCTTTCACTGTTAAGACCCGTGAACGTAAAAGCCGGCCGAATATCGGGACATTGACGATGGCAATGGCAATAAGTGCGTTGCGAAGGGAAGGTCCCAAAACGGCTACGACAGCAATGGCTAGCAAGATACTTGGAAAGGCCAGAATGATGTCAAAGACCCTCGATATGATCGTATCTATCCACTTGCCGTAATAACCGGCAATGATTCCTAAAAAAGACCCAACCACGACAGATCCGGCAACAGATAAGAAGCCGACCCCTATTGATATGCGCGAGCCATAAATGACCCTGCTCAAAATATCACGACCAAATTCATCCGTTCCGAACCAATGCTCCGCAGACGGGGCCAAATGTTTATCACTTAGCTTTTGCCCCTCAAATGAATAAGGTGCAATAAGGGGCGCGAAGATGGCGATTAAGATAAAAAATGCAACAATCCCTAGACCCACAAGAGCTACCTTATTTTTCCTAAAACTCCTCCATCCTTCCTTCCAGGGAGAGATGACCTTTTCCTCTGCCTCTTTTGGAGGAAGGATTGGCGAAGTATTCGTTGCTATTTCAGGCATGAGTTTCCCTCCCTATTTATACTTAATCCTTGGATCGATCGCTGCATACAACAAGTCCACAACTAGATTGATCATGACAAACAAAAAGGCGATGACGAGAATTCCGGACTGTATCACCGGATAATCCCGAGATAGTATTGCATCATAAATATATGTACCGATACCCGGCCATCCAAAAATATTTTCCGTTAATATGGCGCCGCCTAAAAGTAATCCTGTCTGCAGGCCGATCACCGTCACCACTGGAATCAGGGCATTCTTAAGGGAGTGCTTGTAAACAACCCAAAACATTCTCATTCCTTTCGCACGAGCCGTACGAATGAAATCCGATCTCATTACTTCCAGCATGGACGAACGTGTCATCCTTGCAATAATGGCCATCGGAATGGTCGCAAGCGCAATCCCCGGCAAAATGAGATGTTTGATCACCTCGAAAAACTGGTCAACCCTGCCAGCCATGAGTGTATCCATCAAATACAGGCCGGTTATGGCTTCAACGGGATCCCTGATATTATCCCGCCCTGTCGTCGGAAGTAAATCCCATTGAATTGAAACGAGGTATTGCTCCATTAATCCCAGCCAGAAAATAGGCATGGACAAACCAATCAACGCAATCACCATGGCGGCATAATCAAACCATGAGTTTTGGAACCAAGCTGATATTATCCCTGCATTCACGCCTATTACCACGGCGATGATCATGGCGATCAAGGCCAGTTCTATCGTGGCCATTAGGTATGGCCCAATTTCCTCGGAAACCGGACTATTCGTTTTTAACGAAACACCCAGGTCTCCCTTTAACAGACCTGATAAATAATCCCAAAATTGAATGAACCAAGGTTTATCCAGACCAAGCTCCTTTGTCATTGCAGCGACTGCCTCTTCCGTTGCTTGCTGCCCTAAAATCACCTGTGCTGGATTCCCCGGAATCGCCCGAATCATCATGAATACAATAAATGCCATTCCGAGTAACACTGGAATGAGAGATCCTAAACGTCGTACGGTATAGGAAAACAAAACAATCACCCGCCTTTTAAATAAGGGTCCTTTGAAGCGCCCTTGATCATTTTGAAATACATTCCATAACAAAACCGGGAAGCATGCAAGACTCCATACTACCCGGTTCGCACGGTTAATTTTCTAGTGAAACATTAACAAGGGATTGTGAACCAGTTGGATGTGGAACAAACCCTTTGACCGTCTTAGATCCGGCTAACTGCGGTAAAGAGTGTACAAGCGGAACCCATGGAGCATCATCATGGATGATTTCCTGTGCTTTTCCATACAACTCATTGCGCTTGGCTTCATCTGCCGTGGACTGAGCTTCAATTAGCAGTTTATGGACCTCATCGTTTGCGTAACGGGCATAGTTGTTGGAGCCGATATTATCTTTATCCAATAATGTATAAAGGAAGTTATCCGCATCTCCATTATCTCCTGTCCAGCCCATCATGAAGGATTGGGCTTCACCAGCCTGCACTTTCTCTAAATATGCAGCCCATTCGTACGAAACGATATTCGCTTCGATGCCGACTTGTTTTAGGCTTGCTTGAATGGCTTCAGCCACTTTTTGACCATCTGGCATATATGGGCGCGGTACCGGCATTGCCCATAGGTCCATTTTAAATCCGTCTTCAAGTCCAGCTTTTTTCAGCAGTTCTTTCGCTTTTTCTACATCATAATCATAGTCTTCGACTTTGTCATTGTAGCCAGAAACGGATGGCGGCATAGGATTCTTGGCAGGCTCTGCTGTGCCTTCATAAAAATTATCAATGATTTCCTTTTTATTGATCAAATGCGAGATGGCCTGACGCACTTCTTTCTTGTCGAATGGCGCTTTCTCAACATTGAAAGCAAAGTACCCGACGTTCATGGATGCACGTTCGAATATTTGCAGGTTTTCATCTCCTGTAACCTTACTGATATCACTTGGGTTCAACCCGTCCATCAGGTCGATTTCACCCTTGATTGCAGCATTTAATCGCGCAGAGTTATCTTTAATGACCTTAAACGTGATTCCATCAAGTTTCGGCAGTCCTTCTTGCCAATAGTCATCGTTTTTCACCACTTCAATCGTATCGCCAGGTTTCCATGATTTGAATTTGAAAGGACCTGTACCAGATGGATTTTTAGTGAAGTCATCACCCTCTTTTTCAATTCCAGCCGGACTGGCTATTGCAAATGTAGGCATGGCAAGGTTTTTCAGGAACGGCGCCTGCGGACGGTTCAAAGTGAATTCCACCGTGTTGGCATCGATCGCTTTTACTTCTTTGATGACATGGCCTTCATCACCTTCAAATCCTCCGAACATGGAGGCATAGTACGCAAATTTACCCTCATCCTTACTTTGTGCCCAACGTTGAAAGTTTTTTACGACTGCATCTGCATTGAAATCAGTACCATCATGGAACTTGATTCCGGTTTTCAATTTGAATGTGTATGTTTTTGCGTCATCGGACACTTCCCATGATTCTGCAAGACCCGGATTGATTTCCGTATCATCTTCCCCATATTTCACAAGCGTTTCAAAAATCTGCTGTGTGACGATGAATGATTCCCCATCGGTTACGATAGCCGGGTCAAGACCGACAGCGTCTCCGCCTTTACCGTATATCAATACGCCGCCCTTCGCTTCACTCGATCTCCCTTTACCATCATCTTTCTCTTTTGATGTAGACGAGGAGCATCCCGCAAGCGCTAGCGAAAGAGCCAGGATACCAACCAGCAATAATGCCAATGTTTTCTTCATATTCTTCCCCCTTATTATTTGCGAATTTATGTATACGTCGTGTCAATTGTATAAATGACAAGCAACGTAGTGACCAGGTTTATGTTCATTCAGGATTGGCTTTTCCGTACTGCATACTGCCATCGCCTTTGGACATCTTGTATGGAACGGACAGCCGCCGGGCGGGTTCGATGGGCTTGGAACATCTCCCTGCAGGATTACCCTATCCCCCTTGTATCCCACATCCGGGATGGGCACGGCTGATAGTAAAGCCTGCGTATATGGATGAAGCGGATCTTCATAAAGTCCTTCACTTTCCGTCAATTCAACTATATGTCCAAGATACATGACACCGACACGGTCGGAGATATGCCTCACCACTCCAAGATCATGGGCAATGAACAAGTAGGTCAAATCAAAATCCTCCTGCAAATCCTGCAACAGATTCAAGACCTGTGCCTGGATCGACACATCCAGTGCAGATACCGGCTCATCGGCAATGATCAATTTGGGGTTGACTGCAAGTGCCCTCGCTATGCCAATACGCTGCCGCTGGCCCCCACTGAATTGATGCGGATACCTTTTAGCATGGTAACTGCTTAAGCCAACAACCTTAAGAAGTTCCTGCACACGTGCCTTTCGCGCCTTTTTATCTTTAACCCCGTGAACGATGAGCGGTTCTTCCAATATTTTTTCAATGGTATGCCTGGGATTGAGGGAAGCGAATGGGTCCTGGAAGACCATCTGCATTTCACGGCGCATCTTTCTCATTTCACTGGAAGATAAAGCTGTCAGGTCCTTTCCTTCGAAATAAACATTACCCTCACTCGGCTCAAGCAATCGAAGCAATAATCTTCCCGTCGTAGACTTTCCGCAACCGCTTTCACCGACAAGTCCTAAGGTTTCCCCTTTATAAATGGAAAAAGACAAACCATCAACTGCCTTGACCTCTCCGATGGTCTTTCCGAGAACCCCTCCTTTGATTGGAAAATGCTTCTTTAGGTTTTCTACCTTAACCAATGTTTGATTCATGCAAGGCGGCTCCTTTCCCATCTTCATACAGCCAGCAGCGAACATGCTGACCCTCATCGAATTTCAATAGAGACGGGGTCTCATTTATACATTGCTCCATGGCATGGGAGCACCGGGGGGCAAACTGGCACCCGAGGTTGCTTGTCCCAGGTTTTGGCACATTACCCGGTATCGAATAAAGGCGATCTTTCTTTATTCGCATATCGGGAATCGACTGAAGTAAACCGACCGTATAAGGATGCTTGGGGTCTTGGAAAATCGTTTGCACATTTCCTTCCTCTATCACCTTGCCGGCATACATGACAATGACACGTTCACACATTTGCGCCACTACCCCAAGATCATGGGTAATCATCATGATTGCCGTGTCTGTTTCTTTATTTAAATTCTTCATTAACTCCAGGATTTGTGCCTGGATCGTCACATCCAAAGCCGTTGTCGGTTCATCGGCTATAAGGAGTTTAGGTTCGCAAATCATGGCCATTGCTATCATGACCCTTTGTCTCATTCCACCTGAAAGCTGATGCGGATATTCTTTGAGCAATTCCTCGGCACGGCCAAGCCCAACCAGCTTCAGCATTTCCACCGCCCTATGCCGGGCCTGTTTCTTGTTCCATTTTTTATGTATCCGAAGCGTCTCAACCAACTGCTCGCCAATAGTGAACACAGGATTCAAGCTAGTCATCGGTTCCTGGAATATCATCGCTATATCATTCCCGCGAATTTTTCTCATTTTCGCTTCAGAGGCATTCGCGATGTTCTCTCCTTTAAAAAGGATTTCCCCCTCCACCTTACCAGCAGGCGAAGGAACCAGACCCATGATGGACAGAGAAGTTACGCTTTTTCCGCATCCCGATTCTCCTACAATCCCTAAAACCTCACCAGGATTGACATGGAAATCGATTGAATTCACGACAGGAATCACCCCATCGTCCGTATGAAAACTGGTTCGCAACCCATTCACCTTAATAATTGGTTCGCCCATCAAATCACTTCCTATATATAACTTTTTTTCCAATTACATTATTGGGTTTATTATTGCATCAAAATTAAAATATTACAATATATTTTCTAAAAATTCTAATTTAACAGAATTATTTTTTTATTTTCCCCATTTACACACATTTTGGCACAAAAAAAATGACTGCTTATTTGCAGTCATTGCAATGGGGAAATCATATAATTCGATTTTATTGAGGGTAAATCGAGGTATCCAGCGGGGAAGAAGCTATATTAGCTTTTGGGGAATGAATGGATGAAAGATAATCTATATACTACCGTCAAGTTTCATTAAATTTCCCTGAGAATCTGTGCATGTATTTTTCATTATGGTCCTATAAATACTTTTATTATTTCCAATGTATTAAGCATCAAATTGCTCTGTCCTACTATTCATTATTAGAAGTTTTCAAATAGGCCTTCACCACATGTCGAATTTAACCCATCCATACATTTTCTTGAAAACAATCTTGCTTCCGTGCTGGGGCAAGCCATCATGCCACCCTTCACGTAACACTATAAACCAATATGTTCAAAATCTTTGGGCTTACTATCATTTTGTTTAGATCCAATAAATTGAACCCTCTCGGCAACCACTTCAGTTACATATACATATTTGCCCTCCTGATTTTCATATCTCCTTGTTTGTATTCTGCCCGTTATGCCGATCGTTGCACCCTTTTTACAATATTGAGCAGTATTTTCAGCCGACTTTTTCCATATGATACACTGTACGAAGTCCGCCTCATAGTTACCGACAGTATTACGGAAGTTCCGGTTGACTGCCAACGTGATATTGGAAACAGCCTTGCCATCGGGTGTGTATCTTAATTCAGGATCCTTCGTAAGCCTGCCGACGAGGGTAACTTGGTTAATCATCTTTTCACTCCTTTCTCTTTAATATGAATTAATCATACTCTTTCTTCCATCGATTAAAAAATCGACGAAATGGTCTTATTACACCATTTTTCTTCATGAAAAACCGTTTGGATGATGCAAAATCATTTTTTATTGATTGAAACAAGGTGAAAAACGAATAGTTAACAAAATTAAATATTTTGCAAATTTTTATTCTATCCTTCATAATTTAGACAAATGTTGGGTTTTCATTTCATTAAGGAACTTTTTTTTAGTATGATATAATTACCTTTAAAAGGATTAAATCGATATGTACTATTTCAAAAATTTACGTTTAAGAGAGGTATTGCCGCTCTTTCTTGCAAGAAACGGAGGAATTAGATGAAATCATTTAAATTGATCTCGTTGCAAATTGTTACTGAAAATTTAAACTTGATCGATATCGCATTAACAGATGGACTGATCATAAATAAAGAAAACGACGCCAGAACATGGTTACTGGAAGCCTTTGTAGAAGAAAATCATTTCAATAAGCTTCAGCCCTCACTTCCCAATATAGACGGAGAGGTGTATATCCAGGCAGTCATTACCAAAAAGGACAATGAACCGGCTTTGTTCCACACTGTTTTACGAACAATAAGAAAAGTGGGCAACCATTATAGCCTTCTATTCGTTGGACACATCCAAAAAACACGGAGCAAATATGCAGAACTCCTTCTTGAAGATTTGGTCCAAAAAGGCCTATCCGGCGATGAATTACTAAAAGAGTTCAAGCAAAAAATCCGCTCAAAGCCTAAATTGGCAACTAATAAGTAAAAAACCCTTCCCTTAATTCCCATCCCTAATCGAATGCACATAAAAAAGACTGACTTAGACGAATAAGGATACCAATCCTCTTCTTACCTAAGCCAGTCTTTCTCATTCTGTGCTAATTACCTATTTTTGTCGTCATCTTTATCGTCGTCTTTAATCAAGTCATTCGGATCATTATCGACGTTATCATTGACGTTATTATCGTCGTTATCAAGCACTCCATCATTATCGTTATCATTCATATCGTTATTATCGTTATTATCGTTGTTATCATTTACACCATTGTTATCATCATCTATGATGTTGTTATCATTTTCTGGTGCGGGATTGTTGTCATTATCATTCGTTCCACATCCAGCAAGAAACATAATTGATAATAAAGATCCCCCAAGTAGTGCAAAAATTTTCTTCATCATTTTTGGCAACCTCCCTTCTGTCTTTATCATTAGCTATTTTGCCCGAATGTGAAAATAACTTGCGCCCTATTTTAAATTAAAATAGAAAAATCCGCTTTGCTTACTCAATAAAAAATGCCGGACATATAAAATGTCCGGCACTAAAAGGGAGAATAAAAAGTTCAGAAACCGCTCTTGCTTTAAAAAAGCAATGCAGTGCTTTTTATATACACCGCTTCACGGTTCCTTAAACCCTTTTCCAAAAAATATATTTTCAACATTCCATTTCCCTTTCGCGGAAAATGAATCTTATTTGTCACCAAAAGCAAACATGATATCGGCTTCACACGCTGTTTCTCCATCTACCGTTGCCACTGCTTTTCCTTTACCCATTGACCCTCTCATACGCACTATTTCCACTTCCAGACGCAGCTGATCACCTGGTTTAACTTGCTTCTTAAAGCGGCAATTATCAATCCCAGCGAAAAAGGCAAGCCGCCCTTTGTATTCTTCTTGTTTCAAAACGGCTACAGCACCGACTTGCGCTAATGCCTCTACAATCAAAACTCCAGGCATAACTGGATAATCGGGGAAATGGCCATTAAAGAATTCTTCATTTGCTGAGACATTCTTCAACCCAACCGCTCTTTTCCCTTCATCTATTTCTATGATCCGGTCGACTAATAAGAATGGGTAACGATGCGGGATAATTTCCTTTATTTGTGTGATATCAAGCATACATCTTCCTCCTATGACTTAAATATTTCTAACATTACATAAACTCGCCCCTGTCATGTAGACAGAGGCGTAGTTGCCATGTAATATAAATTCCGATAACGACAGCAACTACTTAAAAAAACATGGAACTACGCACCCTTGTTCACTATATCAATAATATGGGTCCATGTGGATTTTTGGAAAACATCCATTGCATGTCCTCCACCAATCACACTATATCCTAATAGTGCCCCGGATAATACAGCAATGAAAATCAATCCAATAACAATGAGTAAACGAAGCCAAATTGGCAAAAGACGGACCTTGATCCTACGATTCGGTTTCGCCTCGACTTCCTTTATCTCTTCTTCAATTTGTTGTCTCATTACACGATTTTGTTCCATATAGAATGTGAAAGCTCCTTTTAAGAAAACTCGCCGACTGATTTTCCCACCAGAAATTCAGCAGCTATGCAAAATGATCGGCACGAATGATTCCTTTTGTTATGAATTCATTATAACCGATTTGCTCTAATTCCGCAGGGAGACATTTTATTTACCAGAAACCTTAACGGATTCCATTGACCAATCCGCTCATTTGATCAGCCATCGTTACAGCCCGGGATTGAAATTGGTAGGACCGTTGAACATTGATTAAATCCGTCATTTCTTTGGAAAGATCGACATTTGATGACTCCAGAGAACCTTGACGGACTGCTGCCCTGTTGCGGGAATTCCCTGTTAATGCAATCATGATCTCGTCTTCGTTAACACCCAAGGCATTGAAGTTTTTGGGCAGGCCAAGTAAATTTCCGCCTAGCCGGTCAAGAAATTGCGGTTTCTTTACCGAGACGATTCCGAGTCCAAAACTCTTTTTTCCATATTCTTCTGTATCCACTATCAATAAGCCATTTTCCGAAATCTTAATGTCCTTAATGTTTCCCTCAATGAGGATCGGCTCACCATTTTCATCAAGGACTTTATGTCCAGCAGAGGTAACGAGCATCATTTGGTCGTTAGCATTAGGAGATAAATAAAAGGCCCCATCCCTTGTAAGCCTTGTATTGACCCCATTATCGTCTTGAACGCTTACTGTGAAGAATTGGTCATCGCGGGTGAATGCAGCATCAAGGTTGCGGTCCGTCGTCTTTAAGGCTCCTTGTGAAAGCACCAATTGAGATTGGCTTATCATAGCCCCTGTTCCTTGCCGGATGCCAGGTGTGGTCAATCTTCCTTTTTCCTTGGTCTCACTCGGTTGATTATTGAAGCTCTGTGTCAATAAGTCATTGAAACTCGTTTGGGTCTTTTTGTAGGCAGTCGTGTCCGCATTCGCGATATTATTACCTATTTGGTCGATTTTACTTTGAAGTTGGTTCAGCGTATTCGTCGCAGTCATCATCGTACGATTCATGGTTTTTCCCCTTACATGTTCAAATTTCCAAAGTCATTTTTCCTACTGTTCAATTAAAGCCTGCCAACTTCATTGACCGCTTTATCCAAACTTTTATCATAGGCTTGAAGAACCTTCTGACTCGCTTCAAAAGAGCGGTATGCCGACATCATTTCTGTCATCGTTCTCGATTGGTCAACATTGGAGCCTTCAAGAAAGCCTTGCTTAGTAGAAAAACCGACATCTGCAGCAGCATATGCACTAGGTAAATCCCCATCATTCACTGCCTTGTACAGGCCTTCCCCATCCTTCATGAGCTGTAATGACGGGTCATCCGAATAACCGATGCCCATACGTGCGGTTTGAACATTTCCTTCTAAAATAACACCGTTTTCCGCTACTGTGAATTGATCGCTATCAAGCTGGATCTTTTCATTATTTTCGTTCAATACATAATGACCGGCAGGCGTAGTCAGATAACCTTGCACATCGAGGGTGAAGCTTCCGTTACGCGTATAACGGATAGCACCATCACCATCCTGGACAGTAAAAAAAACCGATCCTTTCCGGCCCGTTTCTTCATTGATCGGAAGGTTTTCATCGACCAAGGAAATATCCGTATTAAGCTGGGTTTCCTCCAATGTGCCCTGGACAAATAAAGGATTCGCCTCCTGTACGTAAACACCCGTACTGAGCCCTCCAACCTGGGATAAGTTAGACATGCTCAATTTGCTCTCCGTAGGAACCGTTTTACCACCTATGTTGCTTATGAGCATTTCAGGAAAAGACCTTACACTCATTTGATCCGCTTTATATCCTGTAGTATTCGCGTTGGACATATTGTTTGTGAGCAATTCTGTGCGCCTTTGCTGTGTAAGCATCCCCGAAGCAGCCGTATAAAAACCTCTTAACATCTTCTTCACTCCTCAATTTACATAACTAATCCCGTTCAATTCCTCATATCTATCTTATCGGTCATGAACATCAGTATCTTAAGGAAAGGGACAGCATTAGGCAGAAGAATTTACCTATATCGTAGGCTAGGTCAGATTTAAAGGAATGGTGTTAAATTCTCGACTAAAAGAAGAGGGCCTATTGCTCATCTGTACTAGAACTGCACGCACTTTCACTATGCCTCACGTTTGTCTGAACCTTAGACCCCTATCTTATGGTGCGGCTTTCCATCCGCTTTTTAGTTGAATTTGTGACGTGGCAATTTATCCATATTATCAAGCATGATACCGGTTCCGATTGCTACACAATCCATTGGCTGCTCGGCAACGAGTACTGGGACCTTAAGTTCTTCAGCAAGAAGTAAATCAATCCCGTGAAGCAATGCTCCCCCGCCTGTTAAAATGACGCCGCGGTCGATGATATCTGCAGAAAGTTCTGGCGGTGTCCGCTCAAGCACGCTTTTTGCAGCTTGTACAATGATGGAAACCTGCTCGCGAAGAGCTTCCTCAATTTCTTCCGAGTTGACCGAAATGGTTCTAGGCAATCCCGATACCATATCGCGCCCACGGATATCGATGACTTCATTACGGGATCCAGGGAATACGGTTGCAACCTGGATTTTAATGTTTTCCGCTGTACGCTCACCAATAAGGAGCTTGTACTTCCGCTTGATATAATTTAAAATTTCATTATCGAATTTGTCACCGGCCATTTTAATTGAAGAAGATGTAACGATATCCCCCATTGAAAGAACGGCAATATCCGTTGTACCCCCGCCAATGTCTACGACCATATTGCCGCTTGGTTGAAAAATATCCATACCGGCACCGATTGCAGCCACTTTTGGTTCTTCTTCAAGGAATACTTTTTTTCCGCCGCTTTTTTCAGCAGCTTCTTTAATCGCTTTTTGTTCGACACTTGTTATGTTGGTCGGGCAACAGATTAAAATTCTAGGCTTTGAAAGGAAGCCTTTCACATTCAATGTATTGATAAAATGCTTAAGCATCGATTCTGTTACATCAAAATCCGCAATGACACCGTCTTTTAAAGGACGGATTGCGATGATGTTTCCTGGAGTACGGCCTACCATTTTACGAGCTTCTTCCCCGACGGCAAGAACACGGTTCGTATTCTTATCAATCGCAACTACCGAAGGCTCATTTAACACAATTCCTTTACCTTTGACATGTATAAGAACATTGGCTGTTCCAAGATCTATCCCAATATCTCTAGCAAACATTTCTTAAATCCTCCTTGAATATCCTCACATATAACCTACTTCTGTCCTAATTGTTTATTTTACCATATTGCATTGACACAAGTAAGTATGAATTATAAATAAACACTAATAAATACTATTATTCCCTTTTTTGCCAATATGTAAAAAAAATTGATGCCTTATGTACTAAATTTCGCATTTCCCCATAAAAAAACCCCGGCATGGAACCGCAATCAAGGTTAAGAAAAAAAACGGACATTCACTTTCATGCCCCCTTATCCCTGATTGCCCGATTCACTTCCAATAGCCGGAATGATTCAAGTATCATTTTACGATTTCTTCTTCTCTTTCAGAACGTTTATATTTTAATTTTGTCGCTTCTCCACCTCTAAGGTGGCGAATGGATTTATGATAATCCAATATATCCTTCACTTCGTTAGCCAAATCAGGATTAATTTCTGGCAGCCTCTCAGTCAAGTCTTTATGAACCGTACTTTTAGAGACTCCGAACTCTTTTGCAATGACGCGGACTGTTTTTCTAGTTTCCACGATATACTTTCCTATCTTGATAGTTCTTTCTTTGATGTAATCGTGCACACCACTCGACCTCCCCAAATTGGATGTGAGAAGTGTGAAATGAGATTCGTATTTTTCGAATCGAATACCGCTGCCCTATAAACAATGAAAGATAGAATTATTCACCTATTAGATAATTTGTAATAAACGATTCCTCACCTCAAACACTCTCTTTGCATGGTTTATAACATCTTATTAGCTTGGTTAAGAATATATGCCTAATGGGACAGGAGGTTTGGATTTATTTCTGATTTTCATCTGTTTATTGTCATTAGGCGTAAATTATTTCCCGAGAAATTTGTCAGAAATTCAAAGGTTTCAGCATATTGGCCAATATTTCCTCAAAAAAAGGAAGCCGTTCAAAGTGAACAGCTTCCTTTTACCAAATTTTCAGTTGTTGTCATTCGTAACGCTCTAGGTTTTTGTTTTGATTTTATTAAAAATCTTGATCTTAATTAGATTGATTCAACGAATCTTTTAAGGAATCACTTTCTTCAGTTGTATCTTCACCAGGGACAGAGCCTTCCTCATCAGTGCCACTCTCTAAATCAGTGCTCTCGTCAGTTTCGTCAACTGCAGGAGCTTGCTCCGTGCCAGTTTCAGATTCGTCAACTGCAGGTTTTTCTTCTTTATTAGCTTCAGAACCTTCGACTGCAGGTTTTTCTTCTTTATTAGCAGAATCTTCAAGTTCACTGCCTTCGGCTTCAGTTGCCGATTGAATCGCAGAAGCTTGTTTATCAACAAAATCAAGTGGGTTTAACGCAATGTTATCTTTTCTGATTTCGAAGTGTACATGTACGCCAGCCTCTTCATTGATTTGGCTTTTCCCAGCTGTAGCAATTGCTTGTCCTTGTTTCACTTTGTCACCGACTGCAACCTTAATGTCTTTAACAGATTGATAACGGGTAACAACGCCATCTTCATGTTCTACTTCAACTAAATTTCCAAGTAACGCATCGTCTTGAACTTTCGTTACATTTCCACTTAAGGAAGCCTTTACATCGAAAGTCTTTCCATCTTCCATTGCAATGTCTATACCTTTGTTTTGCTCATATCTATTGTTGTAGAAAACCAATGCTTCTTCTTGTGCTTTTTCATCCGCATTCACATCATAAAACTGTTTCTTGATAACCGTTTTGTTCGCATCGGCTACAGGCATCTTGATTGTCTCAAGATTACTATTAACTTCTACAGAAGGCTCACCATAGTTTTTTCCTGTTTCAGCTGATTCCTCTTTGCCATCTTTAGCTGAATCGTTAAAACTATTTTGTAATAAGAAGGCCGCGGCTAAGATTATGGCTGCACTTGCGATATAGATTGCTGATAATGCCCAACGTTGTTTTAGTATACGTCGGATTGTGGAAGTTGGTTTCTTTTCTTCCTCTCTCATATTAATCACCTCAGCAATCATTCTGAACATTTTGTTAAGATTATATACATTCAGGAAAAAATTTTTTTAGATTTATTTTGTGGAAATGAAACCGATTTTATTCGTAGAATGGTAAAATGTTTGGTATCTTACTGTTGAAGGATGTTTAAATCATGAAAAAAGCTTTTAAACTTGTGTTAACGTTATTGCCTTTCCTATATATGATTGCCATTTGGATAATGTCGAGCAACCCCGATGATATGATTCTTGATCTTCCCTCATCCTCAATTGACCGATTTATCAAAGAGGCACTTCATCTGGTCGAATTTGCCCTTTTGTATATTTTATTTGTTTCCGCCCTTGCTGCAAACCAAAATCTGAAACCTGGTTTAAGCCTGTTGGCGGCACTTGTGGCTTGCCTTTACGGAGTTATTGATGAATATCACCAATCCTTCGTCCCATACCGCTCCTCTACCTTAATAGATGTCATTAAAGATATCATAGGAGTAGCTGCAGTCTATTTTCATGTCCAATATCATTATTTCAAGCGTGAACGGGGCTTTTTGACCGTTATAGAAAAATTAAGCGCAAAAAAATGAGAGATGGGGATTCCCATCTCTCATTTTTTTGCTGTCATCGTATTCAGCCACTTATTTGAAGACTGAACTTTAACGCCTTTATAATAATATTTCACGATGTCTTCATAGGTTTTACCTTCCCTGGCCATGCCATTGGCCCCGTATTGGCTCATTCCAACTCCGTGTCCGGATCCTTTTGTCGTGATGACAATCTGGTCGCCTTGACGCTCCCAGTCAAAATCGGATGATGTCAGCCCGAGCTTCTCACGAATCTGTTTTCCTGTCATTTTCTTTCCTGCGATTTCCACTACACCTACACGATTACCTGATGTTCTTTCAATGACAGTCCCTATTGATGTTCCCGAAGAAAGACTTACACCCAGTTTTTTTTCAAAATCTGCAGCATTCACTACAACTTTATTATAAAATTTTGGTGATTCTTCTTTATCCCACGGACTGGATACACTTTTTAAATAGGGGTAATCAGCTTGCCAATAGTCCTCGGAATTTTCCGTGTAGCCATTACTGGTCGAAAAAAAAGTGGCAGTAATCGGCTTTCCCTCATAGGTTAAAATTTGACCCGCAGTTTCTTTTATAGCCTTGTTAATTTTTTGCATCTTCGATTTATAATCAGAGCCCCACTGTTTTTTCAGCTCATCATTATTCTTATAAACTTGGTGCATGACCGTATCGCTTACATCGGCACCATCCGGCAAGCCCAACCGACTTTCGCTTATAAGCTGATTGACAATGTAAGTTCTCGCTGTCAATGCTTGAGCCTTCAGCGCTTCTTCTTCAAAATCCGCTGGCATTTCAGCCGCAACCACACCAGTCAAGTAAGATTCAATCGGCAGTTTTTCAATCTTTTTTGCAGATGTTCGATAAACGGCAACTTCTACGGAACTCATTTCATTTGCAGCTACCTCTTTACCCTCATTCTTCACTTTCTTTTCTAATTGTTCGGTCAACTGCCCACTTGTCTTATCATTTGAAAATGGAAGCACAAGCACTGCCGGAATCATGATAATTACGAACGCTACTGCTATGAATAGTACGATCATCGGTTTGATTGCTTTCAAATTCCTGAGCCTCCCTACACTTGTTTTCTCTGCCGTATTTAATCGTATCCAGCAGGTATCTTTACATAACAAATGTATGTCGGGGGACAAGCTTTTATGAATAGAAAAATGACATCTAGTTAACTGTAGCCGATGAAGCCGGATCAAGACAAAAAAAACCATTCACGGTTCAATGACTCGAACGTGAATGGTTCTATAAGCTAAGCTATTTATGCGTTTAAATCTGCAATTTTTTTTGTTTCAGCAGGTACATCTTCGTTAATACGTTCCACATCTGCACCTAGGGATGCCAATTTACCATGGAAATTCACGTACCCTCTGTCAAGATGCTTCAGTTCTGTAACACGTGTAATGCCATCTGCAACCAATCCAGTCAGGATGAGCGCTGCTGCGGCACGTAAATCTGTTGCAGCTACTTCAGCTCCTTGAATGTTAGTTGGTCCATTAACGATTACGGAACGACCTTCTATTTTAATATTGGCATTCATGCGACGGAATTCCTCAACATGCATGAAACGGTTTTCGAAAACGGTCTCCGTAATCATACTTGTTCCTTCAGCACGCAGTAATAATGCCATCATTTGCGATTGCATATCAGTCGGGAAACCAGGATGCGGCATTGTTTTAATATCAATGGCCTTTAAGGTTTTTGGACCGATAACGCGTAATCCATCTTCTTCTTCAAGAATTTTAACGCCCATTTCCTCCATTTTAGCAATAAGGGAAGTAAGGTGTTCAGGTACAGCTCCTTGAACAAGAACATCGCCGCCAGTAAGAGCGGCCGCAGTCATGAATGTACCAGCTTCGATACGGTCAGGTATAATCGTATGTTCAGTGCCATATAATTTATCGACACCCTCGATTCTCATCGTACCGGTACCGGCACCTCTGACTTTGGCACCCATTTTATTAAGGAGATTCGCAAGATCTACAATTTCAGGCTCTTTGGCCACATTTTCAAGAATAGTTATACCCTCAGCAAGTGTTGCTGCCATCATGATGTTTTCAGTGGCACCCACACTCGGGAAATCAAGATACACTCTTGCACCCTTAAGTCTGCCTTCTACCTCGGCATCAATGAAACCATTGCCGACCTTCACTTTTGCTCCCATCGCTTCAAAACCCTTTAAATGCTGGTCGATAGGACGTGATCCGATGGCACAGCCACCAGGAAGAGCAACGCGGGCCCGGCCATTCCTTGCCAGTAATGAGCCCATCACTAAAACGGAAGCTCTCATTTTACGTACATATTCAAATGGTGCTTCTTCTAATAACTCTCTTGATGCATCTACAGTTACTTGATTGTCATGAAAGGCAACATCTGCATTTAAGTTGCGCAATACTTCATTGATTGTATATACATCGGAGAGCGTAGGAACATCTTTAATGATACTTTTCCCATCACTTGCTAATAATGTTGCAGCGATAACTGGCAAAACGGCGTTTTTAGCACCTTCTACTTTAACTGTCCCGCTAAGCCTTTTTCCGCCGCGGACGATGATTTTTTCCAAAAGTATTCCCCTCCGCGTCCATTTTCTCTATATTAATATTCAAACGTTATGATTGGTGTGCCAACTACAAAGTTCGTTCGGTCACCCAATCCTTCTGTCCGTAGCCCAAACTGCAAATTTAATTTTTCTTTTGTCAATGGTTGTTTAAACAATGTTGAATGTGCAGATATAGATGTAAAGTTTGTTTCATGCACACTCTCAATTTCCCTTGCTTGGAACATATCTAACAGGTCTTCAGTTTTAGAGTTTAAAACCGAATCCATATTATCATTGATAGACCCTTTAATACAAGAAAAAATTGAAGGAGTTCCTATAAATAGGTCATTCACCCTGTTTTGGAACGTAGCAGTAAAAAATGCCGCATTGGCTTTCTTCCACTCTTTCCCCTCCACTTCGTAAATAACATAGGTAACTTTATCAAATTTCTCTTCCGTTGTCATTATTTTGATAGACTCGGTCAGACCTGAATCGACATTGTAAGTTAACGCCTCAGCCTTCCAGCCGGAAGCATCATCTTTCCGGTGCCATTGAAATTGAGGGTATTTTCGTTTTAAAGCTGTAACTTCGCTTTCAAACTCTTGTTTAGTTGTAATCTCTTTATTTATTTCTCTAGTGAGTACAGACCAATCCCCTATGTCCAAATCTTCATCTTTTTGTAACAGTCCCACCATTTTAACTATATCTGGTTTACTTTCTGCCACAATCGTACTATTCCCAATTAAAATCACCGTCAAACCGAGAAATACTATGTATGTTAACATTTTTTTGTTTAAATTAAACATGTTAAATCCCTCCCCTTTTACACATTCTTTCCACAAGGAGAGAGATCATACTTCAAGTTTTCCGACAATTGGTGACAACTTCCCCTTAAACTGGCAGGGAGCAATAGCGAATACAAGAGTAGAATCATATTTTGCTATAAGAAAACTCTTACAGCTTATCAGTCATTACTAAACATATAAGGGAGTTGGTTTGCAAATCCCAGGTAGTCGAGGAAGAAATTACTTACAGCTGAACCGATGGCAACCGTTAATAAAATATATAAAACCCTGGCCTTGATGACCGAATTGGATCTTAACATTTTATCAAAATGTAATGCCTGTAAAGCCCACCAGGTAACTGCGATGAAAAACAAGTGTGCAATAATCCCTGTTAAAGCCTGCTGTCCCATTGCTGAAAACATGTACATACCTCCTAAAAGACACCCAAATTATATTCTAACACAAAACCCCTGCATATTTGGAATTTAAAAGGAAGAATTGCAAAAAATCTTTTTAAAACTGTAAATAGAGGCTTGATCCAATGGAACAAGCCTCTGATACAGGCATTATATCATTTACTCGAAATAAAGTCTGTAAATTCACCAAATTGATCATGAATAAAATCAAAAGCAATATTTGGTGCCACCCCGAAAAGAATGGTGCCTATCACACAAATGATCAACACGGCGTAAAGACCCGGATGGATGTTAATGACCTTCTCCGAATGAATGGGTCGGAAAAAGACCTGCACCAATAATCCGAAATAATACACATAGGAAACAATGGTTCCAGCAATCATGATTCCAGCAAGGACAAAATGTCCAGGCTCCGTTATGAATGTGCCTAGAAAAATATTGAGTTTGCCAATGAAACCTGTCGTCCCGGGAATTCCAGCAAGTGCCAGGATAAATACAGTGAATGCCATGGCAAGATACGGTGATTTCCTCCCCAACCCTGCAAGAATACTAATATCTTCTGACCCACTTTGACTGGAGAGCAGCTGAATGACTGCAAATACACCTATATTCATCAATACATAAGCCATTAGATAAAACCAGACAGTATCCAGCAGGAAATATCCCCCGCCCAATGTTGCCACCGCTACAAGCAGGTAACCCGCATGGGCGATGCTTGAATAGGCGAACAATCGTTTTAAATTTTGCTGCCTTAATGCAACCACATTTCCAATGATGATCGTCAGCCCCGCCAATGAAGCTATATAAATATTATTTTTTTCCAAAAAGTCGAGCGCTCCGAACGTGTCACCGGAAGCTGTTAGGAACAACGAGAGAAAAATGCGCAGGATGATGACAAAACCCGCCATTTTCGAAATTACGCTCAAGAAGGCTGTGACCGGTGTCGGAGCCCCCTCATAGACATCCGGTGCCCACATATGAAATGGGGCGGCAGCTATCTTGAAGGATACACCGACAAATACCATGAAGAAAGCGAGTCCCATAATGTATTGCAGCTGGCCGTCCGTCATTGCAGCCATCGTTCGGCTCATTTCACCTAGATTGACGGAACCGGTCACTCCATATAAATAGCTCATTCCGAATAAAGTGATCGCTGTGGAAATGCCTCCGTTTATCACATACTTCATGGACGCTTCGTTGGACTTCCGATCATGCTTCCGTATTCCGACCAATATATAAGATGAAAGTGAAAGAAGTTCCAGTCCAACGAACAGCGTTATCAAATCACCGCTTGAGGACATGACCATCGCTCCAAGCAAAGCGGTCAGGAACAGATAATAAAATTCCCCCCGATGCTCCCGCAGCCCCTCTTGCGGTTCATATCCTTCAGCCAGAAGGATGATTAGGGCCGCTCCGAATAAAAGCAGCAACTTAAAAGCTTTAGCAAATGAATCTAAACGAAACGTATCGGATAAGATACTGACTGTCTCAAAGGATAGCAGGCTAATCAGTGACAAACAGGCCAAAATGATTCCGGTTAACGCGAGCCATGCCAGTTTTCTCCGATTAAAGTGCTTCGGCCAAAATAAATCCAATATCGAAAGAAACATGGCCGTTCCTAGGATGATGAATTCCGGCATCATCGCTCCCCAATCATAAGAAAGCATCGTGTTCCAATCCATCCTTCATCGCCCCCCTAGAGCTAGCATCATGGCTTCAATCGTTCCTTGAAGAGGCCCGCCTAACAAATTTGGGTATACCCCAACAGTTATTATCAAACCGAGAAGAACCAATGCAGGCAAAAACTCCCAGCCCCTAAGATCCCGTTTCTCTGTTTCTATCAAGCTATCATTTTTTCCGAAAGTCATCAGCATGACCGCCCTCAGTACATAAACAGCGGTTAATACCAGCCCGATCACCCCTATTGCCGCAAGCAACGACTGACTTTTGAATAAACCAAGAAATACCATGAATTCGCTGATGAAGCCGGACATGCCAGGCAAACCAAGTGAAGCCAGCCCACTAGCTAACATGAACCCCGAAAAAATCGGCATCGACTTGGCCAAGCCCCCAAGCTTAGGAAGCATCGTCGTTCCCGTCCGCTCATACAACACTCCCACCAGGAAAAACAACAAAGCGGCAATTAGCCCGTGTGAGATGACTTGAAAAATGGCTCCCTGAATGCCCGCTTCATTCAAGGCTCCCAGCCCCATCATGACGATACCCATATGTGAGATGGACGAGTAGGCTAAAACGAGCTTGAAATCCGTTTGTACCAACGCTAGAAAGGAACCATACAAAAAACTGAGGACCCCAAACAGGACAATGGTAAAGGCCAAGCTTTTATATTGTTCCGGAAATATCCCCATTCCGAACCGGATGATTCCGTATGCCCCTATTTTCAATAGGACACCCGCATGTATCATGACTATGGATGGAGGCGCTTCTGCATGGACCCGCACCATCCAGCTGTGAAAGGGAAAGACAGGCAGCTTTATCGCAAATGCAACGAGAAAGGCGAGACATAAACCATATTTCATCGAACCGGATATGGGTGCAAAAAGCGAAACACCGCCCATTGTCATCATCTGTGTCAATGCCGCAATGTTCGTCGTACCTGTCCTGGCAAACAAAATCAAAATGGCCACCAATAAAACGGCCGAACCAATGCCATTATAAATCAGAAAACTATAAGAAGCTTTTTCCCTCTCAAGAAAGCCCCATCTACCAATTAAAAAGAAAGCAGGAATCAATGTCATTTCAAAAAAGATGAAAAAAAGGATTAAATTTTCTGCCGTGAAGACACCGAGCATTCCGATTTCCAGGATCAAAAATAACAAATAATACCCTTTCCAATCTTTTTTTATATAAATGGACGCGATTGCGGCAAGAGATGAAATGATTGTTGTCAGTAATATGAAGATGAGGCTTAAGCCATCCAGCCCCAACTCAAAGTCAACCGTGAAGAGTTTGGGATCATACATCTCCAAGTTCCCAAACCTGATCCAATTCAATTTAATGTCAAATTCGGATAGGGCCACACCCGAATAATATTGGCTGCATAGAAAGAACGATAGGAAAAGGGGAGGCAGTGTTCCGAAAAAGCCAAATTGTTTAATCGTTCTTTCCTCTTTTTTCGGCATGAGGGCAACCATCACTATGCCCAGCAGCGGTGAAAACACTAATAGCGAGAGCAAATAGACATTCATCTTAGATACCCCCCATTCACTGCAAAAATCACCAACAGTACCGCAAGTCCCAGAAAGGCTATCATGCCATATTGCTGTACCTGTCCCGTTTGCAGTTTAGACCCTATTTTCCCCAACCCTTCTATTGAACTTGTTACAGTGGAAACAAGGCCACCGACAATGAACCTTTCAATATAAGATAGGAATAAACTAAAGCCTTTGATTGCATAACCTGCAGTAAAATGGTAAATCTCATCAATATAATACTTATTTTCCAAAACCCTATAGACCCCGGAGTTTTCTTTGACAAGCCAATCCCGAGGTAATTTCTTTTTAGCATATATCATATAAGCAAGGCATATCCCGGCCAGCGATACAATCACTGCCATCAACATGACCCAAACAGGCCCCTCACTATGGCTGGCGCCTAGAAGAGATTCATTTCCCTCCACAAGCCACTCCCCAAGGAAGGTTCCAAACCATGGTGTTTGGATATACCCACCGATTATTGCAAGCAAAGCCAATGCGAGCATCGGAATTAACATGATGGAAGATGACTCCTTGACCTGTTTGACTTGACTGCGTGAATCGCCTGCAAATATCATGAAAAACAGCCGGAACATATAAAACGCAGTTAAAAAGGAGGTAACCACCGCTAGACCAAACAATATATAACTACCATTCTCCCAGGCTGCCATCAGAATTTCATCTTTACTGAAAAAACCCGAGAGCAATGGAAACCCGGATATCGCCAAAGTGCCAGTCAAGAACAGCGGCCCAGTCCAATTCAACTTACCCCATAAGCCACCCATCTTTTCCATATCCTGTGTATGTATAGCGTGAATAACACTGCCTGCAGCCAAAAACAGCAATGCTTTAAAAAAGGCATGGGTCATTAAATGAAACACCCCGGCCACATATCCCGAAGTACCCAAGGCAAGCATCATAAAACCAAGCTGAGAGATTGTCGAGTAGGCCAATACACGCTTAACATCCTTTTGCACTATGGCAATGCTTGCGGCAAATATGGCTGTAATTCCACCTGTTATTGCGACGACCTGCATCGCAGCAGAACTAGCCATGAATAACGGAAACATGGCCGCTACCAGGTAAACCCCTGCAGCAACCATCGTTGCTGCGTGTATCAATGCGGAAACCGGAGTCGGGCCTTCCATTGCATCCGGAAGCCATGTGTGAAGTGGAAATTGTCCAGACTTCCCAACCGCACCGATAAAAATCAAAATAGCGATTAATGTCAGTTTTCCACTTGATATCATGCCCGATTGAACAGCTTGAAAGATCTCTCCATATTCAAAGCTGCCTGTTTCCCAGAATAGAAGAATGATGCCGATTAAGAGCCCTACATCCCCAATCCTGGTCATGATGAATGCCTTCTTCGCTGCAGCCTTAGCTTCCAGTTTATAAAAGTAAAACCCGATGAGCAGGAAAGAACCCACCCCGACCAATTCCCAGAAGATATAAAGCTGTAATAAATTGGGTGCCATGACTAGACCAAGCATGGCAAAGGTGAAGAAGCCCAGATAAGCATAAAAAATGGAGAATCGCACTTCACCCTTCATATACCCCTTCGAATATATCTGGACAAGCAGGCTGACAAGGGAAACGATCACAAGCATCAAGGCATTAAGCTGATTGATTTCGAATCCGGCTGTAAGTTGCGTCCCTCCGAAGGAAAGCCAGTCTATCGATATATTATACGTAGGTTCTTTAAATCGTTCTAACAGGACAAGCAACGATAAAACAAACGAAGCCAATGTACATATTATTCCTATTATAGCCCCTCGTTCCCGCAAACGCCCGCCTGATAGAAGCAGAACCAGAAACGTGACGAGTGGAAAGATCGGTATGAGCCATGCGTGCTCCATCATCGTATCAAATCCCCTTCTTCATTTATATAAACCTTCAATTCTTCATTATTTCCATTTCATCGACATTGACCGTCTTCCGATTGCGATAAAGGGACATTAGTATAGCCAGCCCTACAGCAGCCTCGGCCGCAGCAATCGTAATCGTGAATAAGGAAAAAACTTGACCCGTAATGGATGGCGTTACCCCGAATTTACTGAAGGCAACTAAATTGATGTTCGCGGCGTTCAGCATCAGCTCGATTGAAATCAAAACAATGACCGCATTTCTTTTCGTCAAAGCCCCATACAGCCCTATACAAAATAAAACGAGTGCCAATACAAGGTAAGCCGACAAGGGAACTCCCGTCATGATCGATCTCCCTCCTCATCATCTTTTTTAGCCAATACGATGGCACCGACTAAAGCAACAAGCAGGAGTACCGACATCACTTCAAATGGAATCACATATTTTGAAAAAAGTTCGATTCCTATTTGCTCTGTATTTTCCTCATGCAAGGCCGTTGGCTGTACAGGTATATCCAGATTATAAATCCCCAGATAAACCGCCACGGCGAATCCAGCAACCGCTGCGAGCACGGAGAATTTCCCCCAGCCCCCTTTAGCGGGTGCATCATTTTCCTGGTGCTTTGTCAGCATAATCCCGAATAGCATCACGATCGTGATTGCCCCTGAATAAATAAGGATTTGGACAATGGCGACAAACTCGGCTGAAAGCAACATATAAATGCCTGCAATGCCCAAGAAAGTAAAAACAAGTGCAATTACCATGTGCACCACTTTTGTTAACGTAATCAGCAGCACCCCGCCCAATATCGCGACGAGTGCCAAACCAATAAAGGCAATTAATTCACCCGACAAGCTCATACTTTATTCACCTTCCGGATATTTTCATCATTTTCATCCAGCCATTCCAGATTTTTAAATAGATGATCACGGCTATACTCGGCCAGCTCGAATTGGTTCGTCATCACGATCGCTTCTGTAGGGCAGACCTCCGTACATAAATCACATAAAATGCAAATCTCGAAATTGATGTCATACGTATCGATGATTTTCCCTTTTTTCGATGGGTCCGGATGTTTCTTACCAGTTAATTGAATACAATCCGTTGGACAAATCGTCACGCATTGATTGCATACAATACACTTTTCAGGATAGAATTTTTGGATTCCTCGGAATCGGTCAGGGAGCGGAAGCGGCTCATTAGGGTAGTCATAGGTCACTTTTTTCCTCGTCAAGTTCTTTAATGTATAGGTTAAACCTTTTGCTAAACCAAGCATATAAATCCCTCGCTTTCCGACCAGCTTATGTTTCTAAAAAAAGTTAATCAATTCTTTTATTAGTGCCGTCAAAAATATATTTGCTAATGCAACCGGAAGCAGCACCTTCCATCCGAATTCCATCAGTTGGTCGGCCCTTATACGAGGAAAGGTTACACGAATCCAGACCAATACATAGAATACGGCACTGAACTTCAGACCGAACCAGATGGCATCCGGAATAAAATCCAAAAACGGAATAGAATTCCATCCCCCTAAAAATAATACAGTGGTTAGAGTTGCCATTGCAAACATATACACATATTCGGATAACATGAAGAAGGCCCATCGAAATCCAGAGTATTCAACATGATAGCCTGCAACAAGTTCGGATTCCGCTTCCGGAAGGTCAAAAGGAACCCTGTTCAACTCGGCAACCGCTGCAATAAAAAACACGATAAACGCAATCGGCTGAAGAAAAATGAACCAAACCTTTTCCTGGGCTGCAACTATATCATTCAAATTTAAACTGCCTGTTAGAAGGACGATTCCGACTAGCGACATCACCAAGGGGATCTCATAAGATATCATTTGCGCGGCTGCCCTCATTCCGCCAATCAAAGAATATTTATTATTGGATGCCCAACCCGCAGTGACGATGCCGATGGTCGATATACCGGAAATCGCAATATAATAAAGCAGTCCGACACCTATATCCGCAAATTGAAAGGCATTGGTGAACGGCAAGGTGGCAAGGACCATGAAAGCAGGAGCAAAAGCAATTACCGGGGCTAAAATATATAACGGCTTATCAGCTTTTTTTGGTATCGTATCTTCCTTGATCAGGAGTTTCAAAACGTCAGCAACCGTCTGCAAGAGACCCCATTTCCCCCCAATTTGGTTTGGGCCGACACGCATTTGCATGAATCCCATGATTTTTCGCTCTGAAAGGATTCCATAGGTTACAAACCCTAATACGACGAACAGGAGCAGGACTGCCAGACCAAAAAAAATGCCAAAATTCAGTAGGCTTGGAGCGGAGTGGAGAAGATCCTTGATCATTTATCCATCAACCTCCCCTAAAACGATATCGATTGCACCTAATATCGTTATCAAGTTCGCCATATTTTCCCCTTCCAATAATTTCGGTAGAATTTGCAGATTATAAAATGAAGGTCTGCGAAATTTCAAACGGTATGGCTCCTTTTTCCCTTCACTCGCGATATAACAGCCTATTTCCCCTCTTGGCGATTCAATTCGGACAAATGCTTCACCCTTGGGAACCTTTATTATTTTAGGGACCTTAGCAAGGATCGGCCCTTCTGGAAATTGCTCAACCGCCTGCTCGATGATTTTCAGTGATTGTTCGATTTCCTCCATTCTACAGTGATAGCGTGAAAACGCATCACCCTCTTCCCTTGTAGGAACATCGAATGTGAACCTGTCGTAAATGGAATATGGCTCATTTTTTCGTAAATCCCATTTCACACCTGTACACCTTAAATTGGCACCGCTAAGCGAATACTGCAGGGCTTCCTCCTTCGTATAGATGCCAACCCCTTTAACCCGATTAACAAAGATTTCATTCCCTGTCACAAGCTCATGGTAACCGGCAAGCTGCTCCCTCATATAAGGGACAAACTCGGCAACCTTCGCAATCCAGTCTTCAGGAGCATCCCATTTCACACCTCCGACACGCATATAATTGAATGTAAGGCGTGCCCCTGACAATTCAGTCAATAAATTAACGATCATTTCACGTTCTCTAAATGCGTAAAGGAAAGGGCTCGTCGCACCTATATCCAGCAAGTATGTACCCCACCAGACAAGGTGGCTTGCCACTCTGCCCAATTCCATTGCGATAACCCGCAAATATTCTGCCCTTTCGGGGATTTCCACCCCCATCATTGTCTCAACTGCATGGCAAAGCACATAATTATTTGTCATTGCCGCCAGATAATCGAGCCGATCGGTATATGGGATTATTTGTGTATATTGCAGATTTTCCGCTAGTTTTTCCGTACCGCGATGCAAATACCCAATGACAGGTGTTGCCTCTTTTATAATTTCACCGTCAATCTTGATGACAAGCCGAAAAACACCATGTGTACTCGGATGCTGCGGCCCGACATTGAGAAGCATTTCTTCGGTCCTTAACATTGGGCTTACACCTCCACATCATAAGGCTGGTAATCTTTTCTAAGGGGGTACCCTTTCCATTCTTCACCAAGCAAAATCCGCTTTAAATCAGGGTGTTCATAAAAGTTAATACCTAATAAATCATACGCCTCACATTCTGGCCAATTTGCTCCTGTCCATAATGGGACCAATGATGGAATAACAGGGGAATCCCTATCAAGTTTCACCTTCAAGGCAACTGATTGGTTCATTTTGAATGAATGTAAATGTACATAGATTTCCATATGGGTTTCAAAGTCCGTACCATGAATTTCAGATAAATACGAAAAGTTAAGCTGTTCATCGTAGCGCAGAAATTTTGCTATTGAGAAATATGTATCCTGCCTGGCCACTAAAGTGGGTACATCTTTTGATAATCTATTAATATAGTGCTCTAATAATGCCCCTTGTCCTATATGGCTCTCAATAGCAGAAACAATTTGATCGAGTTTCGACTGATTTGGGGAAAGTTCGCTAGAGGTGTTAATTTCCTCGCTTTCCTTTACAGCAGTCCTGTTCTTCGCAGCCGCCGCTTTCGCTTTGGCAGCGGCGGCTGCCTTCGCCTTGGCCGCAGCTGCCGCCTTTTGCTTCGCTTTATCCATCTCGCCTTCCGGCTTTTCCTCCACCTCTTCTTTCGCCTGTTTTCGGGCCAATGCCGCTGCCTTCGCCTTGGCCGCAGCTGCCGCCTTTTGCTTCGCTTTATCCATCTCGCCTTCCGGCTTTTCCTCCGCCTCTTCTTTCGCCTGTTTTCGGGCCAATGCCGCTGCCTTCGCCTTGGCCGCAGCTGCCGCCTTTTGCTTCGCTTTATCCATTTCGCCTTCCGGCTTTTCCTCCGCTTCTTCTTCTTTCGCCTTTTTTCGGGCCATTGCTTCTGCCTTCGCCTTGGCCGCGGCCTCCGCTTTTTGCTTCGCTATATCCTTTTCGCCTTCCGGCTTTTCCTCCGCCTCTTCTTTCGCCTGTTTTCGGGCCAATGCCGCTGCCTTCGCCTTGGCCGCAGCTGCCGCCTTTTGCTTCGCT